>JAJDTJ010000098.1 GCA_022827225.1 Candidatus Poribacteria bacterium | reverse complement strand
GTTTTTGCCACCTTATTCACCCGATTACAACCCGATTGAACACGACTTTGCGAATATAAAACGTCTCAGAGAATACAATGCTGATAGAACTATTGATGAAGTCATAAACATGTATCTTTAATTCTAACGCTTACTATAAATTGTCCTGCAACAGATGGAAAGTAATCTTGACAATAGGGCGGGGTTGTGTTAGAATTTATTTTGTAAGTCAATATACAGTCAATATACATAGGAGACGAACGCGACATGGAGAACCATCCTTATGCCCCGGCGGAAATAGAACCGTATTGGCAAGCCGAGTGGCAAAAAAAAGAAGCATTTAAAGTTTCAAATGATATCGAAATCCTGAAAACGAAGCCGAAATTCTATGTGCTCGGAATGTTCCCTTATACTTCTGGTGCCGGACTACATATGGGACACGCGAAGAATTACGTGCCGACGGATGTATTGGCAAATTTCCGGCGGATGCAAGGCTACTATGTGATGCACCCCATGGGATGGGATGCCTTCGGACTTCCGACGGAACGGTATGCGGTTCGCGAAAATGAACATCCGGTGGATGTTACCAAACGGAATACAGAAATCTTTCAACAGCAGATTCAACGTATCGGTCTCTCTTACGACTGGTCCCGCAAGATTGATACCTCCCTACCTGAATATTACAGATGGACACAGTGGATTTTCCTCCGACTTTATGAAAAAGGTTTGGCGTATCTCGCCGATGTGCCGGTTAACTGGTGTCCAGCGTTGGGTACCGTGCTTTCAAACGAAGAGGTAAAGGACGGCAAATATGTTGAGACCGGTGACCCGGTTGAACGCCGCCTCATGCATCAATGGATGCTCAAAATTACAGTTTACGCCGAACGGTTATTGGACGATTTGGATTTATTGGACTGGCCTGACGGACTTAAAGAGATGCAACGGCACTGGATCGGCAAATCCGAAGGTGCAGAGATTATTTTTAGTATTAAAGATAACGATAAGACGTTTACGGTTTTCACGACGCGTCCGGATACGCTTTTCGGGGCAACGTATTGCGTCCTCGCGCCGGAGCATCCGCTTGTCTCCGAGGTAACGCACCCGGATGTGGCCTCCGAAGTCAATGCTTACGTTAAGGCATCTGCGAACAAATCGGATCTCCAGCGTACCGACCTCGCCACCGAGAAGACGGGGGTCTTTACAGGTGCTTATGCGATCAATCCATGTAACGACGCACCGATCCCAATCTGGGTTGCGGATTATGTGCTTATGACGTACGGTACGGGTGCTATTATGGCTGTGCCGGGGCACGATGAACGCGACCACGAGTTCGCCTCAACCTTCGGCATCCCTATCGTTGAAGTTATCAAGGGCGGCGAAAAACCGATTGAAGAGGCGCCTTTTGAAGGCGACGGTGTCTGTGTCAATTCGGGTTTCCTCGACGGTTTGCGGGTTACAGAAGCGAAAGAGAAGATGATTGCCTGGCTCGAAGGCGAAGGGAGCGGCACGGGTCAAGTGCAATACCGTCTACGGGACTGGCTTTTCTCTCGGCAGCGGTATTGGGGTGAACCTTTCCCGCTTGTGCATCTTGAGGACGGGACTATTGTTCAGGTGCCGGATGCGGCATTGCCGGTTAAGCTGCCGCCGATTGATGCATATAAACCGACAGCAGGCGGCAAACCGCCCCTCGCTCGTGCCGACAAAGAATGGCTGAAGGTGAGGCTACCTGATGGTAGGATCGGGACGCGGGAGACGAACATTATGCCACAATGGGCGGGTTCCTGCTGGTATTATTTACGGTTCCTGGATGCCCACAATACCGAGGCACCCTTTGATACGGAACTCGAACGCTACTGGATGCCGGTAGACCTCTATATGGGCGGTGCTGAGCACGCTGTTCTGCACCTGTTGTATGCGCGTTTTTGGCATAAAGTGCTTTACGATTCCGGTTTGGTTTCGACTAAAGAGCCGTTCCAAGGGTTGCTCAACCAAGGCACGATCCTCGCCGAATCTTACCAAGACGCTGCAGGTAAGTACTACTATCCGCACGAAGTTGAACAGCGTGATGGCAAATTCGTTGCACAAACCTCTGGCGTACCGCTCCAGACACAGATGGAGAAGATGTCTAAGTCGCGATTTAACGTCATCAACCCGAACGACGTTATTGACAATTACGGTGCGGACGCGCTTCGCCTCTATCTACTTTTTATCGGTCCTGTAACAGCGAGTACGCCGTGGCAGGATGCTGGTGTGGAGGGTGTCTATCGTTTCCTGCAACGCGTCTGGCGACTCATTATTGATGAAGATAGCGGCGAACTCAGCGAGAAGTTGACCGACGCTGCTGGTACAACCGAGTCCGAACTCTGGCGCGAACTCCATAAAACGATTAAGCAGGTGACGGCGGACACGGAATCTATTGACAAGATGAACACTGCAATCAGTCAGATGATGATCTTCGTTAACACGGCTACACAGGTGAAAACGTTACCGAAGGCAATCATGAAGATTTTCCTGCATCTGCTTGCGCCTTATGCACCGCACATTGCTCAGGAGTTGTGGCATCGTCTTGGTGAAACAAGTTTTATTGCACATGAACAGTGGCCGACACACGACGAATCGGTGCTCACAAGTGCCACGGTAACCATCATTGTGCAAGTGAACGGGAAACTCCGCAACCGGCTTGAACTTCCTGCGGATGCGACTGATAAAGAGATTGAGGAAGCCGCACTTGCAGATGAACGGGTTCAACGATTTATTGAAGGGAAACCGGTTCGGAAGGTTATCGTCGTGCCAAATCGTCTGATTAACATCGTTGTTTAGTAGTTATCATGCTTCGCAGTGAGAACAGTACGATTTTTTTCTCCGAAAAAAAAATCTTTCAGTTGTCAGTGGTTATCAGTTAACAGTACTCAGTTTTCAGTCAAGAGGACTCTTGTAACTGACAACTGATAACTATATTAAAAGGGTGGACGTATGCGTATCATATCGGCAATATATATGTTGATACTGGTTGTTGCAGTAGATGGCGTTGTGTTTGCAGAAAGCGGTGCCGGTAAACTGGTTTTTGCGATCCGTGAGCCACTTCTGAATGAAGACGGTTTCCGAATTACGACGCGGACGCTGGAGCGCGGACGAGATACAACGAGTTGGTGGGAATTCTATCAGTATAACATCTGTACGATGAATCCAGATGGCACGGATTTCCAGCGGCTCACGGATGACGCTGTTTCTCGTAATCCGCGATGGTCACCGGATAGGGAATGGATCGCTTATATATCCGGTGCGGAGCGTGCGAAATCGCTTTATGTGATGCGAGCAGATGGGTCTGAGAAAAAGCAACTCATCAAGAGAGAATATGGCATTCACGATTTCTGGTGGTCTCCGTCGAGCCATGCTGTTCTGGTTGTCGTTGAGATTGACCGTCCGAAAGACCCGCTGGAAAATTGGGAAGTACCAGTTGATGGAAAAATCAAGCGGTGGCGGACGCAGCGGTGGGCAAGCGGATGGTTACATTGGGACCCGAAAGGCGAAAGGGTTAAGGAGCCGAATAGAAGGTTGCTCGAAGTGTTGCCGAAGGACATACAATGGCCCGAATGGTCGCCGGACCGTAAATGGATCGCGTTTAAGACAGAAGGTCTCCTCGCGATTGCACAACCAGATGTCGTCAGCATGGGACGGACGTGGTTCATGCAGCTCGACGAACCCCCGTGTGGCAACATCGAAGAGTGGTCCCCAGACGGCAAACAGATCCTATTTTATACGTCAGGCGAGATCTGCGTTGCTACTATAGAGAAGGGACGTTTTCAGAACTATCTGAACCTGAGTCTTTATCCGGGCCGGGACGGCACCTGGAGTCCGGATGGTAACAAGATTGCATTTATCGGTAAAGATTCGGATGGACGGCGCACGAGCGAAATCTTCGTCTTAGATGTTGGAACCGGCAAAATGCAGCAGGTGACCTCAACGACACATGACTATTTCGATCTGCATTGGCGATAAATCGTATGACTTACGCATAACACAGATATGCTGAAAAGCAAGGATGAAAGATAGGAAGACAGGGAGACAACAAGATTGGAAGGGTCCTATTCTTCCATCCTTCCAATTCTGAAAGCGAATGCACTGATCTTGCGTAAGTTTTAAAATTATAGCACTGTTTTTTATTTTCGATAAATACTCTATGACAGATTCCATACTTAATAACAATCAAGAAAACGTTAACGGAAGCGTTTCGATCATACCATTAGGTGGCTTAGGCGAATTTGGGATGAACATGATGGTATACGAAACCGAAGACGACCTTATCGTGATTGATACCGGTTTCATGCTGCCCAAATCAGATATGCCCGGTGTCGATTTGATATTTCCAGATATCCGTTATCTCGTTGAACGTCAAGAAAAGATTCGCGGTATCTTTCTGACACACGGACACGAGGATCATATCGGTGCCTTAGCTTATGTACTACGTCAACTGGATGTACCGGTCTACGGCACGCAACTCACACTTGCAATCGCAAGCGGAAGGTTGCGTGAGTACGGTGTGTTCGGTAAGGCGCAACTGAACACGATTGTCGCCGGTGATACGGTCGAATTAGGGGACTTTACGGCTGAATTCATTCATGTCACGCATAGTATCCCAGATAGTGTTGCAATTGCGCTTCGGACACCGATCGGTGTTATCGTGCATACCGGTGATTTTAAGTTCGATATGACCCCCATTGACGGTAAGTTGACCGATATTCAGACGCTTGCGCGCTTAGGTGCGGAGGGTGTGCTGATGCTCATCTCCGACAGCACAAACGCTGAACGTCCTGGACAAATGCCGTCAGAACGTAGTATTTATAGCGCGATAGACAGTATCTTCCAGAATACTGAGCAGAAACTATTTCTGTCCACTTTTTCCTCAAGTCTACACCGTGTCCAGCAATTCATTGATCTGGCAAATAAACATCGGCGGCTGATTGCTGTTGCTGGGCGGTCACTGATTAACAATGTGCGTACGGCTTCCGAACTCGGTTACCTTAAGGTGAACCCGGACTATTTCATTGATGCGCGCGATGCGTCTATGTTTAGACCGCACGAAGTCATGATTTTAAGTACGGGCAGTCAAGGTGAGCCGCGCTCGGCTTTAACATTGCTTGCATTCGACAATCATCCCTTCCTAAACGTGGAGCAGGGGGACACTGTGGTGATTTCTGCTCGCATTATTCCGGGGAACGAAAGGGCGATCAGGCATGTGGTGAACCATCTGCTCAAACGAGGTGCGAAGATATACCATGAAGGGAATTCAAATGTCCATGTTTCAGGACACGGTGCAAGCGAAGATCTCAAGTTGATGATCAATCTGTTGCGTCCGAAGTTTTTTACGCCGATGCACGGTGAATATCAAAACCTTGTTCGGCACGCTGAACTCGCTGAATCTGTCGGTATCCCCATAGAAAACATCAACGTCGCTGAAGATGGCGAGCTGATTTATCTGACGGCTGATTCATGTGAAGTTCTTGGACGTGAGGGACGTTCTGGACGCGTGCTTGTTGATGGTAAAGCGGAACTGGAGCTTGAGGATATCGTTTTACGCGACCGTATCCAACTTTCCGAAGATGGCATCGTCGTTCCGATTATTGTCCTGCACAGCGATACGGGTGATGGCAATCAGCAAGAGGGTATTGTGACGGACGAAACTGCTTCACAGGGAGAACACTCTACCGCCAGCGAACAGTCTCCGACAACCGCTAATGACGCTAAAACCGGACTGAACACTGGAGAGATAGAGATTATCTCGCGTGGGTTTGTCTATATGGACAAATCAGAGGAACTGATGGAAGCAGCGAAAGAGATTACTCGGAACGTCATTGCGAACCTGAGCGACGAACAGAAACACGAGACAGAGACCGTGCAAGATGAAGTCCGTGGTGCGCTCCGTCGGTTTTTCTCGAAGCAGATGCAACGGACACCGCTTATTTTTCCAGTTGTTATGCGGGTTTGATAATGGCTGACTGCTGATGGCTAAAAAAAGAAAGGAACATAGTGAATGAAATCATTTATATTCATGGTGGCAATTGCCATCTTGATCGTAGGGTTCTCTGCTTGTGAGCGGATATCCCAAATTGCCCAACCTACTACACCTGAAATAGAAGATAAGAGCGAGGCGATGTCGATCGGAGTCGTTTTACCTTTGACGGGTCACTTGGCTTCCGCAGGCGAACTTATGAAACGGGGCCTCGATCTCGCTCTGAGTGAAATTAACAATGGACAACTCGGTAATACCGAATTCAGGTTTATTGTTGAAGATGATACGAGTACGCCAGCGGGTGCGGTTGATGCTTTCAATAAACTGATTCGTGAAGACAGCGTATCTGTTATTTTAGGGCCCGCGTCGTCGAGTGCAACGAAGGCGGCTTTTCCGATTGCCAAAGAAAATCAGGTTATTGCCATTAGCCCAACAGCGGGTGCTCGCGGGCTCACTGCAATCAGTGACTTTGTCTTTCGGATCCCGCTGACGACAGACATTGTGGTTTCTAAAGGCATTGAGGTAACGCACGAGAAACTCGGCTATCAACGCGTGGCTACGATGTATGACGAAACCGATGTCTTTTCCACGGATCGGGACACGGCATTGCAGGAAGCGTTTGCTGCGAAGAGTATTGAGGTACTCGCTACAGAACCGTTCGCGAGTGGCGATACCGATTTCTCGGCGCAATTAACCCGGATACAGGCGTTGAATCCGGATGCCATTTTTGTGTCGGCGTTGCCGCCGGAAAAACCGGGGATACTCGTTCAAGCAGACGCACTCGGTATATCTGTTCCGTTTATTGTGAGCTCATTAACCAGTGTTGAGGTAGTAGCCGCAGGTGCCGCAGCGGAAGGTGCAATCACTTTTATCGGTTGGCTCCCCACAGACGACACACCGGGAAATCAAGTCTTTGTTCAGAGCTACACTGCGATTTACGGGACGGAGCCAAATGTCTTCGTTGCATCCTCGTATGCTGCTGTCCACATTTTAGCGGAGGCGATTAAGAACGCCGAATCAACCGAGCCAGTCTCGATTCGGGATGCGCTGGCGAATATCATGGACTTTGACACGGTGCTTGGCAAATTCTCTTTTAATGCCGACGGGGACGCTGTTTATGACCAGAAGACCCTGATCGTAAAAGATGGCATATTGCAACCTTTTGAGTAATCTTGGTGGAGGTTCATTCTGAGTTGGGTAGGTGCGGTTTTGCGGCATAAGGGAGAATACCATTTTCTACCAAAGACTTCAACCCTTAACTCACACAAAAGTCAGCGCCAAAAACCTTACACACCTGTTGTTGTTGATAAATGTGGACTGAAAATAGTAAATAATGATACAATCTCTGAGATGGGTAGACACCCTTTTTAAGTTTGGTTCGTTTACTCATAACTTTAGGATATTTACCCTATTTAGTCAATTATCTGGGTGGAAGGTGTTGTCAAATAGGTTAAGAGGAAAAAAAGCGTCACCCACGGGTTTATGCTACAAACAGAAAAGGAACATATAGAGTTTTCCAGGTTGAAAGGATTATGAAAACTTATCGTGTCGCTATATTAGGGTGTCGGAGTCGCGGTACCTCGGCAGCGAAGGCGTATCACGCACATCCACGCACTGAAATCGTAGCACTCTGCGATCTCGTCGAAGAACGGTTAGAAACTCTTGGTAATATCGTGAATGTCTCAGCACATTTCACCGATTTAGACGAGATGATCCGTCAAACTGCCCCCGATATTGTCGCTATCCCTACGGCAACAGAGGTACACTATCCACTTTGTATGCGTGTACTTGAACACGGTGTGAATATCGAAGTCGAGAAACCGCTCTGTGCTGACCTCATTCAAGCGGACGAGGTGTTAGCAAAGGCGAAAGCGAAAAACGCTCGTGTCGCCGTACATCACCAACGCCGCACGAGTCCGTCGATGCAAGCGGTCGCGAAAGCCTTAGACGAGGGTAAAATCGGGGACCTGCGTTACATCTACGCCAGTGGCAAAGGTTATTATGCCGGTTACGGGTTGATGAACATTGGAACACATGTCGTTAACAACATGCTCCGTTTCGGTGGGAAGTGTCGGAACGTCGTGGCACAGGTAACATCGGGTGGGCGCGCCATTGGATACGACGACGTACTCCCCTCACCAGCAGGCATGGGTACAGTCGCGGGGGAATACGCCACAGCCGTACTGCAATTTGACAGAAATGTTACCGGCACACTCATCCAGCACCGATTCCCGAAGGTCGATACCGATGCCTATGTCATGGAACTCTACGGCACTGAGGGCAGACTCCTCTGGTCAGAGTTGAAAGGTTCATGGTGGCTACCTACACCACATTTCGTTCCTGATAGGACGCACGACCAGTGGCAGACACTCCCATCTATCTATCCAGAGCATTTTGATCCGGGCAAGGGCGCAGACGCCGATGATTATTGTTTCGTTGAAGAGTATGTAAACGCATTAGACGAAGACCGAGAACATGAATCCAACGGCGAAGAAGGTCGTCATGTCATGGAGATTTTGATGGCGATTTTTGAGTCCGCCGCTTACGGTACACGTGTCGAGCTGCCCCAGAAAAATCGGGAGCATCCGTTGTTACGATGGCGTACCGAAGCAGGTTTAGGTGAAATCAAAGAGATGCCCCGCGATTATGGCACTTGGCTATCACTCGAAGATGAACGTTTGTACGAATAGTTATCCGTTATCGGTTACCAGTTACAGGGGATTTCTGATGCATCAAAACGTTCTTTAACTGAAACTGATAACCATTCCTAATAAGGAAAGAACTATGCCGAATCCTACGACAAATGCTGACAATCTACCGCCAATTCCGCTCACGGAAGAACAACGTTTCCTCTTTGATACCCGTGGGTGGCTCCTGTTCCCGGGTGTGCTTAGCGAATCAGAGGTTAAAGAGATGCGCGAGTTTTGCTACCAACTCAAACAAGACCCGGTGTCAATCCCTGAACACCATCGCTCCTCTATCGGCGGTCCTCTCGAATCGCTAACCGATCATCCGGTTGTGTTCGGATTCATGAACGAATTCCTGACTTCTGGCTATGCCAATGAAAACTGCTACGGCTTCCGATTAGAAGGTACATTCCTAACCATCCGCTCGAACGGACACGACAACTTCCGTCCACACGGCGGGCGTGGCATGCTCAACTTCCCTGGCAACTCACATACCTATCATCTGCACCACGATAGGGCGCACAGCGGGTTGACGCGTGTCGTCTGGGAACTGAACCCCGTGAAAGAGGGGCATGGTGGAACGATGTTCCTCACCGGCAGTCATAAAGGGGCGTTTCCTGCGCCACAGTCAACAGCAGATCGGAATTCACCTTTGTGGGAAGATTATACCTGTCCTGCCGGCTCCATGCTCGTTTTCACAGAGGCGATTACACATACCGGTGCCAAATGGACTAACGAAGAAGTCGATCGGGTCGCAATTTTCCACTGCTATAACACCGTTGGCAACAAGTGGCATAGGTGGGAGCCACACCCAAAACATGTTGAAGAGATGCCGTTCAAACGTCAGACCCTCTTCCGTCCGGTTTACTGTCAAGACAATACGCCAACATTGGATGCGGTGTAGTAAGTAGTGGAGTGCACCCGTTGGATTTTAATTTTACCTTGCGGTTTGTTAGATTCGTTGAATACCACAATACCGTCGTTTTCTGTCTGTCCTGCGCGTTGTTTAGACTATGTTTTTGATGTAACTGAAAACCATCGTGAAACGGAGTGGAACGATGCACAGAGGACAATTATTTAGAAATGTTGAGGGGAGAGTATGCGGATTACCAATATCAAATCCTTTGTTTCAGCGAGCGGTCATTTCTTCGTGAAAGTCGAAACCGATGCCGGTATCTACGGGGTCGGTGAAGGTGGGCTGCGCCGTCGCGCGGTAGCCTTAGCGGAAGTCGTCCGCTCCTTTGAACCGTTCCTTATCGGTGCCGACCCGTTCCGGATCGAGCATCTATGGCAGGTGATGTTCCGCGGAGGCTTCTTCCCCGGCGGTGTCGTCCAATCCGCTGCTGTGAGTGCCGTAGATATCGCACTCTGGGACATCAAAGGCAAAGCACTCAACGTTCCTGTCTATGAACTGTTGGGTGGACGCACAAGAGATAAAGTCGTCTGCTACCCGCATAACGGCGGTGGCTCGATTGATGCGCTCGTTGAGAGCTGTCGGCAAACCCACGAAGCCGGTTGGAGGTTCGTCCGATGGGGGCTGGCTGATGGTTCAGATACTGGAACGTTTGAACCGAAGCGCGCAATCCAGAACGGCATTGAACAGGTACAAGCCGTCCGCCAGGCGTTAGGCGACGATGTAGAGATACTCGTTGACGTACATACGCGTCTTGATCCAGCGGATAGCCTTGATTTCTGTAACAAGGTCGCTGAGTACCATCCGTTTTTCATCGAGGATCCGCTTCGGAGCGAGAATCCCGCCAGTCTCAGACGACTCCGGCAGCAGACCTCGGTACCGCTTGCCGTCGGCGAACAATTCGATAGCAAATGGACCTTCCGAGAAGTCATCGAAGAAGACCTGATGGACTATTGCCGCGTCGATGTCTGTATCGCGGGTGGGTTAACAGAGGCACGCAAAATCGCCGGATGGTGCGAAACACACTACATCCATATTGCACCGCATAACCCGTTGGGGCCTGTATCCGCTGCAGCGTGTCTGCATCTCTGTTTGGCATCACCGCTCGTTGGCGTACAGGAACTCCCACGCGCCCCGATGTCTTCGCTGACCGACGTGTTCCCTGTCCAGGTGCCGTTTGAATCGGGTTATCTCTTGCCACCCGAAGGTCCCGGACTCGGCATCGAATTCAACGAGGCTGCACTCACCAACGTCTTAACACCAGAATACGGACCACCGACCGGCTACCAACGCGACGACGGTTCCTATACGAATTGGTAAATGTAGTATAATGGCTATCGGAAACCGTCGGAAACTTTCAGCCACAAGAGGTTTCAGATTACCAGAAAACTTTCTTTGCTGTCTGCTAACAGCTGATGGCTGACGACTGACAACTAATAAAAGGAGAGAATTCAAGGATGACAACCGCTGAAATTAAAGCGATGGCGACAGAATATATCATTAATACTTACGGTGACAGAAGCCTTGCATTCGTCAAAGGCGAGGGACCCTATCTCTGGGATGCCGATGGCAAAAAATACCTCGACTTCCTCGGTGGACTCGCCGTCAACGGTTTAGGGCATTGCCACCCGGAGGTCGTCGAAGCGATTCGTGAACAGGCAGGCAAACTGCTCCATACATCTAATCTTTACTATATCCAACCGCAGGCAGAACTCGCGAAACTCCTCATTGATAACTCCGACATGGATCAGTGCTTTTTCTGCAATAGCGGTGCCGAAGCCAACGAGGCAGCGATCAAACTGGCACGCAAATATGCCAAAGACAACGGCAGAACGGATGCCTATGAAATCATCACCATGGAGAACTCGTTCCACGGACGGACGATGGCAACTATCACGGCTACCGCACAAACGAAATATCACGTCGGGTTTGAACCGATGCTTGAAGGATTCAAATACGTACCGTTCGACGATTTGGAAGCGACCGAAACCGTTATCAGTGAAAAGACTTGTGCGATTTTAGTTGAACCGATCCAGTCCGAAGGCGGTGTTAATATGCCCAGCGATGGCTACCTCCGAGGCTTACGCGAACTCTGTGATGAACACAACCTACTGCTCATGTTCGACGAAGTACAGACAGCGATGGCGAGACTCGGAACATTCTTCGGATACCAGAGTTACGGCGTTGTGCCGGATGTGATTACGATGGCAAAGGCACTCGGTAGCGGCGTTCCTATCGGGGCAATGTTAGCAAAACGACACGTTGCGATGAGTTTTGTACCCGGCACGCATGCAGCGACATTCGGTGGAAACCCGTTAGTCACTGCTGCAGCAGCGACAACTGTCCGAACGATTCTGGAAGAGAACCTCGCCGTGAACGCCGTTAAAATGGGGAACTACCTTGCAGGCGGGTTGATGGAACTGAAAGACAAATATCCGATCAAGGAGGTACGCGGAAAAGGACTGCTCCGCGGTTTAGTTATGGAAGTTGATGCGAAGCCACTCGCTGCGAAATGTATAGAGAACGGACTCGTCACGATATGCACGAATGATTATGTCCTCCGATTCTTACCGCCACTCAATATCAATGCAGGACACGTTGAGGAAGCCGTCAATATCGTCGAAAAATCGATGTCGGAAGTTTTGTAAGATGTTATTATACCGTACACTGTTAACTCGTAAAGGCAAGGATCTTCAGCCGGTGGTTTTGTGGATTGCACACAGGACGTGTCTACTCCTGTTTGCAATTATTGTCGGATGTAGTCCGAGTACCTCGGCAATTCAATTGACACCCGCGTCACGTGCAGAATTAGATGCTATCCTGACCACATTGCGAGTAAGATACGATCTCACCGGTTCTCTAAAAATTACCCAGATGACGGTAACAATTGAGGAAGGTGAACAGCGCGAGGAACTCCAGGAGTCGCTGTGGTATAAGAAATCGGAAAAGGGTGGCGAATTGCTTCACATCCAAGCGATGGGCGGGTTACATGAACCCCGCGGAGTCGCAATCGCCAACCAAGATGAAAACCAATTTATACTTGCCTTACTCAACGAACGCAGAACGTATCGCGGTCCGTTATCTGATGGGGCTTTACGAGAAATTTTCGGTATAGACTTGCGCGTGTCGGATGTGTTAAGTGCCATCTTCGCCAATCCGTTCCTCGATGGACGCACAGATGACTTCACGTCTGTTGAGATTTCCGGAACGAAATTTACGATTACGCGTCCAGGGGTCAAAGAAGGGGATGTAGAGACCATCGTTCTCTTTGTCCGTGACGGGGAGCCGCGAGTGACAGAATGGCGTATCAACGATGAGAACGAAACACTTCAGCATCGCGCTGCCTTCTCCAATTATCGAGCGGTAAGCGGTATCTTGCGTCCGCATCGGGTTGAAATCGAACGTCCGCTTGAACAGACACGAGTCGCTGTGAATATCGCCAAAGTTGAACTTAACGTTGAGATTAAGGATAGTAAATTTGACGCGGCACGGTTTTTAACAGAGGACTTTAAAATCATCCCGTTGTCGGAATTAGCGGAGTAGCGTGCAAAATTGTGCAAAAGATAAGAGTCCGTGCCCATGCGAAAATCAACCTCTATCTGGATGTCGTCGGAAAGCGGGAGGACGGCTATCACAACCTTGAAACGATCTTCCACTCCATCGGTTTGCACGACGATGTTATCATCTGCAAACAACGAACGAAAGACATAAAGGTTCACTGTGAACACCCATCGGTTCCGTGCGATTCGCGTAATCTGGCACATCAAGCGGCGAAGCTTCTCAACGATGCAGTAGGCGGTATCGGTGGTATCGCAATTGAGATCCACAAACGGATTCCAGTTGCGGCTGGACTTGGAGGCGGGAGTGCAAATGCTGCCGCCGTCCTTCACGGTGTGAACGAAGTCTTTCGACTTGGTTTCACGCAGGAAGCTCTAATGCGCTTCGGGGCTCAATTAGGCGCGGATGTTCCGTTCTGTTTGCGCGGCGGTGCCGCATTAGGACTCGGCATCGGTGATCAGTTAACACATCTCCGTGTGCTTTCCGATCTACCGCTCCTCCTTTTAAATCCGGGTATCGAGATTTCGACAGCGGCTGTTTTCAAAAAGCTGGATTTTTCCTTGACAAAGCGTGAAAACGCGGGTATAATTATAGGGACTCTTATGGAGAAGGACGACATCCTCGGCGTTGCCGAGAGGCTTTACAACCTTCTTGAAGTGCCAGTTTTTGCCGAATACCCTGAAATCGCCGCGCTAAAAACCGAGCTATCTACGCAGGCTGGGTGCCGTGGTGCGCTAATGTCTGGGAGCGGTGCAACGCTGTTCGCTGTGATGCAGGACAGTACCTTGGCACACCGAAGTGAATCACACTTCAAAAACAGGGTTAGTTTTTGCACGACGACGGTAACCAGTCCTGTCGGTGTGTATATCGAAGATTAAAGGGCGGTGGCCAAGCGGTAAGGCACAGGTCTTTGGAACCTGCATGCGTAGGTTCGAATCCTACCCGCCCTGTTTCCTTTTTCATACGACTACTGAATCTATGAAAAAGTCGTTGAACGATTAGGTTTTCGCCCTGTGTTTCATTATATTACGCAAAGGTTTTCCATAATATCAAAACGGTAGCACGGAATGAAATGGAGTGCGGATTTAAAAAACGTACATAGGCATCTAAACGCACGAATTTTAACCGCAAGGAAAAGTAAAAAAATGCAACAAGCAACATTAGAGGTTCAGCAACGCGACACTTTCGGGAAGCAGCATGCACGTGCGCTTCGGCGCGATGGGATTGTTCCTGCTATACTCTATGGACGTGCCCAAGGCACCTTAACAATCCAGCTCGATGCTCGAACCTTCAGACAATTCCTACGAACACACGGTGAAAACGTTATTATTAAGATGGAAGTCGGCGGAAACACGGAAACCGCGATTATCAAAGAAATTCAACGCCATCCGGTGGAAAAACAGATGTTGGTCCACGCCGATTTTATCAGAATCTCCCTGGATGAACCGGTGACGTCAACTGTGCCGATTGTTTTGGAAGGTAATCCGCCCGGCGTACAGGAAGGCGGTATCCTCGAAATTCCGCTGCGTCAAGTGACGCTTCACTGCTTGCCCTTGCAGTTGCCATCCGATATTTCAATTGACGTGAGTGGATTGGATATTGGTGATGCTGTCCACGTCAGCGATTTAAACCTTGATGATGACATTGAAATATTAGACGAACCGGAACGGGTTATAGCGATGGTCAGCCAGCCACGTATGCAAATTGAAGAACCAGTAGAGGATGAAGAAGGTGAAGAAGCTGCTGAAGGTGAAGAAGCCGCTGAAGGTGAAGAGGCATCCGCTGAACAACCTGTGGAACCAGAAATCATCTCCCGTAGACGCAGTGACGACGACGACGAGGACGAATAACACTGCCTATACCGAGAAAGCACAAGAAAGGTGCGCCAACAGGGATATTCTCCCTGTTAAAATTGGTGTGCTTTTCTTATGTGTGCTCGTCTTTGCTATTGCCCTGCGTAGTATCGCACAAGTGCCTACCGTCCGCTTTATTGATGTGAACGGAAAAACCGTCGCTGAGGTGCAAGCACACTATCAGAACAAACGGGTTTACCTACCCGTTGACGCTGTGAAACAGGTCATCGATCCCGCGGCGACGCATCAATACAACCACCCGCGACAACGACTCACCCTCAAAACGAAAGATAGGCAAATCCGCCTACAAATGCGGAGACCGACAGTGAGTATCGATCCCGGTGGGCAGACGGTTACGCTCTCTACGCCTCCTATCATCGTCGCACAGCAGCCGATGTTGCCTATCGCTTTTTTTACAGAACTTCTACCGATCCTCAACGACGTTGAAGTCATCTATAATTCCAGTTTAAATCGGCTACAGATAAGACCCAAAGACACATTGATCCCGGTAGAGACAAACGGGACGCAGGATTTGATAATCATTGTTGATCCCGGACACGGCGGAACAGACGATCGCGGCTGCGCAGGTAGCACAGGGGTTCTTGAAAAAGATATCGTTCTTGCACTCGCCAAACAACTTCAATGGACGAGCAAGCAGCACGGCATACAAGTCCATCTCACCCGTGAAACAGATACCGAGAAAACGCACTTTGAACGCATTCAGGTCGCTAAGCAGAGCCGTGGACAGCTCTTCCTCAGCCTACACTGCAACGCCTCTTTCTCACCATACCATAAAGGGATCAGGATCTACGTCAATAATCCGAAGGGACAACTCCGCTTCACCAGTACTATTAAGCCGGCACTCACGGGGCAACGGTTAAAAATTCTTGCACAAGCCGACTATTTAAAACAGAGCAAGGACCTCGCTTATGCACTCCAAACGGAACTGAATTTTCTGACAGAAACACCGATCCAGATTATAGACCTACCGCTCATTGCGTTATCTGATGCCTATATGCCAGCTGTCATTTTGGAACTTGGCTACCTGTCTAATGTTGAGGATTTAGAAAGACTCTCTAATTCTGAATACACAGCAAGCGTTGCGCAAGCGATTACCCGTGCACTCCAGCGATATATCTCTTCTATTAACCAAAACACTTTGCCTACAGTATCGGAACAATAGATACCGGTTGGGTATAAAAGGTGGTTGGTTATAAGTGGGCGGTGGTAGGTTAAGAGGAAGCCTCGGGACTTTCCTAATCCGCTCTTTCCTATAACTTATAACTTACAACTTCTTATAATAAGGGCAGAAACAGTGACATATAAGGATAGGGCAGGCTTTTCAAGACTCTTAGTAATCTGGGGTATAACCCTCGTCGCTGTTGCTATCTGCCTCGGTGGAACACTGTATATCATTGAAAGATCAAAGCAGACGGTAATTCCAGTTCCGCCGCCACCACCACCGGCTGCTGCGTACCCTTCGGAGGTACCGCCGGAACCGCAAGAGGTCAATCTATTCCTGCTTGACCCTACCGCGATGATGCTTGTCCCTGTTAAAACCGAACGGCGGCTCCATAGAGAACTTACCCAACGCTTGAATCAGGTCGTTACAGCACTCATTCAAGAGACACCACCTAACTTCAGGAACACGATCCCCCGCGGAACAGAACTCAACGAGGTTTATATTGATAGTCAGCAGACGGCGTACTTGGATTTTTCGAGTCACCTCACCGATGGACACATCGGCGGCACGACGGCAGAATTTCTGACGGTCACGGCAATCCTCAGAACCGTTTTTGACACGTTCCCGGATGAGGTTAAACAGATTCAGATTCTAATTGACGGCAAGCAGATAGAAACCATCGCGGGCCATCTCAACCTCTCGCAGCCGCTGCGTCTCCCGTGATAAATGGTTATAAGTTATAAGTAAAGAGCGTTTGGAAAAGTCCCGAAGTCTCTTTACTGATAACTTACCACCTACTACCGTTTATAACCTGCTACTTATAACTTAAAGCGAAGCGAATTTGTAAAGCATGGATAAAAAATTGAAACTCATTGTCGGACTCGGCAATCCAGGCGCGCGCTACGAGGACACAAAACACAATGTCGGTTTTCGCGTGATTGATGCACTCTACGAAGGATTCTACCAACGGGATTCCAGATTTTCGCGTCCGACGCATATCTCAATCTGCAACGCACTTGTGATACAGACGACATGGCACGACACGTCTATCATTCTTGCGAAACCGATGACATACATGAACAACAGTGGTACCGCCGTCGCCGCACTCGTCAGGCGGTTTGAGGTTCCGCTTTCTGATCTCTGTGTCGTTTATGATGACGTTCACCTCGACATAGGTGTGCTTCGGATACGTCAAAAAGGGAGCGATGGGGGTCAAAAAGGGATGAAGTCCATCATTCAACGTTTAGGGACCACGGTGTTTCCACGCCTCCGCATCGGTATCGGAGAACCGGTCGGCGATTTGGTCGATTATGTTCTCAGTGAATTTTCGGAAGATGAGGAAGTTGAGATCGAACGGACCATCAATCGTGCCGTTGATGCCATCGAAACACTCGTCACGGACGACATTCTGACAGCAATGAACAAATTCAATACAGGAAACTGATGACAAATCAAAAATCTTCTTCGCTGATGGCTGAAAACCGACAGCCGAAAGCTAAAGTACAAACCGCCATTGATGCTGTGCTAAAAGCGATACAGCTCTGTGAACAGGTACAAGCGGAGATGGTCCCAACCGATGCGGTTCAAAAGACCGATCGGAGTCCTGTAACCGTCGCTGACTTCGGGTCGCAAGCCCTGATATGTAAAGCGATTGGCGCGGCTTTTCCGGACGACGCGATTATCGCCGAGGAGAGTGCACAAGCGCTCCAAGAGAACGCACCGCTCTTAGAACGCGTCACAGACTATGTGAGTCATTTCTCTGAGGGGACAACAGCTACTACCGAAACGGTCTGTGAATGGATCAATAGGGGCAGCGGTGAGGTCGGACCGAGCTTTTGGACGCTTGACCCAATTGATGGCACGAAAGGTTTTCTCCGTCGTGACCAGTACGCCATCGCTTTGGCTTACATTGTTGATGGTGTGGTTCAACTCGGTGTTCTGGGGTGCCCGAATCTACCGTCCCGTCTTGACGTTCCGGAACCTGAACGCGGATGCCTCTTTGTCGCAATTCGGGGGCAAGGTACTCGCCTCTACACCAAAACCGGTGAACTTTTGGAGCGAGTGTATGTATCAGAGACGACGCACCGTTTCGCAGAGAGTTTCGAGTCCACACACGGTGACAGTGACGCGCACGGTAAAATTGCGAATGCACTCGGGATTACAGAACCGCCTGTCCAGATGGACAGCCAAGCGAAATACGGCATCGTCTCACGTGGCGAAGCGTCTCTCTATATCCGTCTCCCGAATCCGGCATACCCGGATTACCGAGAATGCATCTGGGACCACGCCGCGGGGCTGATTGTGGTCGAAGAAGCAGGCGGCACAGTGACAGACGCGAACGGTGCACCGCTTAATTTCTTGACAGGAAAACGGATGCATGAGAATCGCGGTATCGTTGCAACCAACGGAAAACTCCATCCACACGTTTTGAAGGCATTATCCAATCGATAAGGAGTGAATCAAAAACATGAGAGCTGGGCAAATTGTTGCACCACGACAGATCGAAATTATTGACATAGAAAAACCGAATCTCGCTGACTATCCTGACGGCACGATAATGATAAAAACTGTCCACAGTGCCATCTGCGGCAGCGACATGCCGTCCTTTGTCCTTGAACACCCGACAGAAAGCTATCCGATGGGACCCGGACTTTCGATCCATGAGGCAATCGGCGTTGTCACCGACAGTAAATCAGACAGGTTCAAGGTAGGTGATGAAGTCCTTGCACTGCCACGCCACATCGGCGGACTTTCGGAATATTTTCTGTCGCATGAGAGCGTTACGATACCGTTGACAGATTTTCCACGAAAAGACTGCCTCCTGATGTCGCAACCGCTCGGTACTGTTGTCTGGGCATGTCGGAAGCTGCCGAACTTACTCAATCTTGATACCGTCGTTATTGGACAGGGACCGATGGGGCTCCTCTTTTCGCACATGATAAGCAACCTCGGTGCTCGGACAGTGATTACGTCGGACCTCGTTGACTTCCGATTGGCAATCTCCAAAAAGATGCGTGCGACACACGCGATTAACCCCGCTGAGGAAGATCTCGTCGCCGCTGTTGAGGAGATTACGGAAGGAAGAATGGCAGATCTGGTCATTGAGGTTGTCGGACACCAGACGGAGACGATCAACCAGTGTCTCCAACTCCTCAAACGCGGTGGAACGCTCCTTGCATTCGGTGTACCGGACGATGAAATCTACGATTTCCATTTCGCGGATTTCTTCAGGAAAAACCTACGGTTCATCGGCTCCGTCGGCCCGGATGCCCCGAATGACTTCCCACTGGCGATGGATATGATTTCGCAAGGACGTTTCGATGTATCGCCTATTATTACGCATCATCTACCTTTCACAGAGGCGCAACTCGGTTTTGAAATGGCTCTAAATAAGAAAGATGAAGCGATTAAGATTGTATTTGATTACGAATAGTTGTCAGTTGTTAGTTGTTGGTAAGAGCGGTTTGTAATAATCCTCCCCAACTTGGAATGTTCCGGTCAGTAGTGAATTGTTAAAAATAGTCTCTTAACCGAGAGCGGGGAACCGAAGACTGATAACATCTACAGCGGCAGTTCAATGGGGCGACCTTCACGGCTGGATTGGTAAATAGCGAGTATAATCTCAACGGCTTTGCGTCCCTCGCGTCCGTCAACGAGATGTGAGGCATCGTTTTCAAGTCCGTTAATAAGGTTTTCCATCTGCCGTCGGTGATTTGCGTGGTTAATCGCGCGCGGGTCGGATGCGCCGCCGCCGGTGTCTGTCTTTTGCGCGAATTTCTCTCGAATTTCGGTGTCTTCAGGGAGTTCAGGATCGAATTCCCACGTCACGATGTCCTCTTCTGCTAGGACGACGGTACCTTTCGTGCCAGAGATTTCGGTTTTCTTGAGCATACCGGGATAAGTGGCAGTCGTGCCTTCAATAACACCGAGTGCGCCGTTTTCAAAACGGAGCGCAGCAACCGCGGCATCCTCGACCTCTATCCGTTCGTGTGCTAAGGTATCCGTAAATGCTTGAACGGCTTTGACAGGACCCATAAAATACTGGAGCAGATCAATAGCGTGGATGGATTGGTTCATCAGCGCGCCGCCGCCATCAAGGTCCCAGGTACCGCGCCAACCGCCGCTGTCGTAATACTCTTGTGAACGGTACCATTTGATATAGGCATCGCCTAAGGTCAACTTGCCGAACCGTCCGTTCTCAATCGTAGATTTAACGAGCCGCGTGCTTTCGGTGAAACGGGAATTGAAGATAGCACAGAGTCGAACGCCGGCTGCGTCGCACGCTTCAATGATCGCATCGCATCGTTCGAGGGTAATCTCTAACGGTTTTTCAACGACGACGTGTTTTCCCGCTTCTGCCGCGGCAACGGCGGGTTCTAAATGCGCACCGCTCGGCGTACAGACACAGACAATATCAAGGTCATCCCGTTTGAGCATCTCCGTGTAATCGGTGTAACTGTCAACGTTGTATCGGTCGGTGAGCCGTTTGGCGTTCTCAGCATTTCGTGAACTGACGGCGACCAACTGCCCGTGTTCTAATTCAGAAATTGCGGCGGAATGGAAATCGGAGATCATTCCGCATCCAATAATACCAAATCCGTAAGTCTTCATATTTCGTGTGTTCCTTTACTGAAAGCGAATATTTACTATAGCGAGTTTACAGAAAATTATGACTTCTAATGAAAATCAAGTTCCTGAGCAGGCACCTACAGAGGAACAAGTTCCTGAGCAGGCACCTACCAATAAAGCCTTTAGAATCATCTGCATGACGTTTTGCCTTGCAGCAACTGTGCTATTCATCTGGGTCTGGCATCACCAAGCCCAGTTCAATGACCAGTATCGTAAAGCGACCTTTCTGATGCGTAACGGTGAAACAGAGCAAGCGATAGAGGTGTATCAGAAAGCAATCAAAAATAAGCGTCGCACGCTCTTCTTCACGGAAGAGCCCTCGGTTTACAACAACCTCGGACAGGCATATCTCTATGCCGAGGAATATGCACCGGCTGTCGAGAATTTCAAAAAAGCGATTGAGATGGCACCGGATACCGTCGAAGGCTATGTGAATCTAACAACCGCCTATCTCCGGCAGAATTTAGCAGTTGAAGCGCGGGAAGCGTGTCTACGTGCCCTCGAAACTTTTCCTCAAACTGCTCCACTCCATTACAACCTCGCGTGCGCTTACGCCTTAGACGGTGAATCTCAAAAAGCGGTAGATTCCCTCACACAAGCAGTAAACCTCAACCCGGAACTTAAGACTGTTGCCCAACAGGAGGGTGCCCTTAAAAGGATTGTATCTGAGCTGCCCTAAAATCTGTGTATTTTGCTGGATCCAATTATACGCTCCCTTCTGTTTACTTGCAACGAAAAATGGGCGAGAAAAATCCCGCCCATCTCAGTTAAAATAAACAGCAGCACTACTTCTTCAAATTACCCCACGTTGTCGCTAACTTACCACGAGCGGAGACAGCAAGTGTATCGTTGACAATCTTCTGGAGTTCGGCTTCAGTGAGCGGATAATTGGCTAACATGAGTTCGTCAATCCGTCCCTGAAAGAAACGCGGACAACACCCGCCATTCTCACCGCCGATTCGCAATGCCTTACCCGGCGTGCTCCGTCCAGGTCCCTTTTGCGCTATAGCCGTGCCATCGGATTCACCGTTAATATAGAAACTGGCTTCGCTCCCATCCCAAATAAGGGCAACATGACTCCACTCTTTCGCTTTTATCTTCCCATTAGAGATGTGGTAGCCAGGGGCACTGGTGTCATAAAAGTAATAAGCGAGTTTCCCTTCGCCGGGTTCAATCTGCAAATAATAGGTATTCTTGAAGAAGATGGTAAACTTGTTTTCCTGACCTCCTGCTGGCAATTCGTTCGGGTAAACCCATGCCATCATTGTAATCGTTTCATCCATATCGACTTCGTCGGAATGCGCGACCTCTATAAAATCAGCTTTGCCGACCGAACCTGCCATCTCAACGGCTTTACCGAGGATACCCTCAGCCCATTTCACATTCCCGTTGAATTCGCCGACCAAGCCGGCCGTCGCCTCCTCGGTCTGGTTTCCTTTACCTTCATCGAAATGCCAGACATATAGCTGCTTACCGAGTTGTTTCACATTCCCTTTCCCACCCGCAGCGTAAACCGCGAAGCAGAGGGATACACTAAGAAAAACGCATAGTATCGTGAGAACTTGGGCTCTCATCAGTGATTCCTCCTCGTAGAATGCATAGAAGGACGGATGTAGGAACCCGCCCTTCCGGTAAAACTGGAACAGGCAGGCATTGCAGCACTGCCGGGATGACAATATTTATCTGTTTTACATTTTCGACTTCAACTGACCCCATGTTGTAGCAAGTTTGTCCTTCGGAGACACAGCAAAGAAGACACCATTTTCCATATCTTGGTTGATTTCGTCAGCCGTAAGGGCACGATTGTAGATCGCTACCTCATCAACCAAACCGACCATACCCTTTAGTCCCGTTTGCGCCTTACCGATACGGAAAACAACATCAATGCTGTTAATCTTACCCGCCGGACCGAATTCGACATCTAACTCGCCATCAATGTATTGGCGAATCGTGTCGCCATCGTAGGTAGTAGAGACATGGTGCCACTCCGCCAACGCCGGTTTAATGGTCTGCAGCCTTCGAGAACCTTGCCAGCCACCGATGTTAATCCACGTCTCAATTTGTGGGTCCCCGGTAAACTCTGCACTCCATTGCAGGCAATAACCGCCGACGTTTGCTGAGCTTCTGCGTCCCATCAGGTTAGAATCGGGTTGAGACTCTTCAGGAAAAAACCAACATTGAATCGTGAGCTCATCGGTGATGTCGAGCTCAGGGACCGCGTCAACCTCTACAAATTTTTCGGTATCCTCAAGATGGACGGCACCGCCGAATTTGCCATCTTTTGACCAAACCGCACCTTCAAAGACCCCTTCAAGGTTATTGCCACTCACGTCTGTAACTTTGCCACCCTCATCTTTGTCGAAGGTGAAGTACAACATGAGCGCGTCGTCATTGTTTATTGCCCATGCACTGACGCTAAAACTCAGCGTAATGACGAACAAGACTATGATAATCGGTTTCATAACACGGGCTCCTTTTTTATAGCCGTCAGCCGTCAGTCATCGGCTTTCAAGGGAATAGCCATCAGCTATCGGAAACTATCAGGAAAGAAAACTCTCACTGCGAGGCAGTTTTGTAATGCTTGCGTCTTTGCTGACTGCTGACTGCCGATAGCCAATTAGAAACTGGAAATTTGTATCTCCTTCGCGGTGATAAACTCAAGCAGTGCAGGCACGCCCTCTTGTGTTTTTTGGATACCGCGCTGGATAGCCGGAATAATCTGGTCCGGCGTTTCGACGCGTTCACCGTAACCACCGAATGCCTTCGCCATATCCGCGTAGTTACCAGAGATGTCTGTAGATCTGAATTTTTCGGTAGAAACAGGCATGATTGGGATCTCAATCGCCATAGAAAAGTTATTGAAAAGGACAGAGAGAATCGGTATCCGTTCACGGACTGCCGTCTCGAAATCCATACCGGTGAAACCGATTGCTGCATCGCCCCATACATTAACACAGAGCGCGCCCGGTCTGGCGAGTTTCGCACCCATAGCGAGTCCGAGCCCGTAGCCGAGCTGCGTCGTCTTTCCCCAACCGATGTAGGTCAATGGTGCGGTAGACTGCCAGAAAGGCGACATTTGATCGCGTGGACTCCCGGCATCGTGCGTAATAATCGTGTTTTTGACATCAACAGTGTGCAACAGATCCCAAATAACACGATACGGTGTCATCGGCACCGCGTCGGACGTGAGTTTCGGCATCCACTGTTCAAGCCACTCCGATTTGACAGTATGAATCTCTTCGGTGATGGCAGCGGTGCGTTCTTCGGAGGCACCTCCTGATCGTTCACGGACGGCTTCTACTAAACCGTCTAAAATCAACCCTGCATCACCGACAAGTGCCATTTCAACCGGAACATCTTTGTTAATATCAGCTGGGTCTAAAGTGGCGTGCATGACACGTGTACCTTCTGGGATCTTGACTCCGAAATGCGTTCGTGTGAAACTGCACCCGATACCGAACAGGAGATCGGTTTTTTGTAGGAAATGATGCACGGTTTTCGGAATTGAACGCCCCCCGGAACCGAGTGACAATGGGTGATCTTCTGGAAAAGCACTTTTGCCGCCTAAACTCGTTGTCACAGGCGCGCCGAGGCGTTCCGCCAATTCCTTCAAAGAATCCCACGCTTTTGCATAATGGACACCTTGTCCTGCGTAGATTACCGGACAGTCTGCAGCAAGTAGGGCATCTGCGGCGGCATCAATTGAAGCGCTATCGGGTCCATAGCGTACTATTGGAACGGGTGTAGGTTCAAAAGGTTCGGGAATTTCTTCGCCAAATAGGTCGGATGGGAACTCAACGAGTGCAGGGCGCGGTCTGCCGTTGCGTGCCTGTGTAAAGGCGCGCCGCAACGCTTCCGGCACGGCACTCGGCAACGTAACCTGTTCACACGACTTCGTCACATGCCGATAGTTCAAGGCGGAATTGAAATTCGGTTGGATCTGCGTCAATGTTCTCGCGTATCCCATAGGTAAAACGACAATTGGCGCAGAATCGCCGTATGCTTGCGCGACACCGCCAAACGCGTTCTCAGAACCGGGGCCGCTCTGCATACAGAACACACCGATCTTTTCTCCAGAGGTCATCCGACTCATCGCGTCCGCCATGTGGAGTCCAATACGCTCCTGTCTGACGATAATCGTACGGATGTCCAATTTCGCCGCCGCTTCAATTATCGGGTTAACAGGATAAGCGAACAGATATTCTACACCTTCCGCTTTAAGGACTTTTGCAACTGCATCAACAACTTTCATATTTTTAACTTTCCTTTTTATCAGTTGTCAGTTCCGAGTTATCAGTTATCAGTTAAGAGAGAGATTTTATGTATTAAGTCTTTCTTTTAACTGAAAACTTTAACCATCAACTCGACTCCGTTATAAATGTTAAGGCACGAGTTGATGGTTAAAACCGAAAGATTTTTCGCAGAAAAATCGTACTGATAACCATCCCTTTACATAAAACAGAATTATACACTGGGGCTCGTCGGTTCCCCCGCATCCATCACGAGCGGAAAACTATCGCCTTCGAGTTTATCGCCGTCATTAACGGTGACAAAAGGTTTCATAACGTGGTTGCCACTTTCATCGTAGAGCGTTTCACCGGTCATATAATGCACTGCAATCGCGCGCCGCGGGTTTCCACTTGTATTATCGTGCGACCCGTGCCACGTCAAAGAATGATGATAATGGACATATCCCTTCGGTACAGGACAGAGTTCAACTTCCAGTTCACGGTCTTCAAAGCGGTCAGGCATTGAATGAATGTCCTTGATCGAATGGAGGAACGGAATCTGATTGCCCCAGTGGTAAGAGCGAGCGACCATACGCATACATCCGTTGCCTTCATCAACGTCGTCCAATGCGACCCACGCCGTTACCTGACTCGTTTTCGGCGTAAGGATCGGCCAATATGGTGAATCCTGATGCCACATATTGACACCACCGACCTCAGCGGGTTTGTACTGGATCTGGTCGTGCCAGACGCGTAGTTCCGTCGCTGCCGTCAGTTGTCCAATCTCCTCGACAATAATCGGGTTGTGAACGAGGCGGTGATAGGCTGGACTCGCCTCCCAAATATTAACGACTTGCCAGACCGGACTCTCTTCCCTACCACCGAGATTAACGATATGAATCGGCTGCGGAATATCGGTTTTTTTGTAGTCATCAATCACACGTGCCAATTCCGACCGTAATTCCTCAACCTGTTCATCGTTTATAGTAAGCGTTAGAATTAAAGATACATGTTTATGACTTCATCAATAGTTCTATCAGCATTGTATTCTCTGAGACGTTTTATATTCGCAAAGTCGTGTTCAATCGGGTTGTAATCGGGTGAATAAGGTGGCAAAAACA
>JAJDTJ010000058.1 GCA_022827225.1 Candidatus Poribacteria bacterium | reverse complement strand
TGTTTTTGCCACCTTATTCACCCGATTACAACCCGATTGAACACGACTTTGCGAATATAAAACGTCTCAGAGAATACAATGCTGATAGAACTATTGATGAAGTCATAAACATGTATCTTTAATTCTAACGCTTACTATAACAAAGCAACAAGGAATAGTGTAGCCATGCAAACATAAACCAGTTTCATTTTAACACTCCTTTTGTAGTTTACTTTTCAAACTTCGCAGAAAACTTGAAAAAAAACACCATTTGTGTAATACTTAGATTATACAATACCTTTCTCTAATTTACCAAAGTAAATTTTCGCTATGGAAGAAGGAAACCATAATGGTTGAACACATTGTTCTACTGAAGTTGAAACCAGAGGTCACCGATGCACAGTTGGAAACCTTATCGGATGCGCTTTTAGGAATGGCTGATGAAATCCCCGGCATTGAATCTATAACTGCCGGCACAAACAACAGTCCTGAAGGCAAAAGTCAGGGTTACGCGTACGGTTTTATTGTCCGTTTCACAGACGAAGCAGCACGCGATGCCTATCTGCCACACCCGTTCCACCGTCAGGTAGCAGGTGAACACATCCGTCCACTTGTTGAGGATGTCCTCGTTTTCGATTATTCCGCACCTACCAACAATCAAAGCGTGTAGCTTGGAACGCGTAGCGGCGAGGTCGCTTCGCCTGTATAGAAAGCGGATATACGGAAAAGAAGTGATTAATCAAAGCTTACCTAACCGAACCGAAAGGAAAATTTAAAAAATGAGTTGGAACATAGTTGTTGTTGTTTCAGATACCCTACGAACCGCATATTTGAGTCCTTACGGCAATGATTGGGTTCAGACCCCAAATTTAGCACGGTTTGCCAAACAGAGCGTCAGATTCACGAACGCGCACCCTGAATGTCTACCCACAATCCCGACACGCCGTACCTTACACACCGGCAGACGTGCTTATCCGTTTAGTACGTATACCCCAGTACCGTGGGATAACGTCTATACCCCGGGTTGGCAACCCATGTCTTCTGATGAACCCGCAATCGCTGAGTCGCTCGTCCGAAATGGGTATCACACCGGTTTTTTCGCCGATGTCCCGCACTATTTCGTACCCGGAATGAACTTCACGCGCGGGTTCCAGCAGTGGCAGTTTGTCCGTGGTCAAGCCGAGGACAGATACCGCGGCGGTGCACACGCCGATCCCGCTTTAATTTCTCGATACCGCGGCAATCCTCAGCGGATCCGCGCACATATCGTCAACGTTCAACCAGAACGTCCAGAGGAGACATGGCCCACCGCTCGACTGTTCCGCTCCGCAATCGAATTCGTTGAACACAACCATCAAAACACACCGTTTTACCTCTATGTTGACGGGTTCACACCGCACGAGACATGGGAAGCACCTATCCACTACTACGATCTCTACGGTAGCCGAGAGGACCGAGAACCCATCTGTCTTAACCTGCCATACGGTTCACTCAAAGATGAGGAACTTGAGGAACGGCTGCCAAGCGTTAAAGCCAACTACGCTGGTCTAGTAACCCTCGTGGATACATGGTTCGGAAGGCTAGTCGATACGATTGATCGCCTCGGACTGCGCGAAAATACGTTGATCATGTTCCTTGCAGACCACGGCACCAACTTCGCAGAGAATCCAGACAAGGCGACCGGAAAACCTGCGAACTTTATGTATCCCGGCACAATGGACATTCCCTTAATAGTACGCCACCCGTCAGGGGTCAACGCCGGAACAACGTGCGATGAATTCGTCTATACGCTGGATGTCCCTGCCACCGTCATGGCAGCGAGCCAAGTGGAACCCGCAGGCGAGATTCAAGGACAAAGTTTACTCCCACTCGTTGAAGGAAAAGACGGTTTCACGTCGCGTGAATACCTAACCTGTCGTTATGTCAACTCCGTCTGGTACAAAGACGCGAAAAGCTGGTATTTCTCCAGCGTCGATTTTAATGACGGTATCCGACTGTTTGACCTCGAAGCAGATATCGACTGCCAACACAACATCGCTGATCAAGGCGCAGAACGGATTGCACTCGCCCAAGAGCGAATCTTGGCAGACGCAGGTGGACATCTACCACACTACAAACGTCAAGGCAGAACAGATGCCCTCGGCAGACCACAGTTCGCTGAGGCATAGTCTTTAGGAGCGGTTAAGGGAGTTTAAGTTATGCGCCTTTCACGCGCCAGCATATTCTATATTGGAATGTTCATCGCTATTATCGCGCTTACACTTCTGTTTTCTGCGGATAGTCTTACACAAAAGGGTAAGTCAAGCCTTTCTGGTCGTGTTGTAGATACAGATGGAAATCCAGTTGCCGGACTCACTCTCGCTGTTAAACCGGTCGAAATTAATATGGGACAGGAGATCGGACCGCTCGCGCCGCTCTCATCTTGGCAACGGGGGACAACCGATGCAGATGGACGTTTCTCTATCACTAACATTGATCCGGTTTCATCACGGTTGGTGATGTTTCCTGAACACGGTTCGCGTTTTGAGATTGTATCCGTTCAAATCAAGGATTTGACCTTCCGTTATTATGAGGTAGATGGTATCGGTTTTCCGCCTTGGTTAGGGCAGCTGACGTTCGCGCTTGAACCCGGCACATCCCTTGAAGATGTCGTCGTCAAAGTAAAGCCACCGGATATGCGAATCCGTGGACGAGTGCTTCTAAAGGACAGAACACCGCTTGCCAATGCACAGATTAGTCTAACTATTCGCGAGCGACAACGGAGTCATAAGGGGTTCTTCCTTTTTCCGAGCGGCTGGAGCGCAAGCGGTGGACATTCAAGATTTACTGCTTGGACTGATGCCCAAGGGTACTTTGTAACATATCATCTAAGAGATACTGCAGAATACTCAGTGGTGGTAAAATATGACGGAGCATCCGCGAAATCAAGATGGGTGCACCTTGAGAAAGGCGAGCAGTACGATAAATTCGTCTTGAGACTCAACGACTTGGAGAAACACCGCAAGAACCGAAGCAAAAGAGAGAAGGCACGGCAGGCAATATGGACAGTAAACCCCGAAAATGATCACGCTTACAGAAGAATTCAGTGCGATAGTTGGGAAGACGCGAAAGCCGAAGCGGAAGCCGAAGGTGCCTATCTTGTCGCTATCAACGACGCAACAGAGCAGAAATGGCTGGAGGCACTTTATCCAGAGAAAGTGTTTTTTTGGATCGGGCTACGTGTCCCCAAAAAAGAGGCATCATGGCAATGGGACAGCGGTGAACCGCTTACCTACGTCAATTGGGGCACCGCGGGCAGACCTGATAACACAACCAGCAGTGTAGGAGAAATTCCCATCGCCCTAATTTTTGCCTCAAAGAGATGGATGGCAATTGATTCCGAAAGTCGATTACGACCCGCGGTAAAATACGCCATTCTCGAAAAAGAGCGTTACTGACGACATCAGCAGAGAAATTTACGATAACGAGGATATTCGTATGACAGGTTTCCATTCTGTAAAATACACCTTTATATTCCTACCAATGCTTATTGTCCTGAGCTTCGCATTCGCAGTCGATATCACTGCTGAGGAGAAACCCGCAACGCTGTCCGGACGCGTAGTCACTGCGGAAGGCGAACCAGTTGTTGACGCAACTGTAATGTTCCAAATATCAACAGTGCAAACCGATTCAGAAGGACGGTTTGCTTTCACCAAGATCACGCCAAGCCAATCCCGATTGCGTATCCCTCGTAATCCGATGATGAAAAAAGGGTCGTATCAGTCAAACCACACTAAGGTCCGATCGATTAAGTTCGGAAGTATGACATTCTATCCGCACGACTTTCATGATACATCAAGGAGTGCTACTTTTGCTATTGAACCGGGGACAGACATCAAGGACATAGAAGTCACTATGGAACGTCAATTGATTGTTCGAGGCAGAATCGTTTTCAAAAACGGGGAACCGCTTGCTAACACGTCCTTTAAAATTAACATTGATCCTTTAAGGATGGACGGAACAGGTGGTTTTGGCTTCAACCGTCCTCTTCAGACAGATGCAGAGGGAAACTTTGTACACGGGACAAACACCCCCGGAATCTACATGCTGTCCCTTAACCATCGCGGGCTTTCCGCAGCATCAAAACCTTTTATCGTTGAAGTGGGTGAACCCCATGAACGCGTCGTATTGACCCTTGATGGCAATGCCTCCGATCTTTCCGAATCGCAGCCTGAGGAACCTCAAAAGCGACGTCTGTATCACCCATCAAATATTGCTTATGTTCCGGGCGTGTGGATCATAAATCCAGCGAATGGACATGCCTACAAATGGATTGACTGTGAGGACCGAGAGGATGCTCAGGCACAAGCCGCTCTTGAAGAGGCGCACCTCGTTACGATTACGAATGAGCCAGAACAGATATGGCTCGAAGCCGTTTTTGGACCCGGGCCGTATTGGATTGGTTTGACAGATGTCGCAAAAGAGGGCGAGTGGGAATGGGATACCGGGGAACCCTTTGCATACACTAACTGGAAAGCGGACGATGAAGATGACTGGTTTGTGAGTGAACCGCCTGCTTTTATGAAGTTCTTAGGCTTCAAAGGTGAAGATCGACGCCAAGAAGAAGAAGAAGAAGAAGAAGGCAAAGACTACGTTATCATGTCTGATTGCCGTTGGGGCGGGGAGACCGGAAAATGGCAGACTGCTGATCATTCAAAAGCCGCACGCATGGCAATCCTTGAGAAGGGAGGACATTAAATTATGAGGTATTCACATTTCAGAAGATGCTATGTTGTGATTCTTGTGAGTATTGTCGCACTTACACTTCTGTTTTCTGGAGGGAGTATTGCCAAGGAAGGTAAGTCAAGTCTTTCCGGTCAGGTCGTAGACATGGACAGAAAGCCGATTGCAGGACTTGAGTTGGCTATTATAGTGACCATCAGAATTAAAGAGACATTTTTTGTATTTTGTAATAGACTGTGTCTATTATGGCATATTCAACAGATTTACGCAAACGCGTTTTAGATTTTATTGAAAAAGGCGGTAAAAAAGCTGAAGCCTCCCGCCG
>JAJDTJ010000005.1 GCA_022827225.1 Candidatus Poribacteria bacterium | reverse complement strand
GACAATCAGTCTCATTGAACAACTTTTTCCCAAGTCGATTCATGCGGTGTCAGCAGCCGGTTTTGAGTTGAAAGTGCTTTTGTTTGTCATCGCAACGAGTATAAAACAGCTATTTGGATAAAGGTAGCAACTTGGGTTAGTTATACACCAAAATCTCAGAAAGTTGCAAGAAAAAAAGAAGCGTGGATGCACACTTGATATGACTCGCCTACCTCGGAGGCATATCAACTCTGGCGACCTCAATATGTACGCGCCTTCCGTGTCACTTCTACAATCACAGGGAATCCTTCATAAATTGCCTGATTTCTAAGTTCTTGCACTATGGGGAAATCTGGACCTTCCACATAAACCTGTAAAGCATCGGAATCTTCACAACGACCGATACCTACCCCGACAAAACCTTCTTCGGACAAGTAACGGGCTGCGAAATCTTTTTTCGCTTCAAAAATCGTTTTCATGAGTGGATATCTAAGTGTTACTCTGAAAGATATGAGCTTGGACATCTCCCCACCTTGAATTAACTGAAGGTGTACAGAGGTTCTCGAGGTTCTCCTGCAGCGCAGAAGCCGCATCAAGTTCCCCCGAATCATTAAGTTCCGAAATTCTTTGTTCGTAGAGTGTGACTACGCGGTCGTGCACTTCTTCCGCTGTCAAACCATCAGCAAACGCCCGATCTATTTCAGCGTCGCACTCCAAACAAACATCAGTAAAATCCAAGGGAATTGTGAAATTTTCTTTATAGCCAAAGTAAGCACGGCATCCGCTTGTGACAAAATCGGGACCAAGTTCAGCCGCCGTTTGACATGAAAGAAGATGGATAACTTTGCCATCAACTTCTTCAGGTTGATAGTCCCCTACCTGAAAAATAGGCAAACCATCATATCCGAAACATGCTGTATCACTGCCATGGGCAGAACCTGTGATGTAGGCGATATCGTTTTGGAGTGCTGCTGACTCGACGTTTTCACGAAGTGCCCCTTGCTCTTGACAGTAGACAAGTCCAAATCCTCTGGATTCCAAGTCCGGATAGACATACTGATTTCGGTAGTCGTGGACTATCTGAGTAGTATAGTCTTCACAGGAATCAATGGCGAGCACTTGCAGAGTTGCTTCATTGTTTTCCATATTCGCGGTTTCCTTCATTGGCAAGTTCTATTACGCGCGCGATCGTACGTAATTCAATATTTATCAATGTACGACCAGCAGGTGTTTGCTCTCCTACTTCCTGCATAGCACGTTCTTGGTTCACTAAGCCAATACCTATCATAGCCACTTTAAAATCAGGACGGTGCGCAATGCGTTCTTTCACCAATTCCGCTTGTTGCTCAGGTGCCAATTGTTCAGCCAAACTTCTTGATGAAAGCGTGACCATTTTTTGGTCCGCAAATTCCCGTAAAGTAATCCAGTGCCCGTCGGGTGTTATGGATATAGGCATTTCCCACTGTTCTTCGGGAATCATCCACCCTTTATTTTCCATGATTTCCTCCTACGAAATTTTTCTAAAAGAAATTATACAAAATTTTTCTGATTAACACAACATCAATTTTTCCAAAAGGCGAGGCACAAAGACCCCGCCTATAAACAAATCACAAACCTGAACGCCCCACCCGCTACGCAGGTGGAAAATAAAGGGTTAAGTCGTTAAGGTTTAAAGCATTTACTCAACAGCCCTCACACAACGAATACCTGCGTTGAGGAACGTGTACGTAGGATTAGCAGGGGCGCGATAAGCGCACCGCAGGTGAGTAGCAGTAATGTCCCAGGAACCGCCGCGCGCGACGCGACTTGACTTAACTCCTGTATAATTATCTAACAACCACCGAATGCTGTTCGCACCCGATAACGGATTATGACTCGGCGATACCGCATAGAAACCACTATTATACTCATCCAAACACCACTCTTTTACGTTACCCGCCATGTCATATAGACCATACCGATTCGCAGTATACTTACCCACAGCTGTTGTCTCACCAATATGAAAATTATAGTTTGCCTTGGTGGAATCTATACCGTTGCCCCACGGGTATGTCAGACCCGCCAAACCGCCACGCGCGGCCTTCTCCCATTCAGCCTCCGTCGGAAGACGCTTGCCTACCCATTCCGCGTAAGCCATCGCACCATACCAACTCACCCTATTTACTGGGTGATTCTCATACCCCGCTTTCGCGCGATAGACGCGATTGACATACTCAATCCGGGCCTTTTGATTTCCAACCCCAATACCCAACCACGTGTGGCCAGCCTCGGCATGTTTGCCCTTCGCATTGAGAAACTCCGCATATTCGGCATTCGTTACTTCATACTTATCCATGTAAAACGCATCTACATACACAGAATGCACAGGTTTTTCGTTGGACCTTCCACTATTGCTCCCCATCCGAAATTCGCCTGCGGGGATCAGTTCCATATTTTCGTAGGGGTCAGATTGTGGGGGCGTGGTGCCTCCGTTAGTCCCTCCGTCAGCAATCGGCTGACCACCACCGCCATCCAACTTCTTACCGAGGTCCTGTGCCACGCGCACGAGGTCTAACACGTTCACCGCACCATCGCCGGTGACATCACCCATAGGCGAACCGGTCTTACCCAGATCCCGCGCAACTAACGTCAGGTCCAACACATTCACGGAACCATCTTTATTCAGATCCGTCGCAAGAAATGCCGCAACAATCACCTCGCCATTTTGTTTGGTCACTGGCAACTCGTTTGCCGTACTGTCGGAGAGAATTACCTCTACCAATTCAATCGTTGAGGCTTTCGCAGCAACGACCTCGAACTTCAGCGTCGCTAAGGTGCCGCTTGTCGCAGATGCCGCACCTGATAATGAGATCGCTGCAAGTGTCACACGGTTCCCTGATACTTGGGGCGGCGCAGCAAACGCGCCCGCCGGGAGGTAGTTTGCGTTCTTGATTTCTACGTATTGCAGTGCCGACGTATCAAAACCGACTGTCACATCGTAGCCGGCGACACCGGTGCCGTTGGTTATTTTGATATTCACGCTCAGCGTCCCACCGGCAGCGGGGGAAGCGACTTCTGCCGGGTCTATCGAGACCACGGCTTGCCCATAACTCATCGCTGTGATGCCGAAGCATAGTAGACATATCACAAAAATGTTTTTCATTGATGAACTCCTTGGCACAACCTAATAGGCTATGCTACAAAAAATGGCGTTTGATCGGAAATCTTTGGCTATCTTATAGTAAAACCTATAATTACTTGGACACTCTCAAACAGTCTGAATGCCTATAACAGGCATTCAGACTGGCACAACCTAACAGGTTATGCTACAAAGATGTCTATTTGTTTTTACGATTCACTATAAAATTGCCCAAACTATAGTATGGTCCAAAAGAACAGAGAGAAATAATTAGGACTTACGCATGATGCTCTTTTGTACCACAAACTTTCCAGTTTGTGCTGCCAGAACGCTCGGTTTTCCGAAAAACCTCATCTAACAGAACCGCCTACAGCCAAAATTGCGTAAGTCCTGATAATGTTACTTCAAAATCAGCATTTTGCCGGTGGCAGAGAAATCACCAGCATTGAAGGTGTAGAAGTAGAGGCCACTGGCAACACGCTCACTCAAGGCGTTCCTACCGTCCCAATACGCCGCACGGCTTTTCGATTGATACACACCGGCAGGTTGATGCCCTAACGCTAACGTCCGCACTAACTTGCCATCGGCACTATAGATCGTCAATGTCACCTCAGCGGGTGCTGCTAACCGATACGGTATCCACGTCTCTGGATTGAACGGGTTCGGATAGTTCGGCAACATCACCGTCTCTTCGGGCGGCGCGTGGTTGATCGGCTCATTCCAATTCCCTTGGGCATCTGTCCACCGGACGGCTTGCGCGGTCGCATCGGCGTTTGCTAAGATCACATCGGTCAACTGAAGGCTTCTGAACGGGTTGGGTTGCAGCACTTCAAACGTCAGTGTTGCAAGAGTACCGGTGGTTTCAGTCGCAGTGCCTTCAAGCGCAGCGGCAACCAGTGTGATGTCCTGATCGCCTTGGAGCGGCACCGTGTATGCCCCTGATGGGAAGTAGCCGGCATCGGTAGCGGAGACGTAGGATAGCACCCCCGGATCAAACCCAACAGAGACTTGGTAACCTGCGACAGCTTTGCCACCCGCCATGGCGACGTTCACAGTCAACTGTTCACCGACTTTAGGGGCTGCGAGCGTTGTGGGTTGAATGGAGACGACAGCTTGCCCGTAGCTTGTTAGCGTCATACCGAAGCAGAACGCGAAGATAAGTAAGGGCAAAAGCGTTTTCTTGTTGGAAAGTTCAAAACCTCTGTTTTTCATGAGAAGAGACTCCTTTTTTTTTAAGGGTTGTCGGTTATTGGTTATTGGTTACATCGGATGAGGGAACCTCGCCCCTACGGTACATCTTTAGGGGTCGTCAATCGTTAGTATCCTATAGACGTAGGGGTTCGGTCTCCGAACCCGTAGCAACAAAAAACATCGCTGCCACAATTCTCGTGCAAGGCAAATTCCCCTCTACGGTGCGTTAATTTTTCCATCTACTGCTGTAAATGGCAATGCCTGGGCATTGGCATTTGAAAGCACAACTGGATTCAGCACAAGCGTTGACGCTTTCGCTGAGACGACTTCAAAGGTGACCGTCGCCAGCGTCCCTTCTGCTGTAGGTGCCACACCCGCGAGTGAAATTGCACTCAGGTAGACACTGTTCGCAGTGACTTGTGCGGGTGCCACAAACGCACCTGCTGGCAGGTAATCCGCATTCGCACTCTCCACGTATCGGAGCGCAGTCGGATCGAACCCGACCGTTATATCGTAGCCGCTGACCCCCGCTGCACCCTTGATATTAACGCTAATCTGCAGTTGTTGTCCGGCGGCTGGGGATGTTAGTGGTCTTGGTGCCACAAAGACGACGGTGCCTTCGGGAAGCGGTGCAAGGGGTTCCGGTGTTGGCACAGTCGATTCTTCAGTTGGTGGTGTCTCCGGTTTTTCGACAGGTGGTGTCACGGGGTCTTGAGGCGATGGATCGGGCCCCGTGTCGATGACCCGGTCCATCTGGTTTGTCATTGTCTCGTTGCAGCTGCTCAGCGCAAGAGCGAGCACGCCGACGAGTAGAACGATGCCGAAGAGATGGCAATACTTTTTCATAAAAATGTTCCTTTCTTTGTTCATTGTCTGAATTAGAATTTACAAGGTAATTACCTGATTCAAAATCAATGGATATCAACCGAATAAAAAGTTCATATGCTCATGTCAAAAGTATGTGCGATTGTGTTTCCGAAAGCAGTCACCACGTGGGTTTTAAATCTTCGTTAGTACATAGTCTTTACATGAGCCACAATTGCTTAATACACGTTTCCGAATTTACTAAGACGCTAGCCGTTCACACAGACTATTCAATCGCTCATTTTCGTCCGTGATGTACGCATCAACCATCTGCATCAGGTCTGATAAGTGTTCGTCACTAGCATCGTCCATCTCATCATTGCCTTCTTCAAATAAATCCGGTTGAAAGCGATAATAGTCTCTTTCGGCCATCAATTGGTTGAGCTGATAGTCCACCGTATCACTAGCACCATCAAAAATGATTGTGAGAAGCGGGTTAATCCAACTAACTTTTCCCCAATTTCTTGCATCCTCTGCATCTAGCTCTTCAGTTAGATTTCCAGTACCCAAGGAAACAAGGAGAATCTCATCGTCTTCTTTTTCTGTTTCCCGGAGCGTTCTCTTTGCTTCGACATAAGCACACATTGCAGGGTTGTTTGCGAAGATGCCGCCATCAACCAGTGTTTCAATCAATCTCTCTCCTTGCACACTTCCGTCAACCGGCGGCGTAAATGCTGTTTCAACGGGTTCAAAATAGGTAGGTGCCGCTGCAGTGGCGTGGGCTACCTCGCGCATCAGGTAGTCCTCATGAGGCTGAGAACCGTCTCGTGTCTTGCTGCTTTTGAAGAAGCGTGGGTGTCCGCCCTCCCGCTCACCAGTGCCTCTTTCCCAATATAGACGGGTGCCACGCATGTCATAACTTGGAATTAATACTTCAGTGATTGCTTCACTAAGGCGAAAATCTCCAAAATAGGTCCTTAAAACTCGTTTAATTCCCCGCGCCGGATATTTCTCCTCCGCCCATCCATCAGCTGAGCGGATTCTATGCCAGGTAGATCTATCAAAGATAGTTCTACCTCTGCTCTGATACAAACCGACTAAATCCTCTGCTGCATAGGCGGGTCCAGGTTCAGTATCCTGCTCCTGATCCTCTGATCTACTAATTGGCCGGGTAAGTGCGAGAGCAATGATACCACCAGTTGAGGTACCAGCAATTAGATCAAATAAATTGCAGATTTTTTTTTCAGTCTGTTCCTCGATATATTGGAGAATCCTGGCTGGAATAATGCCGCGAATACCGCCGCCATCAATTGATAGAACATTGAAAGTTTTTCGTTTAGACATTTACAATTCCTCCAAATTCAATCCACATAGCCATCATTAGAAAAATAAAATAACATGCGCTGGGGAATCCCCAACGCAACAAAAAAGCCCGCGGCGAAGTGCTTCGTGCAGGATAAAGCGCGCGCAGGCATGCCAAAGATAGAACGACCCTGAAGGCTATACTATCTTGTGAAATACAATACTTATTTAATGTTAATCGGGGGGGGGGGCGTTAACCATGCAGATAGCATAGTTAACCCTGAGTTAAGAATACACAGAAACAACGAACAGTTAGAAAAGCAGCGCACAGCATTCACACGCACAACGTCAGGTTGATGCGTGGGGAAAGTCGTTCTGGCAATGTTAGTATGGATGCGTCTACTTTGCATTCTTGTTCACCGGACACTCGATTCTCGGGTTTCGGTGTTAAAATACGCGGAAATACCGGATTTCGTCTCGGAATAGACGAAATTCATTCTTTGTATTACATTAATGTGTTCGTAGCAACTTAAGGTTATAATTAGTCAATTTTCACTTTATTTTACATTAAATTATAAAAACTATATACAACTTATATATTATATGATACTTTTACGAAAAAAGCAAATAATTTAACCCCAGAGGTATTTATACAGTAGCTTGGACAGTTTCTGTCTGTTTCGTGTCGTATTTCCAAGGAAACCGTTTCTATTTCCTGTGAGTTTTGAGTAGTGGCGAACTGGTAGAAAAAGCACAAGACTGCACAGGAGACCAACGGTCTCCTGTGCCCTAAGAACGTTTCTGTCTTTTGAGAGTTCACCCGCTAACAGAACGTCATATCGTCAAAATTGCGTCCGTCCCGTAAAAAATAAATTTGCTTCTCTACATTATATAGGTTGCATTTCAACGCTAAATGATATATACTACTTGACGAACCGCACACTAAACCCGTAATATTCTGAGGCACGGCTCTCCGTCTTCTGCGAGAAATCAAGAAGATAACCAAATCAAACTTGTAACGGAGGCAAATATCATGGCATATATCAAGATACCAAAAGGATGGGAGATCCCCGAAAATCAGGCGACATCTGAGTCAGACTATATCAATCGTCGGAAATTCATCAAAAATTTGGGCTTAGGGAGTGCCGGTGCTTTGCTGTTTTCCAGCACAAACGCCTGTGCACAAGGTAGCGCGCTTGAGAAACAGTTAGAACCCTTCCGTTCGCAAACGCTTGATGCGAAAAAAAATGAGAACTTCACTGTCGAAAGACAGATGACCGACGAAATCGTCGCCGCTACCTACAACAATTATTACGAATTCACGACTTCTAAAAGCACTGTTTGGAAGCGAGTCGAAAAATTTAAAACGCGACCTTGGGAGATCGAAATATCGGGACTCGTCGAAAAACCGATGACCTTCGATGTAGATGACCTCATCAAACAGATGCCGATTGAAGAGCGAATTTATCGGTTCCGTTGTGTCGAAGCGTGGGCGATGGCGGTACCTTGGATCGGTTTCCCGATGAAAGCGTTGCTTGAGAGAGTGCAACCGAAAGCCGAAGCCAAATATGTCCGCATGCTCACATTTTTGGACCCCGAAATGGCACCGCAACAAAACGATCCCCGACTCCCGTGGCCCTATTATGAAGGGCTCACACTTGCCGAAGCGATGAACGATCTGACGCTACTCACTGTCGGTATCTATGGACACGTTTTACCCCCGCAACACGGCGCACCTATCCGACTCATCGTGCCTTGGAAGTACGGCTTTAAAAGTATCAAATCCGTCGTCAGTATTGAACTAACGGACAAAAAGCCGCGCACTTTTTGGAATACACTCGCCCCAAGAGAATACGACTTTGAGGCAAACGTTAACCCGAATGTCCCACACCCCCGATGGTCACAAGCCAGCGAACGGATGATCGGAACCGGAGAGAGACTCCCGACGATGCTCTACAACGGTTACGGGAACGCTGTCGCACACCTTTATGAATGAGGAAAAAAGTCAATAACCCCCTGCTAAAGCATGGGGCTTGTGCGAAGCCTACACCGAAGGTTCACTCCACAAGTTAAACCGTTGACTACCGTAAAATATCGCATATCTCTGGCGTGGTAGCCAGTTCGATGTATCGGATACTCCCCTCGTCTGATACCGCTTGGATATGTGATCGGGAAGGGGCAACACACAACCCAGAAGGGAGATTACAAACTTATGTTTGTTCCAGTTACAAGTAAGTCTGGTGAAAAACTGATGCCGACACATCCGAATAAGGCAGGTATGCTGATTAAGAAAGGATTAGCAACGCCCTATTGGTCTAATGGCATATTTTGTATTCGGCTAAACTACGAACCAGAAAACGACTACACGCAAGAGATTGCTGTGGGCGTAGACCCGGGCAGTAAGAAAGAGGGCTTTACGGTCAAATCGGAAGCACACACCTATCTGAATGTGCAAGCCGATGCTCATAGCAAAGTCGGTCAGAAGGTTGAAAAGAGACGAGAACTTCGCAGAGGCAGACGTTCCCGGAAGTCTCCGAATCGCAAGAACAGAACCAACCGCCTTGCGAATAAGGAACGGATACCTGCTGGCACACGTGCGAGATGGGATTGGAAACTGCGTATCCTTGACTGGTTATCGAAACTCTATCCGATAACGCGTGTCTGTGTTGAAGATATAAAAGCACGCAGCATAGAACGTGCGAAGAAGTGGAATCAGTCGTTTAGTCCATTGGAAGTCGGTAAGCAGTGGTTCTATACTGAAATACAGAAGCGTTGGCAATTGCTGACGTTACACGGCTGGGAAACCAAAGAGATACGGGATGCCCTCGGACTGAAAAAGTCGTCAAAGAAACTATCAGAGACGTTTGAGGCACATTGCGTTGATAGTTGGTGTCTGGCATATCACACGGTTGGCGGTGAGGGTGTCGTAGATAACACAGATATATTCTGTATATCGCCGATCCCGATAAGGCGAAGGGCGTTACATAGAGAGCAACCGAAAAAGGGCGGGGTACGTTCAAGATATGGCGGAACGGTGTTGGCGAACGGACTCGTCAAGAACACGCTCGTCAAACATGTCAAATATGGACTCACTCGTTTGGCAGGTATCAACGCAAAAGGATTGTTCGCTCTCTATAACCTTGACGGAAAACGGCTAACAACAAGTGCGAAGCGAAACAGTTTTAGAGTGCTAACACGCCTGAACTTTAACTACAGGAGCGGTGTTTCCTCCCTCTGCTAAAGCAAGAGGGTTTCCACACCGAAGATTTTGATGAATAAGAAACAGACAACTGCGAAAACTTTTCTATGCCTGATGGGACTGGTTTCACTGCTGATATACACAGGATGTAACAATCTATCTGCGCTTCTCCCTGACGACGAGCCAAGCGAACCTGAAATTGTATCCATTAATACAGACGTTGTCTCGGCAAATACGCGATTCGGTTTTGACCTATTCAATGAACTTCGTCAGACAGAGGAAAATAAAAATATTTTCATCTCGCCGTTGAGCATCTCCATCGCTTTAGCCATGGCGTTGAACGGTGCCGCAGGTGAAACCGAACAGGCGATGACCGACACGATGCAACTACAAGGTCTTGACGCCGAATCAATTAACGTCGGTTATGCGGCACTCCGAGGCGCGCTCCAGACATCGGATCCGAAAGTGACACTCACGATAGCGAACTCACTCTGGGCACGCCAAGGTGTGCCGTTCAAACAGGATTTCCTACAACGAAACACCGAATACTTCGGTGCGGAGATCGCAACACTCGATTTCATGGATCCAAACACTTTAATAACAATTAATCAGTGGGTAGATACCAACACGAACGGCAAAATCCCGAAAATCCTTGATGAAATCAATTCGGATTTGGTGCTATTTCTGATTAACGCCATCTATTTTAAAGGGACGTGGCAAACAGAATTCGACCCAGCACACACGCGGGACGGAACTTTCCATCTCACAACTGGGGATGAAAAACAGGTACCGATGATGACCAGGACGGGTGATTATCGGTATTACGAAAACTATGAGGAGATGTTCAAAGCGATTAGCCTCCCTTATGGTGGTGGACGGATGCGTATGTACATCTTCCTCCCGTACCCTGACGCTGATCTCAACACCTTCTTAAACGGTCTAAACAGTGAGCGTTGGAAGAATTGGATAGCACAGTTCAACGAACAAGAGATATTCGTCAGCATACCCAAATTCAAGTTGGAATATGAAAAAATGCTTAATAATCCGCTGCAATCCCTCGGCATGGAGATTGCGTTTGCAGCAGGGTTAGCAGATTTCAGTCGGATGGCAGATTTGGATAGGTTAGGTAAAAACCTGTATATCGGAGAAGTGCTTCATAAAGCCGTTATCGAAGTTAATGAAGAGGGGTCCGAAGCTGCAGCGGTAACCAGTATCGGGATTCGCGCAACCAGTCTACCACCGCAGTTTATTGCAAACCGCCCGTTCTTCTTCGCGATTCGTGATAACGAGACAGAGACTGTCCTATTTATGGGTACTGTTGTGGACCCTTAGGTCGAGACCTATGAAAATCTCTATTTTTTGCCTCATACTGCTGCCCATATTTTCAGCAGCTGCTACGTGGGAATCGGTGGAAAGTCCCCACTTCCGGGTCTATTATCGAGATGGCACGGTAGATCCAATGCCGATCCTGCAAAGCGCGGAAGATTTCTATGCCGAAATGCCAGAGTTGACAAACCGTATCCCGGCAGGAATGATTGACATCTGGGTCTGCGATACACAAGAAGATTTTCAGGCTTCCGTTCACGCTCCGATTCAGGATTGGGCGGTTGGGTGTGCCTTTCCACTGAGTCGGCGCATCGTTATCCAAAACCCGAAACACATAACCCTTGCGAAGTTTCAGTTAACGCAAGTCCTTCGTCACGAGATTGCACATGTCCTCTTCGGGCAGTGTACCCGCAAAGCCGTCAAAGAAATCCCGTTATGGTTTATAGAAGGCATCGCGATCTACTTCGCTGAAGAATGGGTGCCAAGCCGGCACGAGACCTTATTAAAGCATATTTTCTCGAAGTCTATCCTACCACTCCAAGAGTTAGCTGGAGGCTTCCCACCTTCGCAAGCCGGAGCAGATTTGGCGTACGCCCAGAGCCAAGACGCACTCCGTTGGTTGGTTGAAATCAAAGGTAGAGATGCACTTTTCGCAATTATCTCGGAACTCCAAGCGGGTAGCAACTTCGAGACCGCTTTTGAAAACGTAATTGGATGGGACCTTGCCACTTATGATACACTCTGGCGCGGATCATTAGCAGAACGCTACCGATGGGCATCTATCTTCTCTAACTCCTACTTTTTCTGGGGTGGACTTGGTGGACTCACACTGCTCGGCTACCTCGTCTGCCGGAACCGCAGGCAGCGACACCTCAACAAACTCGCACAACAAGAAGAAACTATAGACGCATTTTTCAGGACTTAGCACCATGAATATCTACCTTGTTTACGCTGCTTTCTGCCTTATCTGCTTCGCCTCCGTAGCGATAGCAGCACCTAAACAGATCACGCAGCCCCCAGATGAATTAACGCGCGACGGGCATGTTGTTATGCTACCTGACCACGGCACCATCTATATCGTTTCCGACCTACATGCGGATTGGGACGATTTCAACCGGTGGCTACAAGTCACAAAACTTGTTGAGCGAATTCAAGCAGGTGAAGACGTTTATGGGTTGATACTCGGTGATGCCGTTGACTATAAACCGGACGAACCAAGGCATCCGCCTTACGGTGATATACAAATCGTTGACACGGTCATAGAACTCCGAAGCCGACTCGGCGACAAGGGCAGCAGACTGATCTACATCCGAGGGAATCACGAATTTGCCGCCGCAGATGCTTACGCAATGCTAAAAAAACAAGGGATGACGACACAAAACAGGGCTCAATTTATCCGTTCATTGTACCAAAGTCCGCTCGGTCCCTACTATGAACAGTTCAATTTCATTGAGCGGATGACAGACACACACTATGAATTCCTTATGAGCCTGCCAACTGTTGTTATCGCAAAAAACGGTTTCGTCGGCATACACGCTGGGCCACCGCGCGTTATCAAAAACCTTACAGACCTCATTGATCCGAGTCCGAAAACCCTCGACGAAATTCTCTGGCAGCGTCCCTCTATCGCGTACAGCGGTGGATATACTCTAAAACATATCGAAAATTTTCTCAAAGCCGTACACGCCAACCTCCTTATCGTTGGACACACCCCGATTCACTACTTTCCTGCCAAAAACGTTAGAGACGGTATCGCCACATTCGGAGATAAACAACTCATCTTTTCGACGGGCTATAGCGGCTTACCGGGAGTGCCAACTTATATTGAAATCGATTTGGCAGAAACATATCCGTCCGTACACGCCCTAAAGTTAGGGGTCAATATTCATCACCTCTACAATAAGACGGAAAAACGCCAAACGGACTAAAAGACACACACCATGCGACCTCTCATTTACATCATGACCCCTCTACTGATTCTCACTATCCTTCTCGCCTCACGTTTTGTAACGTGGGACGCGATAAAAGGCGTGGATCGGCAAGCACAGATATACGTTCAAGAGGGAAGCGCATCGCTCAGATCATGGAAACTTCCACAGGCAATAGAGGCGTTTACACATGCAATTGAAATCGAACCGAGATATGCCGAAGCGTATGTGAAACGCGGACTCGCCTACTACCGTTCTCAACAGTACGAAACTGCTATCGCGGATTACAACCAAACGTTAAAACTAAAAAGATATCAAGCCGATGCCTACGCAAGCCGCGGTGATGCCTACCAATCGTTAGGCGACATGCAGCGCGCGATTCAAGACTACTCAGCCTCACTTAAGAAAAGACGCAGCACGCACGTTATACGAAAACGGGCAGAAGCCTATTTCAAACACGGAGACGTTCAGAAAGCACTTGACGATTATGATGACCTGATTAAGCGGAAACCTACGGCGATGACCCCCCCGGCGATGACATATTACGGACGCGGGAACGTTTATCTCCAACTCGCTATTCGGGGGAATGAGAACCGTTTAAAACTTGCACTGGCAGATCTGGATCAGGCGATCGCTCTCGAACCGCGCTTCGCGAGTGCTTATGTCAGTCGTGCCTATGCCCACATGCAGCTCGGGGATCACACATTAGCAAACCGAGATTACACGCACGCTGTCAAACTCTTGACCGATGCAATCCAAAAACAACTGATGCTAACACTACTAAAAAACATGGATGCACTTTGAGTTTTTTCTTGAAAAAATCCCAAAATTGTGATATACTTTAATTTGATTTGTGTGACCAGACGACACTGATTAGGCACTTTTGACTATCGTCGGTTCTGTTCGCTGAGATTTCTCGGAAAACATAGCGTTATAGTGGTACAAACTGTAGTTGGCTAATGGCTAATGGTGATTGGTTAATAGTTAATGGTGCGGCGAGTACGCCTTTTGGTTTTTGGTTATAAGTTAAGAGGGTTTCCAGAGAAAATTCGCTCTTAACTAACAACCAAAAGCGTAGCGTACCAATAACCAACAACCATTCCTCCAACAACCACTTGCTACAAAAGAGCAGCAGGCGTAAGTCCTAAAGTTAAAAACTTATGTTCATTTTGGATTATTTAGCAGGAGGCTAACAGGGTTAATATGACAGGAGATGCATTGGGTTTAATAGAAACAAGAGGCTTGGTCGGTAGTATCGAAGCCGCAGATGCGATGGTGAAAGCAGCGAATGTCCAACTCGTCGGCTACGAACAAGTCGGTGGCGGGTATGTAACCGTCATGGTCCGTGGTGATGTCGGTGCAGTGAAAGCCGCAACGGATGCTGGGGCTGAAGCTGCTGCACGTGTCGGCGAAGTCGTCTCTGTACATGTGATTCCGCGACCACACGCTGAAGTCGAAACTATCTTAAACCAATAGGACTTCGCAGTTGGATTTACCGATATCGATTTTCTGTATTGGGTGTGCAGCCCTGTTATCAGATGCGGATAGCGTGGCCATTGTAGAAAAAACGCTACAATCAATACCGACGAAAGAAGGATGGGCGAGCTCGGGTCAAATTCACACAGTTGAATTTTATACGACTTCCTCAGCAATATTTTCGCCAAAAATGAATGGTTTCCCTACTACGAACGGATGTTTGTTAACGGATAAGTGTCTACATAATTCTAAGTTTTACTATAAATTCTAAAGTTTGGACAATTTTAAGAGGTCCAAGGTTTTTGATCGGATACGCTCTTTTGTAGCATAGGCTGTTAGCCTGTGGCACTGATCGGATACGCTCTTTTGTAGCATAGGAAACCGTTCCCTGTGGCACCTTCCCAGTTACCGTTATTTTTCAGTAAGTCCTGTAGCAGCGGAAACATGCGTGAAAATCTCTATACCCTTTCACAACGCAACCCAAACGGGGACAAATTATCCACACTTTACTATAAATTGGATGAATTTCCTAAAGTTATCGGTAAAACGAACCATACTTAATAATAACTGAGGAAACTTGATGCACAAACAGAAGTGTTTTACTGAAAAAATAACACATTTATTTTATAAACTACATAGCTTCGGTATTTATACAGCCTTATTACTTAGCCTGATTATAGTCACGCTAACCAGTTCTTGTAATAAACTTATTTTTGAACCTTTCGTTCTCAAACCGTATGAATCACGGGTTAACTCGGTTATAGATCAAGGAACATCTATAGAAAATTATTTAAAGAGTCTTGAACGCGCGCTTCAGGACGGTGATGCCAGGACCGTTGTACAAATGGCACCAGAAGCAGTCAATTCTATTCCACCTTGTATAGAACAATTGGAGCATAGGACCGATCTGCCAGGTCTTGAGGTCGTTTATTGGAAACCAAGCCCAGGATTTGACAAAGGCAATCTATGGCAGAACCTAGCAAACCACTGGAGCAGCGGGTCGACAATATCAAAAAGTTTGCTTAAGATGATTCACCTCAACAAGACGAATGAGCATACTTGTGAACCTGAGATCCGAATCAGTGTAACAGGCATTGATTCGGAGGGGAGGCATCGTCAAGATGTGAGTCATATCCATCTAAAAGTAGATTTCTCTCAGACTACCGCTGTTATCCAGGACCTCATCAGTTATACGGCTCACTCACTCGTCCGGACTGGCGATATGTTTTTTAGAGACGAGTCAGTGAACCGAGGTCTCATATTTGATCCTCCGAATGTTCAACCTTCGGCGGATCTCAAATTTTCTGTTTTTCCGGTAGTAGGAACTGGTGTCGCTGTGGCTGATATAGACGGCGATGGCTGGGAAGATGTCTACTTTGTAGGCAGTAAACCCTACACAAGCAAGTTATTTCAAAATGTTGCTGGACAATTCTTCAAGGATGTTACGGACGAAGCCGGTCTGGCAAACCCTCAAAATTCCGCTACAGCTGCTGCGATCGGCGACGTCGATGGTGACCTTGACTTGGACATCGTTGTAACGCATGGCTTCGCACCGCCTACCCTCTTCCGCAACCAAGGGAATGCCGTTTTCATTAGTGAACCCTTTGAAGCCATCAATGAAGGGAAGGACGAAGGGGCTACAACACCCGCCTTCGCTGATGTTGATAATGACGGTGATTTGGACCTATATATAGCCTATTATGGTCCTGTGTCTGATTACGTACCAGATACGATTTTTATTGGGCTCAATGGCACGCAAGATCGCCTCTACATCAATGATGGTACCGGTAATTTTAGTGAAGAAGCAGAAACGAGAGGGCTTACTGAATCACGTTGGACTTTTCAAGGGGCGTTCGCTGACATTGATGAAGATGGGGATGTGGATCTTTATCAGATTAACGATTTTGGACGGAACACCCTCTATTTGAATGATGGAAACGGTTATTTCACAGATTGCACCCGTGACTGGTTCGGCACTGAAGCCTTTGGGTTCGGTATGAGCGGTTGCTGGGGAGATTTCAATGCTGATGGAAACCTTGATATGTACATCTCGGGGCTTGCATCGGGTATACAGTGGTTTGCCGAGCAGACCGATGTCATGCGCTTCTATATTCTCAATGCAAAGCGGAGCCGGTACTTACCCCCTTCGCAAATCAAACGGATTACAGCCGATCTTGAACCGTATATGATTTCAGCAAGCAATTTGCTTGACGCTCTGCCCGCAATTCGTCAACGATATTTCAAAGGAAATGTCCTACTTCGACGCAACGGCGATGGATTTGATAACATTAGTCAACAATCTCAAACAGAATATGCCCAATGGGCATGGGGTTCAGGTTTTGTGGATTTCCAAAATGATGGACTTGCTGATATTTATACAACCAATGGATTTATTACCGGTGAAAAAAAAGATGATGTCTGAATGTCATTTTTTCAGTCGGCGGTCCGCCGACCTCTTGACTATTATGAAGGGGAATTTTACTCCGTAGATTTTATTCGCAGCAGCTCATGGAACGGTTCAGAAAGCAACTTTGCATATCTGAATCTTGATGGAAATCAGTTTCTTGAAATCGGTTTCGCGCTTGGCATTGATAGCATTGCTGACGGTCGAAGTTTCAGTGCCTTTGATTTTGACCGCGATGGTGATCAAGATTTACTTGTTGTCAATAGAAATGCACCTGCCCAATTCTTTGTGAATCATTGGGCTGATAATACAAATAATAATTGGTTACGAGTTCGACTCGCGAGTGATGACGGTAGAACCGCTGTTGGTGCTACGGTTAAGGTCCAAACTGGGAACCGGATACAAGCAAAAACTTTCTCGTCGTGCAACAGTTACTTATCTTCTTATGCCGGGCCACTCCTATTTGGAGTTGGAACAACTGATAAAATAGATACTGTAGAGGTCTTTTGGCCGGGCGGCACATCTAGTCAAATCAAAGGGATCGCCGCGAATCAAGAGATTGAGCTGCATTTCCCAAATACCTCTCGAACAGAAAAAAAATTCTGATGATAAAATATTTTCAAAAATCGTGTTTTCTACTAGCTGTCCTACTACTACTTTCGGTTATAACGAGTTGTGCCAAACTCAATCACAAAGTTGTTCTTAAAAAAAGGATTCCCGATTTTGATGTCGTCCAGATGTCAGGTACCCATACTAATCTGGCTTCTCTGTCCAAAGGTCAAGCTACGCTCGTGGTTTTCTGGGCAACTTGGTGTTCGCGTTGCCGAGAAGAAATACCTCACCTTAATGAGCTAACTACGTATTATGATTCCGCATTGACAGTCATTGCGGTTTCTGCGGGTGAACCCTTGCAAACTGTTAAAGCTCACGTCTCGGGGTTAGGGATCCAGTACTTGGTGGTTGTAACTCAGTTATCCAATTTCACCAGCCTCGGAATTGACAGTATTCCAAAGCTGCTGCTTTTGGACACCAAAGGACGGATACAGCAAATCGAAAACAGTGTCAATAAATCCTTACAAGGAAGTATTCGGCAACTTGTAGCAGAAAACAATTCTCTGGAAAATTAATATCTAAAAGAGAGAAATGAACTTTTTCACAACAATTCTTATCATATTGGTAGAATGTTATCTGTTCTACCTTGGACAGATTGCTATTCACAATTGTGCCCATAACCTCTTATTTTCTCGCTCAAAAAGATGGAATAAAATTGTCGGGCATACGCTTTGCTCTATGCAGCTAGTAGCTTTTAAGGGGTGGCGCGCAGCACATATGCTACACCATAGATATACCAACTCAGCAAAGGATCCGCATCACATTGACCGACCGCTTATACCCTATATTCTTACGCACTACTATCGCATCACAAAAGTTGTGTGGGATCCCAAACCGTTTTTTTTAGCGATCTCCCCCTCGATTTTAATTGCTTTTGCAATAATCGTATGGCAAGCATCAACCGGATACAGAGCCCGTGGTTTAGTATGGATAATACAATTTTGGTTGATTCCAACAATTTTCTCACACACTTTGATTGCACATTTTAATTACATTAGCCACGTCAATTTGCCCCCTGGACGCGGCGAGGACACCCGCAGCTTTAAAAAAGGTTTCTGGAAGATCATAAACCTATTCACGTTTAATTTTTATCATCATGCAGAACATCATCTTAAACCAGGTAAGGCGATTCCAACTTCCGATGCGTCTGTTCAGTAACGACTTCTGAGTAGTATTCACGTATACGATAATTCTTTTTTCTTGGAACTTTTTGAGATTTTAATGTATAATACCTTGCAACAACGGAAGCGTGAAAATGATGAGATTTTATGGGATTTTTCTGATATGTATTTTCGTGATAGGTTGCAGAACTCTTCTGACCCAACAGACATTTATAAACGAACATACATACGTCCGCATTGATGCACCCACAACTGTTACAAATACGCGCGACGGAATCGTGTACGCCATCCCTGAGAGAAAATTCGTTCGAAAAATTCGTATCCTTGGCGAAGGCGCAGTTCACAGTATTGAGATTTGGGCGCGAGATAATGAACGTGAATACGATGGTGGTTGGAGGCCACTGAAAGTAATTAATCGGAAATCGGCATCTCCGCTTGCCTTTCCAATTGAAATCTTTATGGATCACTTACCGTTGACTTTCAAGACAGATGCCATTCGGATTGTAGAAAGAAAGAGAACCACTGTTCTAGATCAAGCAGAACAGATTCCCAAGGGGAAAATTGATACCGTCGAGTTTTATACAACTGTGTCAAAAGAGCAATAGTTTTCACGGCTCATTATTCACTATCGTTAAAAAGCGAGTTTATAGATGCCAGATCGTGACCTTGTAGAGTTGATTACCCGTCGTGTTGTGAACAGGCTAACGACCGACCAAGCATGTAGCGGATGCGCTTTGAGAAGCTGTGATGCTGGAAACCGCGCATGCGACGTTGTCACACAACAACAACAGATCCCCGTCGGGGTCTCAGCACGGCATGCACATGTAACGCAGGAGCACCTTGAGATTCTTTACGGTGCCGGGCACCAACTTACCGTCTACGCGCCGCTCTATCAACCGGAGGCGTTCGCGGCAAATGAGACACTTACTATCGTCGGAAAACGGATGCGGGCTATTGAAGCCGTGCGCATTCTCGGACCTGTCCGAGATTATTCCCAAGTCGAAGTCGCGCAAACCGAAGCAATTCGGCTCGGGTTAAGTCCTCCTATCCGAGACTCAGGTGATCTTGCTGGGGCGGAACCTATTACCCTCATCGGACCCGCAGGAAGTGTCTATTTAGAGGAGGGCGCTATTTGCGCCACACGGCACATTCACATGACACCAAAGGACGCTGAGGCACTCAACATTCGTGAAGAGGACCTTCTAAAAGTCCATTTCCCTGGTGAGCGTGCTTTGACTTTTGAAAATGTTCGTCCGAAAATTTCTGAAGGTTATGTGCTTCAGATGCACTTAGACACCGACGATTCCAACGCCGCAGGTTTGAAGGGTGGCGAACCTGTTGAGATCGTACGGTAGGTTTCCCAACTGTAAAACAATATGAACCAGGAACTGATTGACCAGATCAGGAAAATTGTAGAGCGGGTACTCGAAGAGGGCGCATCTACTGATTCGCAGGCTGCTGACGAGAAACAACTCCTTGCGATCTTCGGCGCAACACGACTCGAATTGGATGAACCGATCCAGCAACTACGGACTTGCATGCAAGACGGATGGAAAATTACAATTATTTTCTCCGATCTTGCAACTAAAGTTCTAAATCTTGAATCGATTTATGCAGCCTTTGGCGAAGAAAACGTCCTACAAGAGAACAGTCTAACTGATATACCAGCGTTTGTGGACACCTATCAGCACATTGTGCTGCCTGTTTTCTCACATCCGATGGCAGCGAAACTTGCATTAGGCGCAGTGGACACACCGTCTACTTACCTCGTCTATGAAGCACTCTTGAGAGGAAAAACGGTCATAGCGGTCTCCGATGCGCTTAAACAAGATAACGCATCTCAACACATTAACGCTATCAAGGTGGAGTATGTAAACGTTTTGTCCGAACTTGGCGTTCAATTGATACCTATGATACAGATCGCCGAGTCGGTTAACAAGAAAACAAGTGACTCATCCGCGAGTTTGGACAGACCTTTGATTAGCGCATCGACTATTTCAAACCTGGATGCAAATGTGCGGGAGTTGGTCTACGCAAAACAGACAATTATCACGCCACTTGCACGTGAGCATGCGAAAAAGAGAGGTATCAAACTGATACCGAAGCGTTGAGAAATCCGAGATGTGTTAGGGACCAACATTAGCAAAAGTCTATCCATAACTAAATCGGGAATTGCGATCAGAATATCGAAATTATAGGTTAAAGAGATTGAGGTTAACGAGAAATCGGTCAACCTCGATTAATCCTTGACAATTTTTGGAGAAAATTGTATTATTTTTCTGATAGTTATGAAATTAAGGTAAGTTGTTCACGCGGCACAGCGCGCAACGGGTTAAAAAGCCTGTCGGTAATGCCACATGAAGGACACGACATAGAGGAGAACTCTCTCATGAAAACCCGGATTTCGACTTTAAGCGTAGTATGCCTTATCAGCTGCTTTGTAATCGCTGGGTTGTTACCCCTCGCGAACGCAGACTACGATTATTACGCAGACCGATTGAGTCGCGAGCATCGCATTGCCAGCGATGTTGACGAATGGATAGAACGCGGGAATGCGACAATTACCGCCAGTCCGCGATTTGAAGACGGTGTTCGACTCACTGCTTGGGCAAACGACGTTCATGACGCAGATAACTACGAATTTGCAATCGCCAGCGCGGTATACCTTTTTGAGATTCCGACAGGAACACAATATATTGAAATTTTGGTACGCTACCGAGGTGAACCGCATCGACTCGAAATTGAAGACTATGAAGAACCGATCGCAGGGCGCGCATGGATCCGTAACACCAAACGCGAGGCGACGCGTCGCGGTTACTACGATGAAAACGCTAAAGAGACACGCTATGGCGACACTTTCGTCCTCCGAGCGAAAAACCGCTCCGAACATATTAAGATACCGGCAGCTGGTCACGTTGAAGACGGATGGATGGAACTCCATATTGTCGCCGAAGGCGGCGAGCAAATTGATGTAGAGTACCTTGAAGTCTCCACCTATCGCAGGCAACCGAAAGTTAGAGTGATTCAACGCTACACACCGACCTATCGTTGGCGGCCGTGGCATCGTTACACATACCTCTACTTTTATGACGGTCCTATCTATTACGCGACGGACTATGACTACTATCTGCGATGGAGCTACCCGATCTACGATCACCACTATCTCTCAATTCGTTCGTATTATGGTGGGTATCTCGGACGTTACCGTGGCTACCATCCACGTGCGTACTACCGCTACTATTCACCGTATTACGGCTCCTATGGCGCCTATCACGGCACCCCGAAAGTTCATCAAAGGCGGACACAGCTGAACCGGTGGAGTGCGCAACATGAAAACACACGTCAACAGTACAGCCGCAGCAGATTGTCCGCGAACAACCAAAGACAGGATCGGGGGGTAGTCCGGAGGAGTGTTCGCACCACGCTCGAAAATCACCGGAGACAGACCCCTGCGACGACACAGCGAGTTGCACGTCAGTCAATTATCGCGCAGAAACGGCGTGCCGTTACTTCAACTTCAACACTCCGTCAAAACACTGTAAGGCAGAGTGCCTATACGTCGCAGCGTACGCTTAGCAAACAGCGGCGCTACCCGACAACCACAACACAGAACTTGAACCGTTACAGGAGTTCCGGTGAGACCCAGCGGACTACGCCGCTTTACAGGCGTTCAACGACTTCAACTTCAAGGAGCAAGTCGTTATCTTCAAGTACAAGCAGTCCTTCTCGCCCGACGTATAGAAGCACGACTTCAAGTTCACGCACAAGCGTCCGCCGCTCACCGACGAATTCGTCGAGTTCAAAATCAAGTGTCCGTAGTTCGAGTTCATCAAGTTCGCGCACACGCGCAAGCAGCTCATCTTCTACAAAGACACGAACACGTCCGACGACATCAAGTTCAAGTTCATCGCGCAGCAGCTCGAGCAGTTCAAGCGACGATGACGATGACGATCGAAGCCGGACAACAGAACGCACAAAGCGGAGACGCTAATTGATAGGAGTTGCGCAAACTTCGTAGGCGCCTCTGAGCACGCGAAGCCTACATAATCAGATGCGATTTTTGCTAATCATCGCCCTACTGTTTTTCAGCCTCCATGCCAGTTTTGCGCAGGAGGCTGAAAACAACATAGAAACCACAAAAAAAACGCCTGAAACACAGGAACAGGTTAAACTTGTCTCACCCATCGGTGCGATGGTGCGTTCCGCTTTTGTCCCGGGGTGGGGACAGTTTTATAGTGGTAGCTACTACCGAGGCAGCCTAACAGTCTTAGGGATCGGTGGATCCATCGTCGGTGCTTTGTTGGCGCAAAACTCCTTTAGTGATCGGTACGCGGTTTATGAAAGTATGGTTTGGAGCGGGTTTCATAGCGAACCAGATATATTAGCAAGTTACGAGCACGCGAACCAACGCTACAAACTCAGGACATTTTTTATGTATACCGGTATCGGCATTTGGCTTTACAGCCTTATTGATTCTTATGTGAGTGCCAACTTTAACAACGCGATAACCTTGATTCAATCTATTGAACAGGATGCACGAGATATTGAAAACTTGGGGATTGAAATCGGTGCGACCCCTACACGCCTTTATTTAGGTATTGTTAAAACTTTTTGAATCCAAGGAGAATATTTTAATCATGTTCAAGACTTTCGCCAAAATCAGCGGTGTATTCATCCTACTCGTAGGTTTTATGGGGTGTGGTGATGCTGATAAAGTCGGACAAATTGCGGCTGAAGACATGCTGCAAATTAGCGGTATTTTAAACCAGTGGCGCGAAAGCTATGAAACAGAAGATGTTGAGGAGTACATCAACACTTTCTGGGAAGATGGTTTCCTTTATGTTTCCGATATGGGAACAGATGGGGACAAAACAGACGATGTAGAATTTGACGATATTCGACAGGAGCGCGCCGCCGCGATTCGCGTCTTTGAACGGTTTCAAGACATCGAAATAGAACTCTCATCCCCGCCAGAGGTCTCCATGAATGATGACGACACAGAGGCGGAGGTACGGAATCACTACAGAATCCAATTTTTTGTGTCAGATGGCTACGCCCTTGAAGGCGGATACAGTGGTGCGTACGCAGAAGGGGACAACCTCTTTATTTTTGAAAAGAGAGATGATCAGTGGCGTATCGCTGAATGGCATGACGAAGCCTTCAGCGAAGAAGAAATCCGTATCGCTAATAATTTATAAATTATAAAATAAAAAAAACAAGAAAATAAGGAGGGGCAATTTCTACCCCCATAGCACGGGCAGAAATAGCAGATATTCATGCCGCAACAGGAGGAACACTTACGCGATTACCTTCAACTCATCCGAAAGCATGACTTCACAATCTGCCTAAGTGTCCTATTGGTGTTGGGGATTGCCCTAATCACTTCACTCCGTTTGCCGAAAACTTATACTGCCTCCACTCTAATACTACTCGTCCAACCGAGCACTACACCCTCTTTCTCTTCAGTTAACCTCTTTCAAAATGTCTTCTCCGGTGGTGTCGACCGGCGCGAGATGGAAACCATTAGTGACCGATTTTCCACCGAATCAATGCTCAATACAGCAATCGAAAATCTTGAAGACAGTGGACACACAGATGCCGTTGCGCTTTTCCCTCCCGTGGGTAAACTCAAACAACGGCTGAAAGCACAAGTCAACCCCAACTCCGATTATATCAGTATTTCTATTACCTTGACCGAGGCAGAAGGAGGAGAACGCAACGCAGCACTCTTGGTCAATCAACTCGCAAAAGATATGCAAATACTGCGACGCGGAGACGAAGAAACAAAACTTAGCAAACGTATGGAGTTCCTTGAAGGCGAACAACGGGACATCGAAGCAAAAATAGAAAATGAGTTACAAGACCTTCTCAAATTTGTTCGTGAAAATGGCAGCCCGGAAACGTGGGTGCCTATTCTGACGAACTTGTTGGAACGGACTGCCAATGTCCGAGAAAACCTTGAAGCAAATCGACAGCGCCTCCACGTAACACGTGCACGCATCGCATATCTACAAGAGCAACTCGAAGAGTTGCCTGAGCAGACGCAGTTATCAGAAACCTCTACTCATAACCCGGTTTGGCTCATTCAGCAGGAGAAACTCCTTAATCTCGAATCGCAGCGCGTAGCAGATACAAAAAAGGTCGGCAAGAATTCATCAGAATTGGAAGGACTTGACGCACAAATCACCGAAATAGAGAAAAAGAACAAAGATACACCCGCAATGGCCCGGACGACTACCTACGGTACTTCTCCGCATTATACTTACATACAGAACCAATTGACAACACTCACACCAACCTTATTAAGTTACGAAAATACTGAAGAACGTCTCACAGCGGAACGTGAAGAACTAAAAATTGAACTCGCCAAAGCACTTGAACAGATTCCTGAAAACCATACGCTTCTGACCCAAAGACAAGTCAAAATCCAGAAAATGAATATGCAGGCTGAAGAAATTGTCAAACGTTCGCTTGAAGTGAAAATATTATACGCCGAATCCAAGATGCCGACGCGTCGGAACCAGATAGGTGGTATCGAAATCGTTGATCGTGCCTTACCGCGAAAGATCCCGGTTAGCCCTCAACTCAAACTCATTCTTGTTATCGCGGGCATTGCCGGTCTGGTTTTAGGCGTTACAACAGCCTTATTCAGTGAATACTTCAACAAAATTGCTGAAAGCTAAAAAGAATTAAATACAAAGTTAGGAAACACTTGTAGCCTCGATCTTCGGTTCGAGGCTTTGCTATTTTTCATATTCTTGTAAAAAAAATATCATTTTTTTTTGAATTGTAGTATAATTATACTATGCCCAATAGGAATCGCCGTATTTGCGCATCCGTTAACATTGTGAGGCAACGATTTTGTTATCGTCCCACTGTCTTCAAGAAGATAGTAAAGAGGCGAGGTAAATTTATCCTCACATTAGACACATTCTTGCTGTATAGTCTCTATTGTCACACTTTTGTAAAGAATGTGAAGACGGGCGAACCAGATTTTAACGCGACTTTAAGGCGGGCGAAAAATGGAAAATAGGATAGCACTGATATTAAACTTGAAAATATATCACATTTATGGTATGTTTTATCTCAAGTTTCACCTTAACGCGTGCTTTTTTCTTTTAAAAACTTGACAGAAATTTACATCGGTGCTATTTTAAAGGCTAAGAACAGTTTTGCGGGCATTTTATCACGTGTTTATTGCAAATTTCCGCAAAATAGACCCTTAATTTGTTGGAAGGAGACTCGCTGTTTATCGCATCGCACAGTAAGTGTAATTTACACGTATCTGTCCGACACTGGCGAAAGGTAAAGAAATTGCATACACGTTCCTTTTACATAACGCAGTTTTTAGACTTTCGTTTACAAGACAAGCAGTTTTCATCCATTTTCAAGGTTTTCGTCGGAAACCTGGGGTAGTCGTAACGATTAACAACCTATTTATATCGTAACGCTGTTCCCCAAATATCCGATTCATTATTTCCAAGGAGGAAAAACAAAATAATGAACAGGCTAAAACAATCAATTGATGTTTTACTTGTAGCGACCTGTATCCTGAGTGCTTTCGTGCTTTACGGTTGTGGAGCCCAGAGCCTTGGTCCACAAGAACCCCTATTACCAACGATTGAGGGGAGTTCTAAATTCTCAGCGCGTTTCCAGTTAGAAGAAGAACCGCAATTCTTCTATGACCTGTTCGGAAAAGAGCTGCTTGAAGGTAACGAGGTCTATAACTATCGCGAACAGAAAGAGTTTGACCAGAACGGCGAATTGTACGTCGGTTGGACCGGTCAACTTGACAGTGAAAGATTCTCAGCACAATTGGATAGAACTATCTTGACAGAAGATAGTTTCCGTGGCAGATATTGTGAGTTTGCTATCGGTGATAGCATGCGTTTCAAACCGGCTACGCTGTTTCCGAACCGCTATATCCTCTATAAAACAGAGTTTGATGGATTGCGATGGGATATTTCTTTTGCCCAAGAACGCCACCTCTTCACACTCATTAACTCCCGTATCTCGAACCCTGTGCAACTCACAGACGCAGCCGCGAACCTTGCACCGACGCTCGGTCGTCGGAACGGTCTGAACGAAGATGCGGGTGTAAGGCACCTTGAAAATGCACGCCTCATGGGGTTCCGGGCGCAAGGTCTGTTAGGCGACATCTTCCGCGTCGGATTCACTTACATTAATCTCCACAAAGAACACCCCGAACGTGTTGAAAACCCGCTCATGGGTACCGTGGCAAATACACCACCAGAATCAATTTCTGTTATCTTCCGAGACGATTCACCTGAAGACAATCACGAAATTGTGACCGAATTCTCCGGTTTTGATGAAGTTTTACACAGTGAGAATCTGCAGGGTGGTGTCGGTGCAGCTTTCAAAAGCATGAAAGTTACGATTGTCACGCAAGCTTTGGAAGAAGTGGAACCCTTAACGCCTCAAGAAATTGAAGAAGGCGCTATACCGCCTGAACCGAAGACACTCCCCGCAGAAACCCAAACGATTGATATTGATATCAGCAATGTCATCCCGATGACCATCGGCGGACTACCAGCTACAATTCGCGACTCCGTTGATGGAGCGTGGAAAATTGTAGACGGTTTCAACAAGATGAGAGTTGTCCTCGTTTTTGTTGACCCGGATGCTCCACCTTCCGCTGAAATCTCGCAACTCATTTCAGAAGGCGCAATTGAAGTTGAGGCAGACCCACGCACTGTTCAATCTGTCAACTTTGAAATGATTGTCGCGGGTGATTACAATATCGCCATCATCGGATCCAGTGCAGCCAACAGAGCTGAGTCAGACCCAGAAATCCAAGAATGGATCAAAACCGAGGATGGACACATCCAGATGCCGTATCGGGATGTTATTGAAGCACCTGGAAACTACGGGCAGTCTCCAGATTATACCAGCAACCGATCAACACTACAAGACAATCCGAGTGCTTGGGAAGGTGAAGGCAGACCCCGTAAAGTCAGTTATCGTTATGGTGCAGCACGCGCAGCACTCCTCTATGGGCTCGACTTAGAAGGGACCATCGGTAACGTTTTTGTCCGAGCACACTACTCCATCAACGGTAAATATAAGCAGTACCCCACCATCCCGAAACATCAGGCTGGGTTTAGCCGACTTACGGAAACCATTGAAGGCGAAGATGGTGAGGAAAGCACCGGTATCTCGATTGATCCGATCACAAATTTACCCGTAGATGGCAACGGAATACCTACCTATTCTGAAACCGAGGGTGAACGATTTGAGGCGATGTTAGGCGGCGACGGAACCGATGAAAGTGGTGACGGCATCATGGGCAGAGAAACTGCATGGTTCGTCCAACTCAAATCTCGTTTCGGCAAATTGTACCTCGAAGGTGTCTACTATCATATTGACCCCGGGTACACAACCACCTATCTCAATTTCGGTTCTAATAGCGACAGAGATCAACCCTACTCGCTACCACGGACCCCTGAATCGCAATCCGAACAAGATCCGTGGGATGGAACCAATTACGCCCTCATTGAGGATGATGACGATGATGATGACTGGCCGGATGACATCGACTTTGACGGAGTCCTACCGCGTGCCGATGACAGAGACCAGAACGGTATCCTGGACTTCCAAGAAGATTTCCTTATTTTTGATGCCGATCCTCCGGTCTTCACAGACCTCGTTGACTTGAACAACAACGGCACAATTGACTCCCTCGAGGACGATTTTGAACCGCAATATGAGTACGGAGTGGATAGGGAAGGATACCATGTCTTTGCTGAATATGACCTCCTTGATAACCTTTCACTCAAAGTCGGATGGCTCAACGAAAACGAAGTTTCGAGTCGACGACAGAACGATTCCAAATACCTACATGTCACTTATCAACGTGATATTCCGGACTTTGGAACCATACTTTTCCAAAACCGTTTCGTCCGAGTTCAAGACGACATCCCAGATTATACGATTACATTGCGTGTCGGTGAATTGGAACCTGTCCAAATCTCTGACGAACTCGATTTCTACAACGCCCGTGTGAATACGACAACTCTCCAGTTCCTCTACACTGCTGTTCCGAATCTCACACTTGAAGCGAAGTTTCTCGTCGTCCTGCAACATCAGTATGAGCAGGATCCCGAAGAAGCTATCTTCTTAGATGTTCCGGCACCGGATCCTGAAAACTTAGATGATCCGCTTACGGCTGATCAGCGCGTCGATTTCATGGTCCCCGATGAACAAGTCCGTTCAAGTGGTGACAGACGAGAGTTCCCATTCTATCCGGACCACGGGATTAATGCACTTGACCCAGAAGATACCGGATTAATCTACGACGCGAATAACTGGAAAACGCGCCGTTACCCAGAGCGCGACATTCGCAACCAACAGACGATTCTCAAGGCAAGATACGAGATCCCACTCGGTGAACTGCCTTTCGTCGATAGAATCGGTGAAGACCTAACGCTTACACCGATGGTCAAGTACATCTGGGATCGTGCCTTTGACCGTAGCGCTGAAGAAATCGGAGAGGCACTCAATCCGCGTCTATTCTTACCGACTGATAATGAACCCGTTGAATACTTACGCTTCAACCGCAGAAGCCGTGAAGACGTACTCGGCGTACGGCTCGACTACCAGTTCTCACAAAGGAAGAACATTCTTGCCGGTTTCCAATATCGGAAATTTACTAACCGAGATAATAACTTTAAAAATTATTTGGCGAATTTCGCGGAAGATGAAGATGTGCCAGTGCTCTTCCGACCAGATTTGCGGACAAGAATTTTTGAAATTCAAGCGATCAACCGCGGTGAATGGCTCGGGTTCAACATTGTCATCCTCGCTGGTTATCGGCGAACCACCATCCTGCTTGATCACACGACGAGTAACACAACCTTCGTGCGAGCAATGATGGGCTTCTAAATGTTTTGGCGTATTATCGCTGGGCACAAGTTGTGTCCAGCGATACTGCGTTTAAATATAGCACCTGTGATGCTGTTTTCGCCAACATTCAAATACGTGCGTAACTTCTTAGGCACTCAGGTGTTTTTTAACCAAGATAGTGTTATAAGCGAGTAGAAGGATCTATAGATATCAACCTCAATGCCGACCCTGAAAACTCGCGTCAATGAACGCTCATATATTAAATATTAAAAGCCAAGTTGTTAAGACGCGGCTTCGGCGTTGTAGTCATACAACGCATCATGATATAACTTGTAGAGACTTGCCATAACGTAATCGGCAAGTTCCCCTAAGGAGGATCAGAACGAATGATTCGTTTTAGTTTCATTTTAATATTAGTCGCTTGTATCGGTTTGTCTACTGGTGTCGTCTTCGCACAAGATGATGGTGCCGTATCCGGCGGTACCGTCCGCGGTCAGATTGTTGATACAACTACATCACAGAGCCCAATTGAAGGCGTTCAAGTCAAAATTGTTGCGACAGGTGGCGAAGAATACGAAGCAACAACCGATGCCAATGGTGATTATGAGAGATCGGGTGTTCCTGCAGGTCGTTACCTCGTTAGTATCTACAGAGAAGGATTCGCGGATCGAATCGGAAAACCTCTAACAGTCGTTAACGGCGGTGACCATTTCTTTCCACTTAAGATGACCCCAAAAGATAATATCATTACCTTCTTCCAGAAGTTTGGATTCGTCTTTTGGCCACTCGCTCTCTGCTCTATCACAGCTTTAACTTTCATTATTGAAAGGCTCTTTACTTTTGTCCGCAATCGTTCTCGAATCGGAACAGAAGAGTTCATTGCGAGTATCACGGATTCATTGCGAAAAGAAAACATTATGGAGGCCGTCTCGACTTGCGAAGAAGCCGGGGGTCCGTTGGCTAACGTTCTTAAAGCGGGGCTGCTCCGCTACAGCCAAGCACAGATCGAAGAGCGCGACATTAGCAAAGAAGAAATTCAGGAATCAATTGAGGAAGCGAGCCTCCTTGAAATCCCCGAACTTGAAAGAAATCTACCGGTTCTCGGTACCGTTGCAGTTGTTTCGCCGTTGTTCGGCTTGCTCGGAACCGTTACAGGTATGATTAGCGCGTTTACGACAATCGCTCTGGAAGGGACAGGTGACCCGCAACAGCTCGCAGGCGGTATCTCACAGGCACTTCTCACAACTGCTGCCGGTTTGACAGTCGCTATCCCGTGTCTGATTTTCTTCCAACTCTTTGACAGCTGGGTCAACAGACATATGGTTGAGATTTCACAGGTTTCCACCGAAATTGTCAACCAGCTGATTATCGGCGAAGGCGGGAATTCCTAAACGTGAATCAGGACGGGCGGGAACGCATAAGCGTCCGCCTCTGACAGCTCCATAGGATGTTAGACTCCTGTATATCAGCCCTAATCTCATTAATGAGAAAGGAGACTTTGAAATGCAACAAGTCGGTGAAGCCAAACTGAGTCTGCTTGCAAACAGATTGAGAGAACGCAAGCCACCAACACTCAGCATGGCACCTATGATTGATTGCGTGTTCCTGCTCCTGATTTTCTTTATGGTATCAACAACCTTCTCGCCGATACCGGGACTCCGAGTGCAGCTTCCACCGCCAGGGAAACCTTCACCGGATAAACCGAAAGGGTTGACAGTTCGGATCGCGAACCCTGACCCCGGTGAGGATAGAGGGACTATGGTGCTAAATGATGTCGTTGTACAGATTGAAGAAATGTTCAGCGAATTCATCAACGCACCAGACGAATCCAAAAACATGTTGATCATACAATCCGAGCGGGACGTACTGCACGAACAGATCGTGCACGTGATGGATATCGCAAAACAGGCAGGTATAGACAAAATCGGATTCGCTATTGTCGCGCGAGACTGACACCCCTCACGCGACATCAACGGTAATCCATTTTCTATATAAGGAGAATTCTCAGATGGCTCTAAACATGGCCCGACGGAAGAGAACAGGCGATGACGATGATATTCCGATGGCACCAATGATCGATTGTGTGTTCTTGTTGCTCATCTTCTTCATGGTATCTGCTATCATGAAGGTTCCTCCGCCTTTCACCGTCACCTTACCCGATTCCGCAACGAAACACGAATTCACACGGAAGAAATTCAACCTCTTCATTAACAGTGACGGACGTATCTCAATTGATGACCAAGAGATGCTGACCCTCGAAGATATGGAACTCTTTATCTCAGCACACGAAAACCAGATCAGTACACTGATTATCAAAGCGGATAAACGTGCTAAGCACGGTGATGTTATTGATGTGGTAGAACGTGCGAAAATGCGTTCCAGTAAGACGGAGGGGCTTGAAATTGCTTTCGCGGTGTCGGAAGAAAACTGAGGAATACACTGCAGTTAAAAAAGGCAGCATTCGCTGCCTTTTTTTTTATGCAAACCGCACAGAAGAATAACCCGTCTGAAGAACGCGCGTAACTCCACAAGTCTTCGGGTGTTTTAAGAATAACAACAGGACAAATGGAGGCACATTCGTATGAAACGCCTAAAGAGACGCAAAACACCAACGCTCAGCATGACACCTATGATTGATTGCGTGTTCCTGCTCCTGATTTTCTTTATGGTGTCAACAACCTTTGCACCCATTCAAGGACTGCGGGTGCAACTCCCACCACCTATCACTCAGCCTAAATACAATCCAATCATAACCATCATGATTGATGATCCTGCACCGGGTGAAACCGAAGGGACAGTCGTCTTACGCCTCAGCGATAGACAAGAAATAGTGCAAACGCGAGAAATGTTTAACCGGCTCATCAACGCGTCTGACAATGAAAAAATAATGGTAGTTATTCGCGCAGGTAACGAAGTCTTCCATGAACAGATTGTCCAAGTCATGGATATCGCCAAACAAGCCGGTGTTGACAGAATTGGGTTCGTTCGGGCATCACATGCAACTATCAGGATTGCTGACCGTTAAGTTACGTAAGCCCATAATTATTTGCAACTGAAGAGGGACATAAAATAGACATGCCGTGCTAAGCAACTTCAGCAAAGCACGGCGTTTTTTTTTAATGAGATACGTCAAATTACGATTTGTAACTTCTTGATTTACCGATCATCTTACAGTTTTCACCGTTTGGGGTCTTCTCCGAGACGCGGCTCTCCTTTTAAGTTTGACGGGTGCCGGCAGAGGGGGCGGGGGCGGTGTCACAACCTTCCAAAAGTACGGAAGGAACGCTTCCCAATTGGCAAGAATATTCTCAGCGTGCTGACTACCTGTGTACGCCGCGTGATTCTGTATAAGTGCCATCAGGTTCTTAATATCTGTCTCACCTGTCACCTTCTCGATTTTCACCCAATCCGAATTGTACTTTTTCTCAAACTGCTGTTTCTCGTCCAGCACATAGGCAGTTCCGCCTGTCATTCCAGCCCCAAAGTTTCTACCGGTTTCACCAAGAATAACGGCTGTCCCAGCGGTCATGTATTCACAACCGTGGTCGCCGACACCCTCGACAACAGTTGTCGCGCCACTATTACGGACGCAGAACCGTTCACCGGCTCCACCCGCCGCGTAAAGCGTGCCACCCGTAGCACCATACAATACCGTATTCCCGATGATTGTATTCTCATGGGGTTTGAACGAGGCAGTTAGCGCAGGCTTAATAACAAGTTCACCACCTGCCATACCTTTACCGACATAATCATTGGCTTCCCCTGTTAACACAAATTGAACACCACTGATACAAAATGCCCCGAAACTCTGTCCGGCGCTCCCCTCAAAGTTGCACTGAATCGTTCTGTCAGGTAAACCAGCGTCTCCATAACACCGCGCAATTTCCCCAGATAACTTCGCGCCTACCGTTCTATGCGTGTTGCGAATTGTATAAGAGAGCTGAATCGATTTCTTCTGCGCAATAGCTTCCTCTGTATCGTTGAGAATCTGATCGTCAAGCGGAATGTCCTCTCGATCATTTCGTTCTTGTAGATGATAGCGAGGCTTTGTACCAGTTGGATCAGCAGGGGTCAGGATTTCGCTCAAGTTAAGCATCGCGGCTTTCGGATAATCCGCGAGATTAATCGGTTGCAGTAATTCAGGACGCCCGATAATATCATTCAAGGATCTGTGCCCAAGGTTTGCCAAGATGGCACGGACTTCGTTCGCGACCCCGAGCATGAAGTTGACGACCATCTCCGGGGTCCCTGGATACTTGGCGCGAAGGGCGGGGTCTTGCGTAGCTACACCGACTGGGCACGTATTTAGATGGCATTGGCGCGCCATCACACAGCCTGTTGCGACCATCGCTATTGTGCCGAAGCCGTACTCCTCCGCTCCCAACATAGCGGCGATGACAATGTCGCGTCCGGAACGCATTCCGCCATCGGCTCGTAAAACAACGCGATCGCGCAACTCATTCATCACAAGCGCACGTTGTGTTTCCGCAAGTCCAAGTTCCCAAGGTGTCCCCGCATTCTTGATAGAACTGAGCGGAGATGCTCCCGTTCCACCTTCATGCCCGCTTATCTGGATGACATCCGCATATCCTTTCGCGACTCCTGACGCGATCGTTCCAACCAGAAATTCGGATACCAGTTTCACAGCGACTTTTGCGCGTGGATTTGCCTGTTTTAAATCATAGATGAGTTGTGCCAAGTCCTCAATGGAGTAGATGTCGTGATGCGGTGGCGGTGAAATCAGGGGTACCCCCGGCACGGAGTGTCGAATAGAGGCGATTTCAGCGGTCACTTTATGTCCCGGAATCTGTCCACCCTCTCCGGGTTTAGAGCCTTGTGCCATCTTAATTTCCAATTCCCTTGCAGAAATCAGGTAGGTCGGTGTCACACCGAAACGTCCGGATGCCACCTGTTTAATAGCACTTGAAGCGAGGTCCCCGTTAGGCTGCCGTTTGAAACGCGTCGAACTCTCTCCACCTTCTCCACTCCCAGATTTTGCCCCGAGACGGTTCATTGCGATTGCCAAGGTTTCATGTGTTTCACGGCTCAACGCACCGAAAGACATGCTACCGGTTGTAAACCGCCGAACGATGTCTTCCGCCGGTTCCACCTCCGCAATCGGGATCGGTTCGCTCGGCTTAAATTCAAGCAGATCCCGCAAACTTACAGGTTCACCTCTCTCAATGGCGTCAACATATTCTTCATAATCTTCGGATTCACCTGCCTTGACGAATTTGTGGAGCGATTTAAATACCGTTGGGTTGAACGCATGGAATTCACCGTTCCGCCGGAACCGGAAATAACCAGCCTCTTGAAGTGAAGTCCCGTCTTCGCTTCCTGAAAATGCTTTTGTGTGGAAATGGAGCATCTCCGCAGCGATCTCGGCAAACCCGATGCCGCTTAAACGTGAAGTCGTACCCGTAAAACACTTATCAATAACTGTTGCATTGATACCGAGAGCCTCGAAAATTTGTGCCCCGCGATAACTTGAGACCGTAGAGATCCCCATCTTCGCCATAATCTTCAAAAGCCCTTTTTCGACAGTCGCTTTGTAGGTCTCAATCGCTTTCACTGCTGTAAATTCTTCAAGTTCGCCATCCCCAGCCAACTGGATGATCGTCGAAAAAGCGAGATATGGATTGACTGCCGCTGCTCCATAACCGATCAGAACAGCAAAATGGTGTTCTTCCCTCGCATCTCCGGTTTCAGCAATAAGACTCACCCGCATCCGTTTGCCTTCCCGGATGAGATGGTGATGGACAGCCCCAACAGCAAGTGCCATCGGAATCGGTGCGGAATCACAATCCACATCCTTATCACTTAACACGAGCAGCGTTGTTCCTGCATCAACCGCCTCTGAGGCATGCTGACACAACACTTCCAAAGCAGTCTCTAAACCTTGTGCACCAGAAGATACCGGGAAACAGACAGAAAGCGTCTCTATCTGAAAATCAGGGTTATTGAGATCCCGTAACGCCTGTAAATCTGAATTTGTCAAGATCGGCGACGGTAACCGGATGAGTCGAGCGTGTGCTTCGGTTTCAGTAAGTAGACTGTGCCGCCGCCCCAAGTAAGTTGTCAGCGACATCACCAAACGTTCTCGGATCGAGTCAATAGGTGGGTTCGTCACCTGCGCGAAACGTTGTTTGAAATAGCTGTAAAGCAGATGTGGATTTCGAGAAATAACAGCCGGTGGGGTATCATCACCCATTGAACCGATCGCTTCCTTCGCTTCCGTTACCATCGGTTTGATAAACCGTTCGATATCTTCAGTCATATAACCGAAGGCTTTCTGATACGTCGGAAGCTGCTCAGGAACAGTATCCGTGGTAGGTGGAGAATCGTCTTTTGTGCTCGGTAGCGTTACAACGCCTTTCTGTACCCACTCTGCATAAGGTCTCCGCTGGGCAATACTGTGCTTAATTTCCAAATCTTTTAGCAATTTTCCTTGTGCTGTATCGACAGCAATCATTTGACCGGGACCCAAACGTCCCTTTTCCACGACGCGACTGTCGTCAAGTTCGATAATACCGACCTCGGAACCCATGACAACGATGCCGTCCTCAGTTACCTTATAGCGTGCCGGTCGCAAACCGTTTCTATCAAGACAGGCACCAACGACAACACCATCTGTGAAGGCGACCGCCGCCGGTCCATCCCAAGGTTCGCCGACACATGAGAGGTACTCGTAACAGGCTTTGAGTACATCCGGCATATCCGGAATCTGTTCATAAGCCTCTGGGATGAGACACATCATGGCATGTAGAATATCGCGTCCAGAATGCGTTAGCAATTCCAGCACGTTATCCAAGCTCATCGAATCACTGCCGTGTGGATTGATAATGGGTGCAAGTTTCTGGAGGTCTTCGTTCCAGAGGGGGGACTGCAAATCAGACTCTCGTGCCCGCATCCAATTCTGATTGCCCATTAAGGTGTTGATTTCACCGTTGTGTGCAAGTGTATGGAAGGGTTGCGCGAGTTTCCATGTCGGAGAGGTGTTCGTGCTATAGCGTTGGTGGAAAACGGCAAGTGTCGCCTCAAAATCTGTGTCCTCTAAGTCTGGATAAAATTGCGTGAGTTGTGGTGCTACCAACAGTCCTTTATAAACAATCGTCCGATGCGAAAAAGAGGCGATATGGAATTCATCAAGTCCTGCAGCCGTGATCCGATGTTCCAACTCTTTGCATATCAGATATAGGCGTTGCTCAAAAGCGTCATCTGTGAGTTGTTCCGGTCGCCCTATCAATACTTGCTGGATTTCCGGTAAGGTTTCTAAAGCCTTGGTTCCAAGCGCGGAAAGGTCCACCGGAACGGATCGCCATCCGAGGATCGGAATGCCGTACTCTTGTAAAGCCTTTTCAATGAGCGTGCGTCCCTGTGCCTGTGCGTCCCCGTTATGCCGTGGCAGGAAAATCATCCCGACACCGACATCATTCATCGAATCTAAGTGGACTCCGAGTTTCTCAAGTGCTTTTTTAAATAACTTTTCTGGAATCTGTGTTAAGATACCTGCCCCGTCCCCTGTTTTTGCGTCAGCCGCCACTGCGCCTCGGTGCGTCAAATTCGTGACCGCTTGCGTCGCCATCTTGATAATCTCGTGGCTTCGACTTCCATAGCGGTTCGCAACAAAACCGACACCACAGGCATCTTTTTCCTTCAAATCGTTGTACATTTGTAAACTAATTCTCCATGCATTCTTCTACTTTTCCATTGGCGTTATAAATCAAGTTGTCTGTTTTTCGTCTTTTCATATTTAATTCGCGGGGCAAGGTTTACGTGCCTTAGCCATACACCTTTTTATTAAGGTTACAAACACATCGGAAAATGGACTTCGCTTTCAAGGGCTGGATAGGTTTGCTGTAGGGCTTAAGTCGGACGCTGACTACTTGTATCCTGCCGAAAACAGTGCCCCAAGGCAAGAGAGAGTCTCTCAAATCAACAGTGATCCAGATCGCATCAACGGCGATTCGCGACCGGCTTGGCGGGCTTACATGCTTCAGTTTAGTACGCAATATATAAACTAAAACTGCATGTTGGTTTTAATATTATACCCTAATTTAAGCCGAAAGTCAAGAAAATTCCTTTCTCCTCAATAGCCGACTGCACTCCCAGCACACTTCGGATCCGAACCCGCGATAAGCGTGTTAAAAGACAAATCCATAAAGCGTGCTTGCCTACATTTTCAGCGGTTTGGGTCGTATCCTTCAAACATTCCCATCTCCTATTCTCAGACTGCTACCACTATAGCACGCTTTGCCTTTTTTGTCAAATTTAGCACGGATGCAACTTTACAGGGTTATTTAGTTTTTCATTTTCTTTCCAAACTTTCGGACCCCGGGCCCGGTAGGTTCGGTTTCCTAACCGAACCGGATCTGAAAAAAAAGACCTGAAACTCAATAATTCCTTAAAACTAAATCGTCCTGACAACTTTACATACCCGATTGACATATCATAGAATTTACGGTATACTTTTCAAAGGGAAAAAAGGAGGTAATTAGGATGGCAAGACAAAGAATTGTCAAATATCCACCTAAACGTGGACAAATCTCAAGATCAAAAATAGAACGGGCAGTAAGAGAAGTTCTTGAGGCGAGAGGAGTCCCTATAGAGCCTAAACGTGATACCTATAAATATCATCTGAAGCGCGGTAATAAAGTTATCCGTAGCGGAATCACGAACGACTTAGACCGCCGTGAAAAGGAGCACCAACGGAACTACGGTAAAGATGTTCATGTTCAGCAGGTCGGTAACCGTACAACACGAGAAGGTGCCAGGGAATGGGAAAAGAAGCAACGGCGTGGTACGTCTTAGTTTTGAATCTTAAGGACACAACATGGCTAAACAGATCGCACTTTTCAACCACAAAGGTGGCGTAGGGAAAACGACAACGACTTTCAATCTCGGTTGGATGTTGGCAAACAAAGGAAAGAAGGTCATCATCGTTGACTGTGACCCACAGTGTAACCTTACCGGCATGGTGCTTGGCTTCAAGGATGCCAAGCGTTTCGCATCTATGTACGGGTCAAATGGAGTGACAAATATCCGCGAAGGACTCGCGCCGGCTTTTGAATCGCGTCCTGCCCCCATTGAAGCAGTGAATTGCGAATCCATTGATGGACAGTCGAATATGCATCTGTTACCAGGGCACATCGGTCTTGCTGAATACGAGGTCCCTTTGGGCATTGCACAGGAACTATCCGGTTCGTTGGTAACACTCCAGAATCTGCCGGGTTCCTTACATTATCTTTTTTCTAAAACTGCTGACAAGTACAATGCCGATTTTATCTTAGTAGACATGAGCCCAAGTTTGGGCCCGATTAACCAAAATTTACTGACGACGAGCGATTATTTCATTGTGCCAATGTTTCCAGACTACTTTTCAGCAATGGCAACAGAGAGTCTCGCTTCGATTCTACCGAAATGGTCGGCATGGGCAAAACAGGGTAAAAAGTCCCCTACCTTACGAGACGCAATTTATCCTTTCCCAGATAAGCAACCGAAATTTCTTGGAACGATAATTCAGAATTATAGAATTAAATGGAAAGCCCCTGCTAAAGCTTTTCAAGAGTGGATTGAGGAAATAAAAAGAGGTGTTGAGGAAAGAATTATACCAATTTTACGCGAAAATGACATGCTACTTCCGGATGAATTGTATATGAAGGCAAGACCGGACGAAGCGGTTCAGATGCATGTTAATTTCTTTTCTCCAGGTTCAGTCTACGACTCATTTATAAGTCAACCGCTTATCCAGTTGTCAGACTTCAATAGCTTAATCGCGCTGTCACAGAAACATAAAGCTCCTATTTTTGATTTGAGTGACGATCAGATTGGGCAATCCGGTGTAGTGCTTGCAAATACCAAGGCATCCATGCAGCGGTTTCATGCCTTATTTGCTGAACTTGCAGAACGGATAATTATGCTTACTGGAAATGCCGATTCCTATTGAACAATTTAGAGAAAATATCGAACGCGTGCGTGAAAAATCGGCTGCGTGCAGGTGCTCTGGATTTTATTCAGGATGTTTGTGAAGATATTCATACCGTGGTTAATGTCTGAATCGCGGATTGACGCGGATGACACAGATTAACGCGGAAAATACCGACTTACGGACACCATATCAACCAGGGACCGAGCAAAACCCAACGCTTTAGTTTTGAAACTCCCGGGTCCCTGACGGCATTCAGTTGGGTTTCACTATTTTCTTGAATATGCGGAAACTGACTGTTGTCTTTCAGGTATATCTAGAATATCAACGTCCGACTTTTCAACACCGTTCAACCCCACCTACAGAACCTCGTGATAAAGACGACATCACAGAATAAAGATTATGCTATGCCACCCAAGCTGGACAATTAAGAGGGTGTCAAAAACGGGAAAAATCAAATTCTTAAGTTATCTCGGCGATCGCAAAAACATACTGTAAAAAACAACAGCCACAAATCCGAGCAGTGAAACAACTTCCCTAATTGCGTCTGGATCATGTATCATCAATGCCAATGCCCCTGTTCCAAATGTTAGAAGGACTGTGTGTCCTGACCATATTCTGAGATCATCTCGGGATTTTTCAGAATCGTTTGTTTTTAGATTCACAATGGATATAAAAACAATACCAGCAAGCACTCCATAGCATATCAGAGTGATTGGATTGGGATCGAAACGCCACTGCCAAATTAGTAACATTATTGAAAACAGAAATAGCACCACATTGTATTTAAAAAATGATACTATCCCTCTTTCAACTTGGTCCATCCAACGTCTAACTAGAACCAGTTGTATCAGTAGAAGTATTAATAGCACTATTACTACGGGATGCATCTTCAGATACCTAACCCCACTGGCTGGTAGTACCCCGTGTCTGTCATTTGGATAGCCGATCGTCTTTCTTGATGAGCCAAGTGACCTATGCTTTCGCGTCATTAAGGGTTCCCACCGTGATGGGCGTTTTGTTGAACTTCGCTGTCATGGTTAACTTCCATTATAGCAGTGGCAAGAACTGTGCCAAATATAATTCGTGGGAAATCAGGCGAAACTCCTGATGAGCTGCGTCAAAATGGCAATTCTTCATGGGAAGTTTACAAAATCGTAGGTCAATTTGGCATACTGTAAGATTATAGTGGATTCCATAATTAATGAGACATTCTGTGCACAGGCTAACGGTCTCCTATGCTACAAAGAAAATACCAGACAGGACTCGTGTTACAGTCTGTTTTAGGACTTGAAACGTTTTTTTAATTCTAAACTTTACTATAAATACTAAATTAGATCGTGATTAGCGTCCATACCAAAAACGATCCCGAGCACTTCTATTCTTAATAATTTGATCACACTCAGCATAGGTAGGAATGATAGCGTATATTAAGGTGTTCTCCTCAATTAGTCCGTATTGACTCATTATCTCGGAGTATATTGATTGATATGGAATAGATTCCTCTTTTGTTACTTCCGCTTCGTAAACTCGGAGTATCTGTTTTTCTATATCTAACTCTCTTAACGCTTGATCAAACAGAAGTAAGAATTTCAATGTGGGAAATTCACGTCTAAAACGTTTTCTTTTTTGAAAAATTGTATCTCTGATTTTATAGATGTGGCAGTATTTCTCACCTTGAGACGACGATTTATGCATTTCCAAGATTATTTGAGCTTTTAAACGCTCTTTGGAATTAGTTCGCGATCTAATTACGCCTAATACAATAAGGATTGGTATGACTACCAATCCAACACAATTTAAGATTAGATTAATAATTGGCAGCATTTCTGTATCCCTTCATAATAAGTAGTTTTAGATTTGAAAATTAGTCTTTAAAAGTGCCATGAACTCTTATATTTATTGGAAAAATGGTATAATATAGTGAAAAATAAGGAGGGTGTCGCCTCTCTATTTGACAGAAAAAAATTAGAGTTTCTTTTTCGTGTTTGTGCATCTTGTATTATACAAAAAGGACTAAAATTGTTCGGTTTCACTCTCCGTTCAATCCAACCTACAGATCTATTATCTCCATGCTGGCATCGCGATATGTTTGTTTAATCAGTTCAATCTCTGTATCGGTTAAGCCATACAACTGATATACCAATCTGTCTATTTCCCGCTCAATTTCACGTACGCCATCGCTCTGTGGGTTAGCAAGTATTCGTTCGACCAAATCTGTCAACTCTGCTTTCTGTGCTGCAGTCCGATCAACTATTGGGACGTTCTCCATGTACTGGGTAAAGAAACGCAAGCCTCCACCCGCCCATGGGTCATTGAGACTTTGAAATTTATGTCGGGCATACCAATCAAAGAGTTGGCTATTTAGGATGGCAAGCAAGGAAAGATCCTTAGTCGGTATAGAGAACGTTGTGTCTAATCCAAACGTTCCTGTTTTGTCATAGCAGGCGCAGAGGGATGTTGCTATGTTTCGGTAGAATGTTTTAGGTTGTTCAAACTCGGCATAATAAGCGCACGAACGAAGTTCCCAATAAAATATACCTTGGTCGTCACGGGCAATTAGTCGATCCTGATAACTGTTTAAATGATTATAGATCGCTGGATAGATATTAGCGAAAATTTGTTCTGCCTCTGAGGCACTTCTTGCATTCGACCAGGGCCACCCTCTGTTGGCACTGCTCGCTATTACTATCAAATACTCATTCGTCGCCTCTGCTTTCCATCTGCGAAGATTCCTACCCCTTAGCAACGGTTTTATAAGTTCGTCACTACCGGCATCCTCATCAACCAAATATTCACGTGTAGGAGCATCTATAATAAAAGCATCATTACAACCTGTTATCACACCGCGGTAAAGCCTTCCATTCACATATTCTCCAAGTGGCGTTCCTACATTTCTCAACCTGTCGAGCAGACCTAATGCCTCCGATGATGTCAACACCCATCCATCAGGTGATAAGTCGCGGGCGTGTATAAAAAAAGAATGTTCTCGAAACGCATCAGAAAGACGAAGGATATAAGCTTCGTCACGAAAAGTCACGGCGGAAAAAGCCGCCCCATCTGGATCAGAATTCTCAACAAGAATGATACAAGTATTCACACTCGCTCCAAAGACAGAGATACTTCCAAAATCAAGCAGTATGTGAATACACATTTGATTGCTAAAAAATTCTCGGAGTCTCCGCCCATATGCTGCGCGAAGAAACTTGTTAGAAGTAATATAGGCGAGAACACCAGCCTCACGGAGCAATTCGGTGCCGCGTTGGTAGAAATAGACATATAGGTCTGCAGTTCCCATATAAACTTCCGAAAATAGTCGTTCTAAAATCGGTCTAATCGGTCTAATAAGTTCCTGCCGTACATAAGGTGGGTTGCCGATGACAATATCAAATCCACCTTCTTGGAATACTTCTGCAAACTCAACCTGCCAGACAAACACATCGGCATTCGCTTGCCACCCTTGAAGGTTTTCCTTGCGTTCAGCAATCTCCTCACGAAGTCTCTGTTTCTCAGGATCGCTGTGGGTAACCAGATATTCCGCTTGACGTTCCTGTATCTGTTGAATCAAGTGGTCCGCGAGGCCAATTTGTTCCGGAGCAGGGCCGGTTAAACTATCCCCCGCTGCAACCTTATAATCCAGGTTAGGCAAGGGTTCTGGTATATCACCTTCGTAATCAACGGCGAGACTTAACCATAAACGGAGCATAGCGATATTGACGGCGAATTCGTCTCTGTCTACGCCGTAGAGGTTCTGCTGGATGATGTCAAGTTTACGTTGATAGGTTGTTCTGGGATCAACGTTACTGCTTTTGAAAAGTGCATCCCGCAAACGGAGCAATTCGCCCATCATGCCGAGTAGATAGGCACCACTACCACACGCGGGGTCGCATATCCGAAGCGTTTGCAAAACTTGCAGCACTCTCTCTGGATTCCGAATTTGGGTTGCATCGCCCTCATCAACGAACACTTTTAGGGTTTCAGGTGTCTCATCGGTTTTATTCTGGAGGCAGATTTTTAGGCTTTCTTGGCACATGAAGGAGACAACTGGACGGGGTGTGTAGTAGCTGCCGGTGTCGTGTCTGCCGGTAACGAGTTCTTCAAACACCTTTCCGAGCATTTCTGGGTCAACTGCAACCTCAATGTCAAGAGGCGTGGATTCGGTTACAGTGAAGTTGTATCGTTCAAAGAGTTTCAGGATTTCGGCAAATTTGTCATTGGGAATATGCACTGCGTTTCGGGTGTCATAGTCCTGCATCTCAAAGAGTCCGCCGTTGAGGAAAGGGACATTCCCTCGGCGCTCAACTATCTCAGCCAGTTCCTCAAGTAAATCCACTGTATTACCGAGTCCACGAAAGAATGCCCAAAAAAGCCGGTCATTGAGAAAACTTTCTTCTGTTTCTACTTCTGTTGCGCTGAAGAGAGCGCGTAAGTAGTTATGGTCACCGTTGTAGGTAATCCACCCTTTCTTTTCAATGAAACGTAGGAACATCAGTCGGTTAAAGAGGCGTTGCGTATAGAGGCGGCGTGCTTCTGTGTCACCTTCTGGAATACCTTCAACAGCGGCTTCCACTTCCGCAAAGACACTTTGGTAGTCACGAAAGAATTTATCGGTGACTGCCTCCACATCAAATGCTTCTTGCCACGCTTTTAGCCATGCGTCATCATCTGAAAACCCCTCGCTTGGAAAGGTGAGTGCGGGGAGGTTATATTCACAGAGTGTGCGGATATGTGTATCGCCTTGTTCCCAAGAGAAGATGGAAAGCACGGCGCGTCGCCAGTTTTCTGTAGTGGCAGCGAAATGGGCAAAGGCGAAACGTTGAAAGTCGGTTGTGGTACAGATAAAGAGGAGATGATCGTGTTTCCATGCGGGAAGGCTTGCGTCCCGATCTCGCGTTTCAACAAGTCCACGGAGGGCGCGACGGAGCGCTGTGCGATAGATCATTTCGCTGTCAAATTGGAGGAAAAAGATGCCCCACGGTTGCGTGTCCTCAAAAATTCCAAGCGTCGGTTGATTGGTCGGGAAAGGTGGCAGCTGTTGGCAATTAATGACCAATTCTTCAGTGAGTTCATCGAGATCAAGGTCTTCGGCGGTCCAAGGGAAGGTAATGTCTTCAAGCTCAACGTTTTTGGGAATGGGCCAATTGAGTTCCTCGCGTAAAAAGTCTAAGAGGGTGTCAAAGTCACCGATATTTTGAATATTGTTAGGTGTTATGTCGGGCATTCAGTTTCCTCAATTATAGAACAGTTGATTAGACAGGCTGTGATTCAGCCACTTGCTCTGTACTTGTTTCTAACGGTTCATTTGATGTGGTTAATTGTTCGCTTGCGAACTCGCTGCTGTCGTTCTCTGTTGCCAGCGGTTCAATTGAAAGTTGCCACTCGAATGCCTTGAGAATGGTACTAAGGGTACCGAGTGCTAACGTGTCTTCGTTGCATAGAAATTCTGAGAGCACCTTTGGAGCGATGCCAGCTCGCTTGGCAATTTCGTCAATCCCACCTTGTGCTTCTATAACATTCCGGACTCCTTTTAGAAAGAAAGGTATATCTCCATCAATGAGGTATTCCTCCAATGAAACTTGGAGATAACTCATCGCTTTTTCTCGGTTAGCGAGTTCCTCAATTAGAAATTCGTGCCATGTTGTTAGCTTTTCCATTATAGCGTTTCCTTTCCAAGCGATGTATTTCTAAAATATATCACAAGTTCGTCGGGAAGTCAAAGGTTTTCGGTATTAAGAACAGGACGATTTAGTTTTCGGTTTCGCTTTTGATTTTCGTTTACATAAGTTGACGTTTTCTTATGAAAGATCGCGAGCGCAGCTCGCTCCTACAGAGGAAGCCATATCCATAGATACAAAGTGAATATGTAAAACTAAATATCCGTGGTATTAAGAAACTTCCATCCATGCGATGAGTTTAGGTTTTGCACCCATCGGTGCCTGTATATCCCTGAAATAACCGCGTATGTAGCGTTCAATTTTTTTCCGGGCATCCACGAGTGCCCCCGGTCCTTCTTCAGTCCAGCGCGCTGTTTCCATATCACAACGCACTTCGGGCCAGATTGTCTTAATGTCATCAATAACGTCTTCTATGTCAGCATCGTAGAAGTACCACTTAATTTCGCCGTTTGGCATCTCATAACAACAGAAAACTCCAGGATTCCCGACACGGTCAAGTGGAATCGGATCGCCATCGCGATTGCGGAAAGGTGGCGGTTCGTCACCTACATCTTTGCCAGAAAAGAGACGCATTGGAAGGTTTGGTAGTTGTCTCCACAATTCAGGGTGCGATTCAGAGATGCGTTGACGTTCAAGATTCATTAGTTCCTCAGTGTTTTCTGTTCCCTCATAGCGTTCATTGAACAAACGGAGCGTTTCATCGTCATCATCAGGCGAAACAAATTTCCCTTCAATGCCAAGGGTACGACTGATACGGAGGATTTTACCATCAACGCGTTTTCGGAGTTTGAGGATGTCATCAAGCTCCGCTGGTGGTAGGAAATTCCAGACGTGAACAGTCGGATTTGTGCGATTGAGTTGCGCCTCAATTTTTGAGTCAAGCCGTCGGTCTAATCTACCGATACGTTGCATAAGACGCACAGGATTCCAATGCAGATCGTAATTGATAATGATAGACGCGTCTTGCAAGTTAAGCCCTTCGGCGAGGACATCTGTTGTGATAAGTGTTTGAACTGGCGTGTCAATTTCATAAAGGTCTTTCCCATTGTAGCATGGAGAAAATCGCTCAATAATCTCCTCACGGTTTACTTTGCGTCGGCTATCAATTTGTTCTATATTCTTGAAACCTGCTTGCTGCAGCTGGGTGTAGAGATAACGAGCGGTATCGCAGAATTCGGTAAAGATCAATATTTTCTCATTCGGATGCTCTTTTACCAGTTTTAGCAGCTGCTGGAGTTTATCATCTTGCTGTGTAGCCGGTTCATTAGCCAACTCGTCAGCATAGAAGAGTCTATAGATTCGACTGAGGAGTGCCGTCAAGAAGTTCATATCGTCCACAACATCGTCAAACAACTGATCCACATCGTGGTCGTCTGGAATGAAATCGTCATCAGTTTCAATTGAAGCGAGGTCGTCCTCTTCTTCAGATGGACTGGAAGGAACAGAACGTTGTGGCTGAATCCCATCCTCTTGGAGTCGCTTAAGAATATGTTCCTGAACAACACTCCACCACCTCCGATTTGTACCTTTCCACATTTCAAAGCGTTCGGGTGCGTATCTTTCAAGCCACTCTGCCATCTTGAGGAGTAGATTCTCAATCGTTGCTTCAAACGCTCGCCATGAACTTTCCAAGCGTTTGAGTACAAGTGTCCGAATGAGACCAACAATTTGCTTTTGGCGATTTTCAATCTGCCTTTCTGGCTTTTTATGGTACTTGACAGTATTGTAAATTGCCAGATTGAGAAACGGATCATGTCGATCAAAAGCATTTTGAAGTTCATCGTAGAGTGTTCGATAAACCCGACGGAGTGAATAATTTACGGTAGGTTCAATAACACGTTTGGGAAACAGAATATGCGTTCCAGATGCCATTTCTGCATCCTTAATGTATTTGCGACTCCGTTGGATCAATACTTGCCTTAGTACCGGATCTTGGCGCAGAAGATCGTCCTCTTCGACCAATTCCGCAATTTCTTCAGTATCCGCCGCTTCAAGGTCTCTTTCAATGTCGCGGAAGTGCCTACGGAAATCATGCATACCGATCTTAGCAAAGTGCCTTCTGTTGTTCTGAGCAAAATAGTTAATCAGATGATGGATGTCGTCAAGACTGTTATTGATCGGCGTAGCAGTGAGAAGGTAAAGTTTTTTGTTTCTGGCAAGTTCCATGAGAAGCCGTCCGCGGTTGGAACTTGGATTTCGGAAATGGTGTGCTTCGTCTATAATAATAATATCTACATATTCGCGAAAGTAGCGATATTCCTTCTCATCTATCCCACCCTGACGACCAAGATCAGTATGCAATTTCTTCCTGAAGTGTTCCTCAAGTAGAAAGTCATACTTCGATTGTAGCCGAAAGTCAATCTGACTGTTCCAAACGCTATCCGCAATTGATTTTGGGGTAATGAGCAGAACGCGTTTATTGTCCCTTAGATAGCGCTCAAGTAACATCAAACCAATATAAGTTTTACCACTACCGACACCATCGCAGATCAGCGCGCCATTCCAGGTATCTGCTATCTGGAGCGCGGCGTGGTAACCATCCTTCTGGTACTGCGAAAGTGTTCGGTAAATTACCGATTCGTTTTCTTCCCATTCGTCGGCGGGTTTCTCGCGTCCTCTAAAATAGGCGTGGAGTGCTTTGGCGTAGACGGTAAAAGGTGGGTATTCTCTAAGATGCCGTTCAATTGTGCGAAGCAGTTCCTCTTTTACTTCGGAGGCTTCCTCCCAACGGGCATTGTACCAAGTATTGAGTTTTTCAATATGCGTCGCGTCAGTAATGAAGGAATTTAACTCTATATTTTGGGTGAGCCCCGGGCGGGTGAAGTTGGAACTACCGACGGTGGCAAAGTCAACGGGACTTGATTTTTGGGCGTGCATCAAATTGAGTTTCGCGTGAAACTTCGCTTTATCGTAAACGCGCACGACAATTTTCCCGCGCCGAATCGCGTCTCGGACAGCGGCAAGTCCTTGGAGGGTGTCGTCTTGTTCTTTTTCGGATTCAATATTGGCATCGGTTGCTTCTTGGAGAGCTCTGATGAGATGATCTTTTGTGCGTTTTGTAGTCTCATCGCCCATCAGGAGACGGATGCCATCCAAATGTTGCCATGTTTTTCCAAGCGATAGAAACGCACCAATTTCAAACGTGCCGGTTGCTATATCTAAACTGACACTTTTTACGAGAAGGCTTTCGAGGACTTTTTGGAGGGTGTTGCCCTCTATATTATCAATGAGTGTCGGAATCTGCATACCCATCTAAAATACCCTTTCTATGAGTTTTATGTGAGTATACCAGAAAAAAGAAGATTTTTCCAATTTTTTAGGCGATTGGCGATTGGCTTGGCACGAAAACTGCGTTTTTTTAAGAAAATTAACTGTAATACCCTCTATTGTTAAAAAAATTCGTAAAAAAATGCAAATTGACCCTAAACTTTTAGGGTTTCATATTTATAATTAATGCATTAGATATTTTTTGGGATCGCTATGCTAAGTTCTATGTCTCGTCTATGACATGAATTTGAGATTTACTTCACAATTAACAAGCTTCCGAAAAAGCAATAAAGGAGAAATTCCATGAAAATGATGACGCGTCTGAAAGGTGGCATTCCGATTTTGGAACCCCACGGTAAAATCGTCGGTACTGCGGTATCGGAATTGCGAGAGAGACTCGCGTTAGAGTTATTGGATGCTTCCGAAACGCCCTGCTTTCTTATCAATTTTGAACACGTTCACAAGATAGATAGTTCGTGTCTCGGCATGCTGGTAAATGTGCATGTTATCGCGGCGCAGATGAAAGGTCGTATCGGTGTTATCAATGTTGGGTGCCACATTAAAAATTTACTCGTCCTGAGTCGGCTCGTGAATATTTTTGAACATTTCAAGAGCGAGGATGCGGCGATTTCGGCATTCACTCGTGATGACTAAGGGCGAACAGCCATTCAAATCAATTTTAGTGACACAAAATAGAAATGGCATTTCGAGATGCCAAACAGGGCTTCGGATTCAATGCCTATCGCCTGAAATCTCGGAAAAGCATCAATCGGTTTGTCCAACCGAGTTTCGTGGCAGCAAGTCTCGCGAAAATTGATGCATCTAATATGTTTAATCTTGGAGGAAAGGCAAATGATCAGGAAAAGTTTTGTTATCCTACCCCTACTTGTTGGTATAATGCTTTTAAGCGTGGTTGGTTGTGGCAGCGATGCTGAGGGACCCGAAGACTCAATGGTTCGACCATCTGTTCCTTCGTTATCAAATGAAGAATTGCTTGGTTCATGGAAAGTTGTATCTATCTTCGGCATGACTCCCGAATCGTACCTTGAATCTTTATCAGCAGACGGAATGGTGAAAGAAAAGGTAAAACAGTTTGACTTACGTTTTGCCGGTGATAATTCATGGACATGCAATTTCACATCTGAAACTGCATTGATTTCCCCAGATGGCCCCTCTGGTACTTCAAAGTCAATGGGGATATGGTCGGGGACTTACACTTTTAACAGTTTAACGCTCTCTTTAATGCTGAAAGGATCAGAGGTACAGTTAACACCTAAACCCGATGATCTTTTTCAAGAAGAATTTGGACTGACGCTTTCAGAAGCAGAACAAGTTTATGACGAGAGTTTCAGAGCCGATTTTCTTAAACCTTTTGTGAAATCCACTTGGACCAAGCGGGCGGCGGGGACACTTATTTTGAGAACCCTTGCTGGTGAAGAAATGGTGCTTACGAAAAAATAAACGAGTGGAATTTATAGTTAGTAGATTCTGGAATCACTTATACAGTTGTAGGGGTTGGGTAACCCAGCCCTTACGCTCCATGGCATGTGTTTGAGCTTGCCCGATTAATTGTAGGTTTTACTATAAATCGTCTGCTGTGTGTCGGACTTATTGTTAGCTATGTTTTGTCGCTCGGATCTTCAAATGGAGGACTCATCATGAACATCAGAATTTGCTTAATCACATTTACACTATTATTGGGTATACTTTCACTCAATGCGGCGGTGGCATCTGTTGTTACAGATGGACTCGTCAGCTACTGGACCTTTGATAAAGGTTACGTTGTTAATAAAACGTTAAAAGATGTTTGGGGCGACAACGATGGTAAAATCGTCGGAAATCTTAAAGTGGTTCCCGGTAGAGTCGGAGAAGCACTTGAATTTGACGGTTCTGGTGATTTTGTCAACCTGACCACGCTTGGAGATTTTGTCAGGCAGATTGGAACATCCTCTTTTGAAGCATGGATCAAAACCACTAACAAGAAGGATTGGATGACGCTCATTAATACGCATGGCGCGAAATGTCCTGATTGGGGAATAGAACTCAATGGATTTAATGATGGACTTAGATTTGAAATTATGGAGGGAACGCTTCATCATTACTTTAGCATTGGAGGCCCAAGAGGATGTGAGACCTCTGGTCGCGGAAGTAAAGTGGGTATTTTTGATGGCGAATGGCATCACATTGTTTATACAAGTGACTATATGATAGATGATGGCGTAGGCGGAAATGGTAAACGAGTTATCTATATAGACAGTGTACCTGGGACTATAAGCAACGATACATTTGACGGGAATGGAGCACTTTCGCCATTTACAGCACCTATCTATCTTGGTGCAAGAAAATCTATCAGGAAATCACATAGTCACTTCATAGGTATGATTGATGAAGTCCGCTTTTACGATCGTCCACTCACGGCAGATGAAGTGATCCAGAATTTTGAATCAATCGAACCTTATAACATTGAACCTAAAGGAAAATTGCCAATGGTCTGGGGAACATTGAAGACAAAATTATAGCGATAGTGAATTTTGAAGTTTTATATTGACTTTTTTCGTTAAAAATTGTACAATAAAGAATAGCAAGCGGATTTTTGGTAGCGATACGACAAATGCCTGCCATCAAAGTAGCATACTGCAAGTCAACGACTTGCTTTCATGGAGGGCAAATTCATGAAATTGAAATGTGAATTAAAAGGCGTAAAATGTCCGCGTTACAAGCATTATGGGTTTTTCTACCCTGATGATCAAACCATAAAACGACTCCTGCCGGATGCGAACCGGTGTGCGGAATGCATCGCGTTTACTTCGCCGCAGCGTCCGGATATCCAAGAGGATTTGCAGCAAACTGCTGTCCTCGTGCTCATCGAAAAAGGGCCTCGGTTCAGCCCGACACACGCAAGTGGAGCAAATTTCGGCACCTTCATCCGTCCACGAATCTGCGGGACTTTGATGAATACCAAAAGCAAAGAACTCACGCGCAACAGTCGTGAGTCCTCGAATTTTGAGGTGGAATGGAATCCATCTGAAACGATAGACACTAAAATCCATCGGGCCATCAGTAGTTTATGGAGCACTCAGGTACTTCATACTGAATTTGAGGATGAGCTTGTCCGAGACCTCAGTTTTCGGGATGCCTTGCCGGAACTCTTGAAAACGTTGACACCCCGCGAACGTGAAGTTTTCAGCTGCCTTCGGGATAACCAGCGAAATTGTGAGATTGCCGAAGCGTTGAATCTCACTGAATCCCGCGTTAGCCAACTGGTGACACAAGTTACGCAGAAAGTGAAGGATACAGGGCAAAGGCTCGGTCTATCAGAATAACGCTTTTGGGAGACACTATCTTGAAAACCACCACACTTCAAATGCAGCGGCGATTGTAGATACCGATAGTGATATTGGACTGCAATCGCCTTTTCATTTTTTAGCCAACTTGAAACTGAATATTTGAATTTGACAATCCGCCACTTTTGTGATAAAATTCTACGCATTCTACGAAACAGGAGCAACCATGTCTACGTATGATGTCGGAATTATCGGTGGGGGCCCGGGTGGATACGTCGCAGCCATTAAAGCGGCACAACTCGGTGGTAGCGTCTGCCTGATAGAAAAAGCGGAGTGGGGTGGCACTTGCCTAAATCGCGGATGTATCCCGACGAAAACCCTCTACGCTGTCGCCAACCTCGCAACGCAGGTTCAAGAAGCCTCTGAATTCGGTGTACATACCAGTGGCGAGACAACAATTGACTATCCACAGGTATTGGCTCACAAAAACTCGGTCATCCAGCAGCTAACAGGCGGCATCGCACAACTGCTGAAAGCAAATAAGGTTGACGTTTTCAACGGCACAGGCACACTTACCGATAGAAACACCGTTATCGTTAGTAAATCTGATGGCACAACTGAGCAACTGCACGCGAAAAATATCATCATCGCCACAGGTTCCGAACCAGCCAACCCTACTGTCTTTGAAATTGATGAGGAACAGGTCCTGACAACAACCGGTATCCTCAACCTCACAGAACTCCCAGAAAGTCTGCTGATTGTAGGTGGCGGGGTTTCCGGGTGTGAGTTCGCTTCAATTTTCAACGCACTCGGTTGCAAAGTAACCGTGTTAGAACTCCTTCCGACAATCTTAGCGACCGAAGATGTCCAAGTCATCCGTCATATCCAACTTTTCATGAAACGGAAAGGGATCGCTATCCACACCGGTGCTAAACTTACGCACGTTAAAAAATCGGACGCAGGTGTCACAGCAGTGCTTGAATCCGGTGAAGAGATGACGGCAGAAAAGATGCTTGTCTCAATCGGGAGACGCTACAACACGGAGGGCATCGGTTTAGAAAAGGTTGGTGTCCGCACAGAGAACGGCAAAATCGTTGTGGATACACGGATGCAGACGAGTGTTCCGGGTATTTACGCTGTTGGGGATGTCGCGAGTCGGTATCTGCTGGCACACGTCGCATCGGCAGAAGGCAAGATTGCAGCACAAAACTGCGTCGGTAACAACGTTGAGATGGACTATCAAGTGATCCCGTGGTGCGTTTTCACCTTACCCGAAATTGGACACGTCGGCATGACAGAAAAAGAGGCGACCGATGAAGGGTATGAGGTAAAGATTGGAAGATTTCCGTACGCTGCAAACGGGAAGGCATTAGGGTTGCGCGAGACAGACGGGTTCGTTAAAACGGTCTCTGATGTCGATAGTGGGGATATTCTCGGCGTTCATATTGTCGGTGCGCAGGCTTCAACGCTTATCCATGAAGCAGCGGTTGCGGTGCGTTTAGGTGCGTCTGCAGCGGATATAGCACACACTGTTCACGCACATCCGACGCTCTCAGAAGTCGTCATGGAATCCGCCGAAGCGGCGTACGATAGGGCAATTCACAGTTTGCACTAAAAACGGACAGCGTCTTGAAGTTCGAGATACCGGGACGAAATTTCGGAAAACGCCACCTGCTTTTGTCGGTTGATGCTAAAGTCTTCAATGTTAAAAGAGGCGACGACCGCGCCATATACCATAGCACTCCGTATCGCATCCTCCGATGTATCCTCAACAGAAGCGAGGTAGCCCATCATCCCCCCTGCAAAACTATCACCTGCCCCTGTTGGGTCGGCGACTTGCCTGATCGGATATGCCGGTGCATTGAAATAGCATGATTCCGTGATACTGATTGCGCCGTGCTCACCCTTTTTGACGATAACCCGCTCTGGGCCATAGCGTAGAATTGTCTCTGCGGCGCGTACCAAGTTGGTGTCCCCTGTCAACAGTCGCGCCTCACTATCGTTCAAGATGAGGATATCCACACGCGCTAAGAGTGCCTCTAACGCCTCTCGTTCTTCATTAATCCAAAAATCCATTGTATCACAGACCACAAGTTTCGGATTTGTTGCTTGTTCAACGATACTCAGCTGCAACACGGGTGAGTTATTCGCCAAAAAAAGATAGGGGGTATCTTTGTAAGTATCAGGCAAAACGGGTTGAAAATTCTCAATAACGTTCAACTCCGTGAAGAGGGTATCGCGCACGTTAAAGTCCTGCGTATAACGACCGCCCCATCGAAATGTTTTGCCGTTTTCAACGCGCTCTAATCCTTGGAGATCGATTCCATGCGTTTGGAGGATATCTGTGTAGGTCTTCGGAAAATCAGCACCGACGACACCGACAAGTTGAACGGTATTCCGAAAAAAGCTCGCGGCGATAGCAGCATAGACACCGGACCCCCCAAGCACATCCTCAACGCATCTACTCGGTGTTTCCACTGTATCTAAAGTAACCGTCCCAACGACTAAAACCGCCATATTGAGAATCCTTTTATGACGTACTTTCGTTTCTCCACATCATGCCTCTGGACAGAAGATTGGTTAGTTGTCGGCATTTGCCTCAACGTATTCCCGAAGGATTGTGTTAATCTGTGTTTCATAGTCAGGTGCATGTGCCTTAAACCACTCTAACAGGTCCAGATCAATAGCGATAACATTTTCTGGCATTACCACGGTTGCATCTTTCCAGAAGGGCGCATCCGTTTTAGGGTCGTCCGCATCAGACGCTGCAGCGGCATCAATATCCGCATCCGTTAGGGCATCAAAGCGGCTCCACTCGGTCTCATCTGGCTGTGTGTCTATCTCAGAACGACTGTATTCGACGTATGTATTCTGCTCTTTCATGGGTATTCGCCTTTCGGGCTGAAATGATATGTATGCATGAGTTGCGCCGTGTATAGACGACCCGAAGAATTCGTCCTTCACTTCGCCCAAGCGCAAGCATCCGTTTTTCACCATAGTCTCTACGGGTGTCTTCTTTTTCCAGACGTGGTCCATCAAAGATTTTTGCTGCTCTGGAAAAACTAACATAGTGTTTTGCAATGTTGGTCCGGTTTTTTCTTGGATCCCACGAAAATCGTTGGTGTATCAACATATTCTTATCCGATGCCACCCGAACTTAGAAAGGCCCCGGTCTATTTTTATTTTCCCGGAATGCGCGGATAACCCGTCGTAACCGACGAATGAAAATTATACCGAGTACAACAAGTATCGGATACTGTAAAAAACGCAGCACTTTTACCAATGCCGGTGGGAGTTGTATCATATTAGAAGATGCTATCCAGATCGGCAACAAGAGTATTACCGACAGAAGTACGATTACGCCTTCTATAACCTCTAATTTTTTCATAACCCGTCTCCGTTAAACAATAGTTTGGACAGTTTCTGCCCGTTTCGTGCCGTGTTTTCAAGGATGAATTCGCATTTCAGAGATTTTGGAGTTCATTACAAAACCGAATAATGGTATTATCTTGACACCAAAGCGGCTATGTCTTATGGCGTGTGAAAAGGCACTAAGTTCCCATCTCCCATGAATTGAGATACTTCACCTGCTCATCGGTGAGTGTATCGATTTCGATACCGAACGCTTGCAACTTCAGCTGCGCCACCATCTCGTCAATGGATTCAGGAACATCGTACACACGATTCTCAAATTGATCGTGATTTTTAGCGATGTACTCAAGAGATAATGCTTGGTTCGCGAAGCTCATATCCATAACACTCGCCGGATGCCCCTCGGCAGCAGCAAGGTTCACCAACCGTCCTTCACCGACGAGATAAAGTTTCCGACCATCTTCAAGGGTATACGCATCTACATAAGGACGTGCAAGCCGCTTATCAACGCTCAATTTTTCAAGTACAGGGATGTCGATTTCAACATTGAAATGCCCAGAATTCGCGATAATTGCGCCATCTTTCATCGCTTCAAAATGTTCTTTACGCAAAACATGAATATCGCCTGTGAGTGTCACAACGAGCTCGGCTTCTTGAACGGCTTTCTGCATCGGCATCACGCGGAACCCATCCATCACGGCTTCGAGAGCTTTCAATGCATCTACTTCGGTGACGATAACGTTCGCGCCTAATCCGCGTGCGCGGCTTGCGACCCCTCTGCCGCACCATCCATAACCTGCAACGACAACCGTCGTTCCAGCAATCAACAGGTTCGTCGCTCTGATGATACCGTCGAGCGTACTTTGTCCGGTGCCGTATCGATTATCAAAAAAATGCTTTGTGCGTGCGTCGTTTACAGCAATAATCGGGTATCTTAGCACCCCTTCCGCTGCCATGCTCTTGAGTCGGATAACGCCTGTCGTTGTTTCTTCCGTTCCCGCCACAACCTGTTCAACCAAAGCAGGATTTGTCTCTTCGGAATGGAGTCTCGAAACGAGGTCGGCGCCGTCGTCCATAGTAATCGTCGGCTGTAAATCCAGGGTTGCATCGATGTGTTTGTAATAGGTTTCCGTATCTTCACCGTTAATGGCAAATACACCGATCCCTTCATCAACGACAAGGGATGCGGCGACATCATCCTGTGTACTGAGAGGATTTGAGGCACAGAGAACTGTTTCTGCACCGCCTGCTTTCAAGGTTTTCATCAAGTTCGCTGTTTCAGTTGTGACGTGCAGGCATGCGGCGACTCTCAAGCCCTCTAAAGGACGTTCATTTTCAAACCGTGCGCGTATGGAATCCAGAACAGGCATAAACCGGTTTGCCCAGTCAATCCGTTGTTTTCCAACCGATGCGAGTTCCGTTGTTTTTATATCGTGGTTCATCAATTTCCTTTTTATTTTTTGAAACACTTTTTAATCTATTGGAGTTTTTCGACGTAATCGGTCTCTTCCCAAGTAAAACCGGGTTCCTCGCGCCCAAAATGCCCGTACGCGGCAGTATTCTGATAGATCGGTTGACGTAACTGCAACCGTTCAATAATGCCTATCGGCGTTAAGTCAAAGTGCGTATTAACGAGTTTTTCGAGTGCTTCCGCATCGCCAGTGCCAAATGTGTCCACCATAACAGACACAGGTTCACTCCTGCCAATTGCATAGGATATCTGTATTTCGCAGCGCTCTGCGAGTCCAGCAGCGACAAGATTTTTAGCAACGTGCCGCGCTGCATAAGTTGCACTCCGGTCTACTTTGGTTGGGTCTTTCCCTGATAAGGCGCCGCCGCCGTGCCGTCCCATACCGCCATAAGTATCAACAATAATCTTTCGCCCTGTTAGACCGGCATCTCCTTGGGGTCCACCGGTCACAAAACGTCCAGTCGGATTGATATGATATTTAATGTTGGAGGCCTGGAGATTTTCAGGAATTATTTTTTTGATAACCTCTTCAATAATTGCTTCCTGTAACTCGGTGTCACTAACATCTGGATCGTGTTGTGCGGAGATAACAACGGTGGTCACCGCTTTAGGTTTGTCGTCAACATATTCAACTGTTACTTGAGATTTTCCGTCTGGCCGGATAAAGGGGAGGGTCCCCTCTTTACGCACATTAGCCAGCTGCCGTGTCAATTGGTGGGCGAAGGTGATCGGCAGTGGCATCAACTCAGGTGTCTCGGTACACGCATATCCAAACATTAACCCTTGATCGCCTGCACCGCCAGGGTTGACACCCATCGCAATATCGGGGGACTGTTTGTCAATGATACTCAGCACAGCACTTCGCTCGGCATCAAAACCGTATGCGATATCGGTGTACCCGATATCGGTAAGGACTTTTCGAGCAATTTGTTGTGCATCGTAGTTCGCTGTCGTCGTGATTTCACCGGTAATAACAGCAAGTCCAGTCGTAACTAAAGTTTCACAACCCACTCTGCCCATTGGATCGGTTGTAAATATGGCATCAAGTACCGCGTCAGAGATCTGGTCTGCGATTTTGTCCGGATGTCCTTCAGTGACAGATTCGGACGTAAACAGAAAATTCCTGCTCAATTCCACTTCTCCTCGTCTACGTATCTATTCCAGCCTATTTTATCGGGCAAGCCTCTCTGGGCACCAAGTCGCGCGCCTAAGAGACAAGGGGTGGGCGCATTGACCCACCCGTACAGCCGTCATTCCGAAACTATAGATTTGAGACGAAAGCATAAAAAACACTAATTCTCGGAGTCTTTCGAGCTTTCGGATGCCTCTATATTTTCGGAGTCTTCCGCATCTTCAACACTCTCAGCACTTTCAGCGTCTTCGACAACCTCAACGCTTTCAACGTCCTCCGTGCTTTCAGCGTCTTCGATAACCTCAACACTTTCAACACTCGCAGCACTTTCAGCGTCCTCAATAACCTCAACGCTTTCAACACTCGCAGCGTCTTCGGTGCTCTCTACGTCCTCAGCACTTTCAGCATCCTCAGCACTTACAGCGTCTTCAGTGCTTTCAGCGTCTTCGATAACCTCAACGCTTTCAACGCTCTCAGTGCTTTCAGCGTCTTCGATAACCTCAACGCTTTCAACACTTGCAGCACTTGCAACGTTTTCGGTGCTTTCAACGTCTCCAACGTTTTCAGTGCTTTCAGCGTCTTCGACGAGTTCAGCGTTTGACTTCCCCATTTCTTGTTTGAGCAAGGCTCCCAATGCGGTGACAGTCTCTTCATGCGCTGGCAATTGTCGTCGTGGTTCACGTTCCCGTCTTGGTCGTGAAGGACGCTCGGAGCGTGTCCGTGCGGGTTTCTCTTCTTCTGGTGCAGCGGCGCGCGCTTGTTCAGCAAGGAGCGCTTTCAAACTCAAACCGATGCGCCGATCCTTCGGTGACAAATTGATAACCTTTAAGTCTAACTCGTCCCCTACGGAAACGACCTCTTCCGGTTTTTCAATGCGGCGTTCGGCGAGTTCCGAAATGTGAATTAAGCCTTCAATCCCCTCCTCAAGCTTCGTAAACGCGCCGAAACTGGTGAGGTTAACAATCGTGCCACGTACCACAGAACCGACCTTATATTTCTCGGGAACATCGCCCCAGGGGTCCGGCTGCGTCTGTTTGAGTCCCAATGAGACTCGCCGTTCAGCCGCATCAATCTGTAGGACGACGACCTCAATCTCGTCACCTTCCTTTAGTTCTTCATTGGCTGCGGTACCGCGCTTAGTCCAAGAGAGATCAGACGTATGGATTAACCCATCAATTCCGGGTTCAATTTCAACAAACGCACCAAAACTGGTTATATTTCGGATACGGCCTGTGATTTTACTGCCTTCGGGGGACCGCTGTTCTAAGAGTTCCCATGGGTTCCGCTGTAACTGCTTGAGCCCAAGCGATATGCGTTTATCTTCCTTCGAGATTTCAAGCACGATAGCTTCAATCTCATCGCCCTTATTGACAATGCGTGAGGGTGCGACGTTCCGGCGGGTCCATGCCATCTCAGATACATGGATCAGCCCTTCAACACCTTCTTCAAGTTGTAAAAACGCGCCGTAGTTCACAATGTTGACGACAACACCGCGAACTGTAGACCCGATAGGATATTTGTCATTAACGTTTTCCCATGGGTCCTCAGTCATCTGTTTCAAGCCCAACGAAATTTTCTCGTTGTCTTGACCGATCCCGATAACCTCGACTTCAATTTCATCGCCAACAGAAACAACATCAGATGGGTGATGGATACGTTTCCATGCCATATCTGTCTTATGGAGGAGGCCGTCAACACCGCCAAGGTCGACAAACGCCCCGAAAGCGGTTATGTTTTTCACGACCCCTGTAATCCGTTGACTGACCTCAAGGGTGCTGAGAATCTCCGCCCGCTTCTTGACGAGTTCAGTCTCCAGCCAGGCGCGTCGGGATAAAACGATGTTATGCCGTCGCTTACTGAGACTGATAACTTTCATATCGAGCGTCTGCCCTACATACTGTTCAAGGTTCTGAATAGGACGCAACTCGACCTGTGAAGCCGGTAAAAAACCGCGCAGGGATCCGACACTCACCCGCAGCCCGCCTTTAATCCGTTCAGTAACGCGACCTTGCACAGGTTCGCCAGACTCATGGGCCGCCGCGATTTCATCCCAAATGAGGGTTTGATCGGCGATCTTCTTAGAAAGAACGATCTGTCCTTCCGAATCTTCACGCCGTACGATATAAACATCGATTTCATCGCCGACTTGGACCCCCGGCAAATCATTGTCCCCGGGATCAAATTCCGCTGCCGGGATATAACCCTCCGACTTAAAACCGATGTCAATCATCACCTCATCACGGTTGACATCTACGACGACACCTTTAACAATCTCTCCATCCGTAAACGCTTTTATCGAATTATCATACGCTTCCTCAAGAGATTCTGGGCTCATTGGTTCCAACGGATCTTCCGACGCATCGGAGGCATCCTCAGACGCGGTTTCATCGGTAGGTGTTGCTACCTCTTCTTCAGCATTCGCATCCGCCTCGGCGACAACGCCTTCTACCGCCTCTTCAGGTGCGGCTTCATCAGTTGGTGCTGTTGTTTCCTGGGAATCAGTATCGTCAGCAGTTTCCGGTACCGTTTCTTCCGCGACAGCATCGTCAGCAGCTTGTTCGGAATCAACATCGTCAGTAGCCGTTTCCGCTTCACTGCTCGTGTCTTCTCCTTGCACCTCAACGTCTGCCTCGGTTGCTGAAGTTGGCTGTTCAGCCTCTGGAGTCTCTGCCTCACTCGCTACTTCCTGATTCATTTCATCTGAGTGCTTTTCTTCTTCCACATTAACAGTGGAGACATTTGTATTTGCCTGTTCGTTGTTCATCAAGATACCTGGTCCATAAAAAACGCGTAACAGCGTTAATCCGCCAGTTCCTCCTTATATTCAAAGTGCTTTTAACACTTTACAAATCGGTTACGCAATAGTATATCACAAATCTTTAAGAAAAGCAACAAGATTTTTTCAGGACCGCAATTTATTTTTTACAACGCCTGATTCTCCGAAAAAAAAATCTCACTAAATCGTAAACAAATTGAAAATTTTATTTGACTTTTTTTCTCATTTTCTATAAGATTTAAGAAAAGGCTCAGAACCATAAATGGTTTCAATCTGATGAGAGGTGACTACGATGGATTCGACAAAATTAATGAAACTTCGGGAGGAGTCTGGAATCAAAATCCTTGAAATTAAAACAGACTTGAGCAGCTACGCAGCATCTGACTTACGGAAGGTACTTGAGGGTCTCTTAGCAGAGAAAGCAGAGAAGGTTGTCGTTAATCTGAGTCAGGTGAGCCATATCAACAGTACCGCTGTTGGTGCGCTCGTCGGTGTCGCGAAACGGCTCCGCCAAAACGGTGGGGACCTTAAAATTTGCGAACTCGCGGACAACTTGACGCGCACATTCAATTTAATCGGTGCCTCCAGTGTCGTCGAAATCTATGAATCCGAAAATAGTGCACTCGCCGCATTTTAAAACCGAGCAACATCCCGACATGGCAAACGCAGATATCAAACTTAAAATACCGAGTGCCGTTTTCTATATAGACCCAGTCCGCGCGTTTATCGGAACCCTGGCAAAAAATCTTGGATTCGCCAGAAAACGTGTGGCAGACATCCAATTGGTCATCGATGAAATTTGCAGCAACGCCGTACATCACGGCTCGATTGATGCGACCGTCGGCATTAAACTACAAATCAGGAGCGATGCACACTCACTGGAAATTTTAGTGAGCGATACCGGGTCTCGAGATAACAAAGAAAAGCACTGGTTAACACCCGAACGGCTCTCAGAAATTGAAGCCAACCGCTCTCCAAGCAACGAGGGTGGACACGGCATTTTTATCGCAAAATCGCTCTCGGATACCTACGAAATACAAATCAACGCAGCAGGCGGTACTGATGTTCGCGTCGTTTTCAAACTTTTAAAACCGACGGATATCAAACCTTGAGTCTTATTCGGCGACTTCAATCGCGATAAGCGTTAGATCGTCCTCTTTAGGACAACTCCCTGCAAAGGCATCAACCGACTCCGAGATGCTCGCAATCAATTGGGCAGCTGACTGCTCGGCGCATGTACATGCCAACTTTTGGAGCCGTTCTGCAGTAAACTCCTCACCGTGTGCGTTCTTCACTTCATAAACACCGTCTGTATAGAGCAACATCCGGCTCGACCGGTCAAACGGATACTGCATCGTCTCATAGACCGATTCCTGCCAAATTCCCAAGCCGTTCCCTGTGTATTTATCGCCAATAGCAGCGTAAGTCTGTTGATCAGAATCGTATAAAAATGGGAATGAGTGCCCAGCATTCGCACAGACGAGCTCCCCCTTAGCGACATCAATGATCCCACAGAAGGCTGTCGCGAACATAAACAACCGTGAACTAATCAAATCGTTGAAACGCGTATTCAGGATTTCGAGAAGGTATCCAGGATTGTCATCGATCTGTTGTTGGAACTCTGCTAAAATTGTTTTGATGAAAACCGTTACAAATGCGGCTGAAACACCGTGTCCCATAACATCAGAAATAAAAACGCCGAGTCGGTTTGGTGCAACTTCCCAGATATCATAGAAATCTCCACCAACCGCCATTTCAGGACAACACCGGGAAGCGATACGAAATCCGGATAGCTCCTGCACGCCATTCTGCGGAATCAGTATCTCCTGAATGCTCCGTGCCATTTGGAGTTCTTCTTCCAATCGTGAATTATGTTCCGCGAGCGTATCCTGATATTCCTTAATACGCAACAGGGAACGGACACGTGCGAGGACTTCGACACTATCAAAAGGCTTCTCAATAAAATCGTCGGCACCTACTTCAATGGACTTAATCCGATTTTCACGTGTATCGCGCAACGCTGTTATCATCACAATCGGGATAAATTCAGTTGCTTCATCTGCCCGAATGCGTTCAACGACCTCAAAACCGTCCATCCTCGGCATATTGATATCCAACAGGATGAGATCCGGCGTCTCTTTCTCCACAACATCAAGTGCCTCCAGGCCATCTGCAGCTGTATAGACGGTATATCCGCGCGCCTTGAGCTGAATCTGGAGGATTTTGACATTCCGTGGTTCGTCATCGACGACGAGAATTTTCGAGGCTTCTTGGCGTTCAGAAACTATTTCATCCTTCATGTCTTTACCTTTCCGAGGTGAGTTTCTACACGTTCAATGAGTATCTTAATGTCAATCGGTTTACTGAGATAATCATCACATCCGGCTTTGAGGATCCGTTCTTTGTCGCCGGACATCGCTGCAGCGGTTAGCGCGATAATTGGTATATCTACCCACGCCAAATTCGCTTTGATCCGTTTTGTTAGATCCTCGCCACTTTGTCCTGGTAAGGCAATATCCATGAGAATCAGATGCGGTATTGCGTTCTCCAAACAGGCGAGTGCCTCCATAGCATCAGCCGCTTCCACAACAGTATAACCTTTTGATTGCAGGACAATCCGCACGACCTTCCGGTTTAACTCTTGGTCTTCAATGACCAAGATTCGTTTTGGTATCTCTATCTGTCCATCATCTGGAGGTGGGTTTTCAGTTTTCACAGGCTGTCCCCTGTTTGAATCGGCAGTAAGTGAGACCCGGGCGGTTTACTTCGCTATGACGGTTTCATCAGATTCAACATCGGTGTTATGCTCCGATTGGTGTAGAGGCATCCTGAAAGTAAAGTTGCTGCCTTTACCTTCCTGGCTTTTGACACTAATTTCGCCACCGTGCAACATGATAAGCCTGCGCGTCAATGCTAAACCGAGCCCAGTCCCGCCATATCGCCGAGATTTCGAGGTGTCAATCTGTGTAAACGGTGCGAAAAGTTTCGCCTGATCGGCTTCAGCGATCCCTATACCGGTATCAATCACCTCGGCACACAGCTCCGTCGCAGTGACTTCGAGCTGCGTCTCAATTTTACCGCCTTCCGGCGTAAATTTTACGGCATTGGATAATAGATTGTAAAAGATCTGTTTAAATTTAACGCGATCGGCTTCAATGCTGGAATCCTGATCGTATGTCAAGGTCAGCTCCAAATTCTTTTTCACAGCGAGTGCGGTAATAATAGCGTTCACCTCTTCGACCGCCTCTACAATAGAAAATTCCTCCAATTGTAGCACCATCTTTCCGGCTTCAATCTTTGAAAGGTCAAGGATATCATTAATCATCTCTAACAGATGCTGCCCACTGATATGAATGTCATTGATGCATTCCTTCTGCTCGGAGTTAATGCTCCCGACCAGTTCATCGCGCAGGATCTCTGCGAATCCGATGATCGCATTTAAGGGTGTCCGGAGTTCATGGCTCATGTTTGCGAGGAAATCGCTTTTGGCGCGACTCGCCTGTTCAGCTGTCTCCATTGCTCGCTGCATCACTTTTTGGGTTTTTATTCGCTCCGTAACATCCAATGCCATGCTAATGCCGAGCTGTCTTTTATCTGGAAGTGTCCCAAGCAAGGAGGAGCTAAACTCCCAAATCCGCCTTTTGCCGGACTTGGTAAAAATCTCGTATTCACCTTCAACGACGCGCCCGGTGGAATTATACAACTGTTCAAGATGTGATTCAATGCCATCCTGTCCTTGACTGTTCGTCTGCGCTAACCAATTTTTGATCGTAAGTATATCGTCGAGCGTGTATCCGGTCAACTCTGTCCATGCTCGACTAATTTGCAAAACCTCACCATCTTCAGCATGAATCATAATGGGCAGCGGTGCATTCAGGACTGCCCGACGAAAACGCTCTTCACTATGTTGTAATTCAATCTCTGCCTGTTTGCGGTCAGTAATATTCGTTGATGCCATCACGAACCCAATCAATTCACCGTCTTGTTGAATAGGCCCGAGGCAAGAAGCGTACCAATAGCCACTTATCAATCCTTGGACTTCATAGGTAGCCACCTCACCCGTTTCAATGACCTTTGCACAAGCTTCCTTAAGCCGTCCGTGATGTTCTTCAGGGAGGAAATCAAAAACGCTCTGCCCGACAATATCTTGAGGTTTCAAGCCGAGGGTAGGGGGGAGTCTGTTGATAAATTCGAGGCGATAATCGAGGTTCATGGTTGAGATAATATCCGGTACACTCTCAACAAGCGAACGCCAATTCGCCTCAGAATCTCGCAGTGCTTGCTGGGCGCGATAGTACTCTGTTATATCGCGAGAAATACCGCATGTCCCAATAATACGGCCTTCTCTATCGCGAATCGGGACTTTCGTCGTTGACACCCATGTATCTTGTTCATCGGGCCACGTCTCTTTTTCCTGTTTCCCTTCAATCGGTTTGCCCGTCTTGATAACGACCTGTTCGTCTTGGTACGCCTGTTGTGCATGCTCACGCGTAAAGAAATCAAAATCTGTCTTATTCACTGCGTCCATCGGATTTTGCAAGCCGAACTGGTCTGCCAGGGAACGGTTAATTCGGATAAACCGGCTCTCCTGATCTTTAAAGTAAATATGGTCAGGGGTATGGTCCATTAAAGTATGTAACAGGTCCCCTTCTTGGGTGTGTTGTACGACCAGCTGCTGGAACCGAATTTCACCCTCTTTCACTTTTGCTTCGAGTCGCTTTTGTTGGCTAATATCGGTTGCGGCGATGTAACAATGTCTCTTTTCGGGCATCTTCGTTACACGGCATCTGAACCACTTGTAGGATTCATCTTTGCACAGGAAGCGGCTTTCAAAGGTCGCCTCGTGATCTTCTCCGGCTTCAACCTGCTCGACTCCAGCAATCGCCTTCTGCCTATCTTCTGGATGTACAAACGCCGACCAATGCTGATTTCGGAGTTCCAATTCGCTGAATCCGAGAGCGTCTTCCCATGCAGAGTTGAGCGGCGTGAAGCTGCCGTCACAACGGATACACGCAAACATATCTGCGGAGATCCCCAAGAGACCATAAAAATCAATGGAGTCCTCTGTCTGTTCCTTGCAAGTTGTGTCATTAGGCTTCATAGCTGCCTCCGGGAGATACAAAGTAGGAGCACTATGCGACTTGCGTTAAATTTATCTCGTCACCAAAACCGCACGGTTGGCGAGTTTGACAACGGTTTGTGTGGTGCTTTGGAAAACGAGTTCGTACAATCTACCGTGATGGCTCGCGCTTAATGCGATCAAATCGCAATCACTCTCCTCGGCGTTTTCCAAGATATTTGCCACTGTAAAACCCCGTGCGGTAAGAAATTCGGCTTGAACATCATAATATTTCAAGTACGCTTCCATCTGCTGCTTAATTTGTGTTGCTTCCGGCTGTGTACTTGAAAGTGCGAGTCCAAGGATGCCCGCTTTCGTTAGTTCGCCGATTTCGGCAACAAGTCCTAAAGCGTGGTCGGAATAGATATCACCGTGATGAACAGCGAGAATTTTTCGCAGAAGTGTGCATTGCTCATGCACCACGATGGTCGGTCTTGTGATATGTTGTAAAACATCGTCAATTTGGTCTTGAATAAGTTTTAATCGACGTTTTCGGACATCTTCTGGCAGTCCAACGACGACAAGATCCGCGGAGTGAGCGACTTCACAAATCATCTGTCTCGGGTTCCCAGCAACAGCCTCAATATGGTAATCGAGAAAGTCGTAGAGGGCGCATTCGGCTTCCGTCCGCCGGAGAACAGTCGCTGCGACATCAGGATTCCCACCATGGCTGCTGTCTTGAAAGAAAACGCATGAGAGATGCGTCTCCAAAAGCACTGCTAACTGACCGGCGTACTCAAAGGCATTCTTTTCGTAATCCGTATCGCCGATAGCGACGAGGATGTTTTTTATCATGAGACATTTCCCTTATTGGTGCGATACAGTCGAGTCTCGCCTATAGGAAATTACTGGCATCATCTCCGTATAAACTGTGTCTCGAACGTAAGACATCACGTCTAAACTACGGTCACTGCCCTAAGGCAGCAACGGCATCTTCTTCGTTCTCAAAGTTTTTGAAGACGGTGATTAATCGCGCCATGACAATAAGGTTTTTGACCTGTTTGTTCACATTAACCACCGCAATCTCTCCGCCATCCGGATAAATATCAGAATAAACTTTCATGAGCGCGCCGAGACCGGAACTATCCATCGCGGTCACCTCTTTGAAGTCAAATATCAACTTCACTGGTGAGGCGCGCACCGCAAGTGTTTCCGAGACAGTTTCCGAAACTTCCTCGATACCCGGGGCGATAATCCTACCGCTCAACTTAAAAATAACGACCCCTTCTCTCTCAGATACGGTGATTGCCATAATTCTCTCCTAATGCCATAGTCGATTTCGATCGTAGGCGCGTTCCATCTTTCTCGCTAATTAACTCTCACTTGATAGACCCGCAATCGCGGAATCTTCGCCATCAAAATGTTCAAAGATACTGACGAGCCGGCTACGGACAATCAGATTTTTGATATTTTTTCCGACATGGATAACGCCAATACGACCTTTTTTCCGCGTCGCAGCGACATGTGCACCCATCAGGGTACCGAGACCGGAACTGTCCATCATCGTAACACGCTCGAAATTGATGAGGATTCGAGGTGCCTCAGAGGCATCTATCTGTGATGTGATAGCGTCTCGTAATTCCGATACTGAAGACCCCATTATTTTGCCACTCGGTTCCAAAATTGCAACGCCGTCTCTTTGACGGATCGTAGTTGCCATGAATTTTCTCCTTTTTTATATTCGTTAGAAAACTGAAAGGACTAACTTACTTCTTTAATTCTACACTATTTTCAAATTATTTGTCAACCTGCAAATCGCAATCAGATTTCGCTTGCTTTAATTTTGAAAGATCGCTATAATTTTCGCTAAGTTCTCTATTACACCGAAAGGAATGCAATGTATGACGTACCGCCCCTTGCGAATTAAGGACCTGCCCGCAAGTGAACGCCCGCGGGAGAGACTTCACAAATACGGACCAGAGAACCTGAAAGACTCTGAGTTATTAGCGATCATTCTCAAGAGCGGCTTCAAAGGAACAACTGCCGTTCAACTCGGTGAACAGATCCTCACGGCACTTGATGGTGACCTCAAACGGATGGCTGATTACAAATCCAAGCAATTTGAGAAGATCAAAGGTGTCGGCGAAGCGAAAGCAGCACAGATCGTAGCAGCTCTTGAACTCGGAAAACGACTTGCACGTTTCCACGCCGACCGAGATAAAATCACCTCACCCTCCGATGTCGCCGATCTCATGATGTCTAAAATGCGATACCTGCAAAAAGAGATCGTCTGCGTCTTATGCCTCGATACGAAAGGCGGCGTAACCACAAAAGGGGTCGCAGGTGACCTTGATAACGACTTGACTTGGGGAAAAAAGTTATCGGAAGCAACAGTTTTTGAAGGGACACTCAACGCCAGTGTCTTTCACCCACGAGAAATCTTTCGGTTCGCAATTGAGGAATCCGCGAACTCAATCGTCCTCGTCCATAACCACCCATCCGGCGATCCACAGCCAAGCCAAGAAGACATCCGAGCGACAAAGCAATTGATTGAGGCTGGCAACCAAATCGGGATTAAAGTGTTGGACCACGTTATCATCGGGGACGGGATCTTTGTCAGTCTAAAAGAGGAAGGCTTCATCTAAGATACGCTGTTCACTTCGTGTGCCGCTGTCGAAGTACCTCGTACAGAAGGATCCCTGCTGCAACTGAAACGTTGAGCGATGCCATCTTGCCCAACATCGGCAGATAGACAAGGTAATCACATTTCTGTTTGACAAGCCGTCGGATACCGCTTCCTTCACTCCCCAAAACAAGACACAACGGAACGTTAAAATCCACATCGGTGTACAGACTTGACGCATCGCCGGCAGCACCTGCGATCCAGATACCGGCATCTTTAAGTGTATCCAGCGTACGTGCGAGGTTCGTTACCCTGACAATAGGGATATGAGCCGATGCGCCTGCCGACGCTTTATGGACAGCAGCTGTGATGCCAACGGCACGGTCCTTGGGAATAATCACAGCATCAGCGTTCGCCGCTTCAGCCGTCCGAAGAATCGCACCAAAATTCCTTGGGTCCTGGATACCGTCCAACACTACCAACAGCGCGTTGCCTTCACTACGCTGTATATTCGAGAGTATGGATGACAGGTCGCTATAATGCGCGGATCTAACAACCGCAATAACGCCTTGGTGCGGTAGCGAAGGCTCAAGTTGATCCAATTCACGCCGCGCACAGTATTTTATCGGAATCCCAACCCGTTCCGCCATCGCAACAATTTGACGGATACGCGCATGCCTATTCCCTTCGGTGATATGGATCCTCTCTATACCTTGGGTCCCGCTCTGTAGACACTCTATGACTGGATTTCTACCAACGATGTAGGTTGACATTTTAAAAAAAGAAAGGACGGATTAGAACATCCGCCCGCTAAATTTAACCGCCACGGACAAACTTAATATCAGGTCCACGCGGCGTAATCTTGATGTCCGGGTCTGCCTCTTGACACTGCACGCAGGTAATAGCACCAACATTCACATTTTCCATACGGGGTGCCAGTTTTCCCAATTTAAACACGAACCCTAAAATCTCGTCCGCTGGGATTTGCCCATCACACACGCCGCAAGGGATCGCCTCGCATGACTTGACCTTCGCTAAAAGTTCTGATGCCTTCATAACTCCCCCTTGTTTTAGAGTAACTATAGTGGATTTCAGGATTAATGAAACACTCCACAGCGGGCAAGGAAACCTCGCCCCTACGAGAGGGTGGTGTCCGCAATCACTGAAATGTCTCTTTAATTATTGACTTTATTATAGATTGCCTATAGGAAATAACGTTCCTTCTGTCTATCCGCTTCGTATTCTCTGTAAGCCTCTTGTGCCGTGTCTACTTCGGAAACCTCCGCGACCGGCACATCCCACCAAGATTCATAGCCTGGAACTTGCTCGTAGTAATCCACATCAATTTTTACAACCGTTGTCTGGGGTGCTTCGCGCGCCTCATGCAGGGCGGCTTTTAGGCTCTGCAAAGTCGTCGCTTCAATGACTTTAGCACCGAGGCTGGCGGCATTCGCTGCGAGGTCCACCGGCAAAAAGTCGCCGGAGAGTTCGCCGCTCTCCTCATCCCGGTAGCGGAAACGCGTCGCAAAGCCCTGTACACCGGTCGCACGAGATAACCCCCCAATGCTACTATGTCCCTCATTATTGACGAGCACAATAATCAGTTTATAGTCTTCCTGAATCGATGTAATAATTTCTTGTGCCAACATCAGATACGAACCATCACCGACCATAACATAGACGTCACGACTCGGATCTGCCATCTTGATACCTAACCCACCAGCGATTTCATAGCCCATACACGAATAACCGTATTCCAAGTGGTACTGTTTCGGGTTACGGGTTCGCCATAACTTATGTAAATCGCCCGGCATGCTACCGGCAGCGCAAACCATGACATCTTCAGGACGTGAGAATTCATTAACGACGCCAATAACTTCGCTTTGGCTCGGTAGCGGCCCGTGTCCGAGGTGGTAGAGCCGATCCACCTTCGCTTCCCATTCGGCGCGATATTTCTCAATCTGTGCAGCATACGCCGCATCAACCTGATAATCCGCAACAGCGGTAGCGAGTTCCGCCAGTGTGACACGTGCGTCGGCGACAAGCGGCAGTGCGGCGTGTTTATAAGCATCGAATTCGGTAACATTGATACCGATAAAACGGACATCGGGGTTCTGGAAAGCAGTTTTAGAGGCAGTCGTAAAATCACTTAAGCGTGTCCCGATAGCGATAACCAAGTCCGCCTCCCGGGCTGAGATATTGGCGCCCGGCGTCCCCGTTACACCTACCGCACCGAGGTTCTGTGGGTGATGATACGGCAGTGAACCTTTACCGGCGAAGGTCTCACCGATCGGAATACCGGTACGCTCTACAAACTCAGCCAGTTCTGCTGTCGCCTCACTATAGATAACACCACCGCCAGCGATGATTAAGGGACGCTTGCTCTCACGAATCCACGCTACTGCTCGATTCAACAGCCCTTCGTCTGCCCGAGGCCGCGGGATCGTATAGACGCGCTTTTCAAAGAGTTGTGAGGGGTAATCGTACGCTTCTGCCTGTACATCTTGTGGAAGAGCCAACGTCACGGTACCCGTCTCCGATTGTGAGGTCAGGACCCGCATCGCCTCCGGCAACGCCGTAATGATCTGTTCTGGACGGTTAATCCGGTCCCAATAACGTGAAATCGGCTTGAAGCAGTCGTTCACCGAATAGTCTTGCGAACTCGGAGATTCCAACTGTTGCAAAACGGGGGCGACTAAACGGGTCGAGAAAATATCTCCTGGTAGCAAAAGCACAGGTAACCGATTAATGGTCGCCCCTGCGGCACCGGTAATCATGTTCGTCGCCCCTGGTCCGATAGAAGTCGTGCAAGCAAAGGCACGCAAACGGTTATTCATTTTCGCGAACGCAGCAGCGGTGTGCACCATTGATTGTTCATTCCGTGTCTGATAGAAGCGAAAAGAATCGGCGTACTGATGCAGTGCTTGTCCAATTCCGGCGACATTCCCATGACCGAAGATGCCGAACATCCCGGCGAAAAACTGTCCCTCGTTTCCGTCCCTTTCAACATATTGGTGTTGAAGAAATTCAACGATGGCTTGCCCCATCGTAAGCTTTCGTGTTTCCATAAAAATTAACCTCCGGGTCCGGTAGGTTCGGTGTTTTTGCTGGGGGTTTTTGATAGGGTGTTTCTGCGGATTTCTTCAATTTCCCTCCCAACCGAACCGGACTTATCCAAAGAACAGCGAATTACCACATTACCATCCGCCGCGTTCCGCTACAAATTCGTCAACTTCAGGCATTGTTGGCATAAAATTAGCACAACCGTGGCGTGTTACGACAATCGCACCCGTCGCATTGCCGAGACGTGCAGATTTTTCCCAACCCCAACCGTTAAGGTTACCGTAAATAAAACCACTGGCAAAGGCGTCGCCAGCACCGAGCGTGTTGTACACCTCAACAGGAAAGGGTGCTGCCTGAATGATTTCACCGCTGGCAAGGTGGACCTCCGCTCCATCAATACCGCGTTTCACTATTAACGCCGCTGGCCCAGCACTTAAAAGCGTCCTAATAGCATACGCCATATCCCCCTCAATCGTAGGGTTCGAGATTTGGGAGTGTTCAATCGTGAGTTGTGATAAATCTGTAAGTGTCGCCGCTTTGATCTCCTCTTCTGTACCGATAGCGATGTCAATATAGCGTAAGGCGGATCGGACGACAACACCGAATGCTCGCGGATCATGCCATTGATCTGCTCGGAAATCGAGGTCCAAAAAGACGCGGCACCCCGCGGCTTGTGCTTTCTCAGCAGCATAGAGCGTCGCGCTCCGACTCGGCTCTTTACTCAAACCGGTCCCCGATATCAGCACCGCCCGACTTTCAGGAATAGGCGCAGCGAGAACATCGTCAATCGTAAGTTCGATATCTGCGCAGTTATCTCGATAATAGATGAGTGGGAACCGATCTGGTGGTTCAATACCGAGGACGACCGCACTCGTTCGATGGTTCGGTTTGTGTGGGATAAACTGGGTTTCAACGCCTTCATTCTTCAAAAACTTGAGCAGAAATTCGCCGACCGGATCTTCACCGACAGCCGTCAATAACGCAGCCCGAAGCCCCAATCGCTGAACACCGACGCTGATATTCGTAGGACACCCACCGACAAAGGCACCGAAACTCTTAATGTCCGGAAACGCAGCCCCGATGTCGTTAGCATATAAATCTAAAGAACTCCGTCCGATTGTGAGAATATCGTACATTTTCATTTTGAAGTCATAGCGTTCTTGAACTTCTGATGCTCCTCAGCAAATTTACGCGTTAAAAGAAACGCGTCATTCCCGCAGGCGATGAGTTGAACCCCCGAACGCAACCACTGTTCACCGCTCTCAAAATCGTTGACATAACAACCTAAAGCGATACTGTGTGCCTGTGCAAGTCCGATAATTTCTTTGATAGCGTCCAAAAGGCGCGGGTGGTCAAGTTCACCGGAGATCCCCATAGATGTAGATAAGTCATAGGGACCGATGAACACAACATCCAATTCACCTGTGCTGAGGATGTCCTTTAGGTTTTCCACGGCTTTGACAGTCTCAACCTGCCCGATAGTGAGGATTTCCTGATTTGCGTCGTGCACGTATTTTCGGGTATCGAGTTTTGTGAAATCCCCATAATCGGTATGCCCGATCCCAAACGCGACACCGCGGTCACCTTCGGGTGCATATTTCGTCCACATTTTAATTTTTTCGATATCCTCACAGGATTCAACGCGCGGGATCATTATCCCCGTAGCCCCGGCATCAAGTACACGAGACACAAAATAGCGCTCAAGTGCCGGAACACGGACAATACAGGGAAGATTCGCACCGCGGGCGTTACGAACAATACGTCCGACGGTTTCGATAGAAAAAGAACTATGTTCCAAGTCCGCGATCATAAAGTCGGCACCGGCACTTGCAAGGAGCGTCGCAATCGCCGACCCACCAAACTCAAGTACAAAAGTTCCAACAAGTACTTCGCCACGTTTTAGAGATAATTTCACGTCGTATAACCTTAAGTGACAACCGGGATTTCCGACATCAATTTTTGCGCTTCGCTAACCATTTTCGTCGGTACAGACATTTTTTCACCAATCGCTAAAATCAATAGGTAATAGTCGTAAGCGGTTTGTAATTCATTATTAAGGTGTGCACTTTCAGCAGCGTTGAAATAACAGACTGTCGCCATTCTGTGGCACTCTTCAACCTGCGATAACATATTCGCGCATCCGTGATTGAAAGCAGCAAGGATATAACATTTTCCTGCTTCTTCCCATGAACGCTGGAGCTCAAACTGTCGCGCGAGTCGTGTATAGTAGTCGGCACCTTTTTTAGCGTTATTCCTTGCGAGACGGTGCTTCTCAGCAACTGTGTAAGCGAAGCGGGCACGCGTGTAGCAGTTCGCAACAAGTTCTAAATTGTCTTGCTTAAGAAAATTGCCAGCCTGCTTCTGATAGAACTTCCCCAATTTATTATACAGTGTGAGCCACTGTCGGGTGCGTCCCTGTTGTTCATAAATCTGAATTTGTTGGAAGATGTGAAGTGCCTCTTCTTCATGTGGATACTGGACATCACTATGAACCTGATCGAGTAGATATTGGGGTGAGGCTTCCTCAATCAGATGCCGGTAACTACCCGCTGCTTTGACCTGAGGTTGTATCGGTGTTATATCCGTCGTTTCTTCCGGCGCCTGATGGTCAAGCCACATCCGAAGGTCCATAGATTCACCATCCGGCAATTTTTGAATCAGCGAAACGATTTCTTCGACAGTTGGATTTTCTGAGAGTGAGATATTGAGCGGATTGAGTTTCTGGAATAGGTTATCAACCATCCTGGATAAGCCTTGATCATCAATACAGAGGCGACTCGCTTTGTGAAGCTCCGTAAGCGCGTTTACATAACTTTTCGACTCGACGTAGCGGACAGCGAGTGTATAATGTTTTTCGACCTGGGTTAACAGTTTTTCGCGCTTGGAGCCTTCCTCTTTCTGCCGCCTCTGGAAAAAGAGGTTTTGATTTATCCGTTCCGAATCCGAGAGCGACAGCCGGAACGTTTTGCGATAGCGTTCAAGTGCCTCCGCTAATTTTGGGCTGCTGGAATTCGCACTCGCATCAATTAACTCCGAAGCCTGTTTGACATACTCATCCTGGTGGATACGCTCCAGTTCGTTGTACATCTCAGCTGCACTTTGGTGCCGTTCCGAGAGCTGCCGATGCAGTGCTTTTTGTAAGAAATTGCGGAGGACTTCCGGACATCTCTCAATCTCTTCTATCTCGCCAGCAGCTTTCTTTTTATCTATCTCCTTGCCTCCTCCTGAGAACGGGAACCGTCCAGTTGCCGCTTGATACAAAATGAGTGCTGTAGAGTAGAGGTCCGCCCGAAAATCATAAGAACCATAAGTCTGCTCGGGTGCCATGTAACGCCGTGTGCCCGCCACGGTTTCCGCGAATTCGGTCGTATCGCCAAAGATACGTGCGATGCTAAAGTCTGCGATCTTCGCCTGTTTTTCGGTCGTGAGTAAGATGTTTTGCGGTTTGATGTCGCGGTGCATAATCTTGTGGGCATGTGCTGCCTTTAACCCACGACAGATATCCATACCGATATTAAGGGTATCTGTTAAGCCGAGTGCGCCCTCCCCCATGAGCTCGTGAAGACTCTTCCCTTCAACAAACTCCATTACGATCGAGGCAACGTAGTCCCCTTCTGCTGGCTCAACGGTATGAATAGAGACGATATTCGGATGCCCCCAAATTTTCGACATCGCCTGAAATTCTGTTAGCAAAAATTTCAGGCGGCTCGAAGGATAAGCCGTTTTTGGCAAGGCTTTAATGGCAACTTCACGGTTCGTCATCTCTTCGCGCGCGCGAAAGACCGAGGAGAATCCCCCCGAATTAAGATATTCCAGCAATCTATATTTACCTAAGATCAATTGATCAATCTGCATAACGGCATCAGAATACAATCAGAATACAATCAGAATACAGTCACAGAACACAATCCCTGCAATCAGATTAGCAAAATCCAGACGAATTGTCAATAGAAAAACGGATTTTCAGTGGATTTAGGCGGATTTGGCACCCGAACGGGCACGTCCGACCGCCTTGACCAACTTCTCAGCCCTTTCGGTGAGAACTGCGAATTCCTTTGCTTGAATTAATTGGTTATTAACAAGTGCACTTCCAACGCCCAACGCGGATGCTCCAGCAGTGATAAACTCAGCAGCGTTGTCGGCGTTGATCCCCCCCGTCGGAATCAGTGGAATCTGCGGCAGCGGTGCTTTCAGATCTTTTATATATGCCGGACCGACACCACTCGATGGAAAAACCTTCACATAGTCCGCCCCCATCTCCCACGCCGCTAAAATCTCTGTCGGTGTAAAGGCACCAGGAATAACCGCTTTCCCATAACGATTACAGATCTCAATGACATCCGGCTTTGTAACCGGACTCACAATGAACTCCGCGCCTGCCAGCATTACGGCGCGGGCTGTTTCCGCATCCAACACTGAACCGGCACCCACGAGAACCGTATCCGCATACGCCGATGAAACATCGCTTATAACCTGTAACGCGTTCGGGGTTGTCATCGTGACTTCAATGACGTTAACGCCGCCAGCATGAATCGCCGCAGCAGTTTCAATTAACTCGTTTGCACTGTTCGCACGAATAATAGCAACAATACCACACGCTTCAATTCGCTGCATCTGTTCTAATTTTGTCATAGACACCCTCAAAATTAGCCGCTAAAACCTTCGCCAAAGTACTGACTATAAATAGTGTAACGCTAAAAGTACAATATTTTTTGTTGCGATTTTGCTGCCAATATGTTATAATTATAAAAGATAAAAGATAAGACGCTCAATTGAAAAATCCGTGCTAATTCAGTATGATGACTGCAATTTTGGTTTGCGAGCAATCGAAAAAATCGTTTTCTAAATAAAGAATGGAAGTTGTTCCACTACTCCCTTATCTGATTGGCTTGACAGGTTTACTTGTCCTTTCAGGCTTTTTCTCCGGTTCCGAAACGGCTCTATGCGCACTGACTCAAGTTCAAATTGAACGGATCCGCGTTGAAAAAGGCAGAACGTCTGCAATTATCAATTTTGTAGATAATCCACGCAGGTTGTTCATCACTGTTCTGCTTGGTAATAACCTTGTTAATGTGGCATTCGCTATCCTTATGCTCTCGTTCACCGGACGAGTGCTCCCTGAACAATATTCCGAACCTCTCCGCTTTGTCATCGCCTTAGTTCTCAACGTCCTTCTCATGCTCATCTTTGGTGAGATGACACCAAAAACTTATGCGATTAAGCACGCCGAATTCTTCGCCAAGACAACCGCCCCCCTGTTATGGATATTTTCTATCGCCATCTCCCCTTTACGGGGACTGCTCCGTAAAATCATTGATTTCCTACTCCCGATATTCGGCGGGCACCAGCCGGCTACAGAGCACCTTACAGCATCAGACTTGATAGACGTTCTCAACACTTACCACGAGGAAGCGCTCCCGTCCGATGAACGTGAGATCGTAAGTAATATCCTCCAGTTGCGCGACATCGAAGCGAGAGAGATTATGGTGCCTCGAACCGAAGTCGTCGCTGTCTCTACATCAAACACCGTTCAAGAAACACTCAAACAAGCAAAATCGTTCGGATTCTCACGGATCCCAGTTTACCGTGAGCAGATCGATAATATATGCGGTATCTTCTACGTCAAAGATCTTGCACGCTGGCGGCACGCAGAAATCAGCTCGCTTACGATTGAAGATTTTCTCGAAAAACGGGACCAGAGCCCGGAAGCATCGAACGACGCGCCCCTGATTCGAGAACCGGTTTTAGTCTTGGAGACCCGCAAAATCGGAGCATTATTATTACAACTGAAACACGAAAAAACGAAAACAGCGATCCTCCTTGACGAATACGGTGGGGTTTCCGGCATCGTCACCACCGAAGATATCCTTGAACAAGTCGTCGGAGATATCGTTGATGAGCATGACAGAGACGACTCACCCCCCGAATACGTTCAGCACTCTGAAAAACCGCTAATCCTTGAAACCGCCGGACGCATGAGCATCCGAGAACTCAAGCAACAGTTTGAATTAAAACTCAGTGAAGACGACGCGGATACTATCGGCGGCTACGCACTCGGACTCTTCGGACGAATTCCTTCTGTCGGTGAATCCTATATAGATGAAAACGGTATTGAATTTGAAATTACCGCAACAGAAGGTAATGTCATTACAAGTCTGGTTATTAAAGTCCCGGATACGCCTGAAACCGAAACGGACGTTTAAAATCAGACACCAGATACAAAACAATTGAAAACACTTTTACTAACCATCTTTTTAATCGGCACAAATGGCACTGAGCAGATTATCGTGTTAAGTTCACTCGTGCTCGCGGTACTTATCTGTCTCGTGCTTTCTGCATTCTACTCCGGTTCCGAAACAGCACTCGTATCTGTTAATAAAATCCGGATCAATCAACTTGTTGAATCTAACGATGCCAAAGCGAAAATTGTTCACCGTTTGGTGGATTCTCCAGATAGAATGCTTGCCCTCACGTTAGTTGGAACCAATCTGGCGAATATCCTAATTGCACAATTCGGCGACCGGTTGACTGAGCAGGTGCTCTCCACGGGTCTCCCGAACGCGAAAAATCTCCAAGAACCGATCGCTATCCTTTGGGTAACCACGCTCCTTCTTATCTTCGGTGAGATTCTTCCGAAAACAATCTTTCGTGTTAAGGCAGATAATCTCGCTTTGCGCTATGCCTACCCGCTCCGGTTCTCTGAGTACGTATTAGCCCCCCTCATTTTCCTCGTACAAACCTTGACGAAACTCATCGTCAGGCTTATAGACAGAGGGGTAAGTACACCCGGGCCCGATGCCCAACGTGAGGAGTTGAGGTTACTCGCGACAATGGGTGAACGCACCGGTAACCTACACACGGATCAGCGACGGATGATTCATAGTCTACTTAATTTACAGGATCGTACCGTTGCACAAGTCATGGTGCCACTCGTCGATATCGTTGCCATCGAAAAACATATCAACCGCGAAGAATTTTTGCAAATCGCAGCGGAATCAGGCTTTTCAAGAATCCCTGTCTACGAAGAAAAAATTTACAACATCGCCGGGATCGTTAATCTCTTAGATGTTATTTATGATGATGCTGAACCAGAAACCGGTTCAGATACCCAAGAAAAAACAGATACCGCAGCCACAACAATTGAACCGTTTATCCGAACGGACTTGCACTTCGTACCTGAATCGAAAAATATTAACGCACTCCTTAAAGAGATTCAAAACACCCGGCATACGATGGTATTCGCTGTCGATGAATACGGTGGTACTGTAGGGCTTGTTACGATTGAAGATTTGGTCGAAGAAATTGTCGGTGAATTCGCCGATGAGCGCGACGGACCCGACCTTGTGGATCTCATCGCACCCCACATCCTCGAATGCGACGCAAGAGCAGAAGTTGATCTGCTCAAAGAACACTACGGACTCCCAATTCCGGAAGGCGACTATGAGACCGTCGCCGGTTATATCCTCAATCGGACTGGGACGATCCCAGAAATCGGCACCGAACTCAATCTAAGCAACACGGTCATCACTGTCACAGATGCTGACGAACGTGCCATCCGTACAGTTCGCATCCGTCGAAGAATCGGACGTTTCACTAACTAACCACAAACACCAGCACGTCCGCTATACCCATAGCACAATTATAGAATACCGAGTGGCGGCATTACCACGACTTCTTCGGTTACCATCCCAGACGGTTGCCCGCAAATAGAGACAACCGTATCTGCTACATGCTCAGGCTTAAGCATTTGTGCAAAATCGGGATGCATCGGAACATCATCCCAAAACGGTGTATGCACTGAACCGGGCAGCACTGCAGTAACCCGAATATTCTGTCGGCGGACTTCGCTGGCTAAAACCTTTGTTAGTGCCAATGCGCCTGCTTTCGCTGCGCAATAAGCAGCCGAGGCTTCAAATGCAACCTTCGCAGCGATCGAAAGTACGTTAATAATCTGTCCACCGCCCTGTGTTAGCATCGGCGGAAGCGCATACTTCGCACAGAGATAGACCGCCTTTAAATTGGAATTGAGAACCGTGTCCCAGTCATCAGGTGCAAAATCGACAACCGGACCGAAATAGCCGACCCCGGCGTTGTTGACCAAAATATCGACGCGCTTGTATACATTGAGCGTCCGTTCAATAAGTTGCTGTACAGCGTCTGCGTCAGTGACATCAGTCGGAACAGATAGGGCATCAGCGCCGCCTTTCTTCAGATCGGCTGCGGCCTGTTCAAGTGCCTCACGTGTCCGAGCGGCAAGTACAACCTTCGCGCCTACCGCTGCGAAAGCGGTGGCAATCGACTTACCGATTCCCCTTGAGGCACCTGTAATCACAACGACTTTCCCCTCAAGTTCCGCTATATCATTAGGACGATTGGAAACACCCATATTTACCTCACACTCGAAATTGTAAAATAAAGTGTATCAAGATATTTGGACGCACCTCAAAAACTCGGCGCGCGTTGAACTATCCGCTCGGAACGCTCCGCGCATAACATTCGTTACCATTTTCGGCGCCTGCTTCTCTACACCGCGCGCCATCATACACAAATGTTGCCCTTCTATCACGACGGCCACACCTCGCGGCTCAAGTGCAGTTTCGAGTGCCTCGGCGATCTCGCGGGTCAGTCGTTCCTGAACCTGTAACCGCCGAGCAAACATATCCACAATCCGTGGGATCTTACTCAACCCTATAATCCGGTTCTGCGGGAGATACCCGACGTGACATTTCCCCCAAAACGGGAGGATATGGTGTTCACAGAGACTGTAAAACTCAATCTCCTTCACGATCACCATTTCGTCGTAATCTTCTTCAAAGATCGCCCTATTTAAGATTTCATCAATACTTTGATGGTAGCCGCTTGTCAGAAACTCCATCGCTTTAGCCGCACGGAGCGGCGTTTTCACCAAGCCTTCACGACTCGGATCTTCACCTAAATTCTCAATAATTTTGGTGAAGAGGCCCTCCAATTCTGGGTTTGGGGGATCCTGTTTAAGTTTCATCGTTTTAAGGTTCGTCTCCATTGCGCGTTTCTGAGCATTGCCCGGATAAAATAGATCACGCGCCGTAGTAATCAAAGTGATTTTTCGCGGTCTCTCTTAAACGTAGGCGATGTAAAACCACCGGACGCAAATTCGGCTCTAATACATCCCATAGCACTTTGACGAAGTTCTCCGAGGTCGGATTGAGCGTCTCAAATTCAGGTGCGTCAATATTTAGATGTTTGTAGTCGAAACGCGCATAGACCTGTTTTTGAACAACTTCATCAAGAAAGTTTAGACCCGCAACCAGACCCGTTCTCTCATCGACATCACCCTTCACGGTAACTTCAAGAACGTAATTATGCCCATGTCCAGCAGGATTGTTGCATTTACCAAAAACCTCTCGGTTCGCTTCATCACTGAGTGCGTGGCTGTGCAAACGATGCGCCGCGCTGAACTCGTAAATCTTCGTCAGGTAAACCATCGATCCTTCTCCATAATAGTCGGCAAAATTGGATGTGCTTTCGTAGAGCCGCACCCTATGTAGCATCTGATTTGGCAGAGAAGGCACGAGCCGGTGCCAAATTTCCATGGCGATATTCTCACACGTCGGCTGCAGGTACGGATTTTCCGAAAAAACGGGATGTTGACGGTTCAGGTGTTTGTGATCGTAATTTGCGATCACTTCCGTTTTCAACAAGGCATCCAACGTCACCAGATTGATGACCATACCGTCATCCGCCTCAACATCGCCTTTTACCATCACCTCAAGTACGTAGTTATGCCCGTGGCTGTTTGGGTTCGCGGCGGCACCGAACAACGCAAAATTCTCCGCGTCGCTTAATTCGGGAATCCGATTGTAATGCGATGCTTCAAACGCTGTCTGACGGGTTAAGTAGTACATCGGTTTTCGCGTTTTATTTTACATACCTGAGTGCCTATAGGGTTCCTCGCTGCGGCACCACAAGTTGATCATCTACGGATTCATACTGGACTGTCATGACCCATTCGCCTGTTCCGCGTATCTGGACGTTGCATTTTTTTAACCATTCGACTAAAACAACGCGGTCACGTGCTTCCCATTCACAGATCATCCGTCCTGAGAGTGTATCACAGAGAACTCGAATATTACGAACGTCGCTGTTTTCTTCTTCTTTGAAACGCTTCAGCAGTCGAGCAACATCCTGGCGCGTCATGCAAGCAATAACGTGGGCAGAAACAAATTTAGGCATATTTTTAATAGCGATGAGTTCGTCGTAGGGGCGAGGTGACCTCGCCCCTACGGACCAAAAGCAGAAATTTAGTCGCGTGCGATCGGAGCACCGACGAGATTGCCCCATTCCGTCCAACTGCCATCGTAGTTGCGGACCTTTTCATAACCGAGCAGATACTTCAGCACGAACCACGTATGCGATGAACGCTCTCCAATACGGCAATAAGCGATTGTCTCTTTACTATCATCAACACCTGCCCCACCATAGATTTCCTGCAGTTCGTCGTGCGATTTAAAGGTACCGTCCTCAGCAACCGCAGTCGCCCACGGGATGTTCGCAGCACCTGGGATATGTCCACCGCGTTGTGCGGTTTCACTCATCCCCGGCGGCGCGATGACTTCACCAGAGAATTCAGCAGGAGAACGGACATCAACAAGGTTAACAACGCCTTCTCCGAGTGTATCGCGGACGTTACTCGCTGTGGCGCGAACGTTATCATCAGGAAATTTCGCTTGATACCCTGTGCTCGCGTAATCTGGAACCTCAGTGACCAGTTCTCTACCTTCATCAATCCACTTTTGACGACCGCCGTTCATCACCTTCAACAGACTTTCATCGTGTCCGTAATAGCGGAACTGCCACAAGGCATAAGTTGCAAACCAGTTGTTATTATCGCCGTAGAAGATAATCGTCGTATCGTTAGCGATCCCGCTATCGTTGCAAAGTGCTTCAAACTGCTCTTTCGTGAGGATGTCGCGTCGAACTTGATCACAGAGTTGTGTCTGCCAATTCACGCCGACTGCGCCAGCGATATGTCCTTCACCGTAAGCCGACGTATCCACATCAACCTCAAGAAGCCGAATACCGGCATCGCCGCCGTGTTCAGCTACCCACTCCGTACTCACCAAAACATCAGGATTAACGTAATCAGCCATTTCTATTTTAAGCCCCCTTATTTTTCTTCAGACTTGCGAAGTTATGCAACCCGCAAGCTGCGTCCTATTGATACATAGAATAGTACTTTACTTATATTATACATTTCTAAAGGCAATTTGTCAAATGGAGATGCGGTTTTACAAGTATCTTGACTATTTTCACGGAATTTGTCAAGTTTTTTTCAAATTTCATGCAATTTTTGTGTTGTCGTGACAAATTTTGTGTATCGGTCAGGCAAGAACGGATGTTCTGAAAAGAATAGACCGCGTCAAACAATTGACGCGGTCTTGTGTTATTTCTGTTTCTCCTCATCTAACGACCTATATCCCGAACCAATATCGACATTTTATCAGAAAGACATTTCTCCCTTCATCGGTGAAAGTGCTGCCCAAACGATGGAGCGGACGAAAATCGAGGTCTGATTCGCGAACGGATTCTAAGGCAGCTTCGCGGGATTGAGACCAAACCAGAAACAAGGTACTGCCCGGACGGAATTCCCAACGGAGGACGGTGTTGCCACGCAAGGAACGCATGTGGAAATCAGGGTTTCGCTTCAGCGGATACGGTTTGAACCGATACGACTTTGGCTCCACCAATTCCTTGAAGTTTTCATAGTTACCAATCGTAATAAACGGTTGCACGTAGAATTGGAGGCTCAGTGTCGGCGTGAAACTAATGTTCGCACGTGTGGTGAAGTCGAGTGTTTGACTCGTTAGCTCACCATAGACGTAGTGTTTTTTGATTTGCCCATTGACGTTTTCTTCAATCAATTCAACCCACTGTGCATCGTCAATCCGGTAACGGTACATCGGTCCAATGCTCAATTCAATATTTGACATTGGACGAATATTTAGACGGAGACTGACCTCTCTCTCGGAAGTCTTATTATCATCATCCCATGCAAAAATCGGATTCAGTTCAAGTTGAACCATCTTACGGCTATCGGTTCTAAGTTGGGTAAAAATCCACCAACCTGCGGGATTTTTAATCAGCGTCCCGCCACGCCGGACATCAGCATCATTAAATGATTCCAAATTCCGTCCGATCCAAAGGTCATAGTCCCAATAGTTCTTCAGTTTACCGTCTGTCCATATCTCGGAATAGCGACCGATGCTAACACCGTCATAATTCCATTCTCGCCAGCCAAAGAACCCCAAACTAACTTCTCGGAAAATGCTAAACGGTTGCTCCTTCTTGAAGATGAGATCATGGAACCATCTCATCATATCGCCGCGTTGCGTATATCCGATGTCATTTATATCTAAGTCTGGAGATCGGGCATTAAAATTGGTCTGAAGTCGCCACCACCCGCCCTGCTTATCAAATCCGAGATGTGCGAAGTAGCCCGACTTGCGCGCCTCAAGTGCTCCGGTTTGGCTCGCCGCGAGCATTCCACTTATCTTATACCGTTCCTTCGCGAACCTTAAGTCCCAGTCAATTCCGCCGGTATAAGCAGGATTAGAAGCCAGTCGATTCACGGCTGTTGTTATCAGTCCGATGCGAGAATTCCCTTCCAAAATGTCTTGTGTCACTCGCCCGACAAAGTAATTTGTCAACGGCTCAACCAAATAATCACGGCGTTTGCCTTTTTCTGTAATCTGTGCGTACTCTGTTGCAGTAACTGCCTCCATGATACCGAAGGAGGTGTTGCTGTTAGTTCTGCCGACGATCTTGGCGGCACCGAGAATCGTCGTCGCTTCCGGACGATTTAGCTCCGTGGTGCCGTTCGGAAGTCCAAAATGCCCGGGTTGGCGTCCGATCCGCCGCGAATAAAAGAATTGACTTTCGCCGCCACCGAAGTTAAAAATGGATGAACCTTTGACAAAAAAGGGTCTCCGTTCCTCAAAATATTCTTCATAGGCAGAGAGATTCAACGTCGCAGGGTCCGCCTCTACCTGTCCAAAGTCTGGGTTGATTGTGGCATTGAGGGTTGTCCCGGTGGTAATTCCATACTGGACATCACCGCCAATATTTCCCCACAAATTGGTTTCGCTATTCAGCGTTGTCCTACCCATTGTGTATGGGATCAATTCCAAATGGCGAGAGGGGTGGATGTCTTCAATTCCTATCAGGTCCCCAAAACGCGATATCCAACCCGGTTCTCCCTTTTTAATCAAACGCCAATGGGCACGCTCTTTTCTACGGCTAATCTCCCGTTCTACCTGTAGACCCCACGTGTATTTATCTTTCGGTGAAAATCGGAACATGTAAAACGGGATTTTACACTCTACTGCCCATCCGTTTTTGTGGATGCGTGTACTTGCTTCCCAGACACCATCCCAAGCATTGTTCCAGCCGTCTGGCCCACCGCCTCCAACAATACCATCTATGACAGAACCTGAAGGGTAGATAGTAAAGGAAAAGCCGCGCTGTCGATTGTAGTGCGGATCAAGAATAATTTGGATTTTATCGGATTCAACGTACTCGTCCCGCCTGACGAGACGGGAAACGATTTTATCAGGTTCACTGTCATAACACATGACAGCAAAATAGACCGCCTCGTCGTCATAGGCGACTTGGAACGTAGTATGTTCAGAGACAGGCTTTCCTTCGTCGGGGTCGCGTTGACGAAACCCTTCATGGAGGGGCGCGGTTTTCCAGACAGCATCATCTAAAACGCCGTCTAATTCGGGTGGAGCATCTTTAATTCGGACAGCCGTCGCAACTCTGTGAGCGGATTCTGTTTCTATTTCAGCCTGCACTGCGCGTAGCGGTAGTAGTACCAAAACCGCCGTAAACACCGCCCAAACGCGCCTCAAGTCTGTTTTAATTTTCAATTATTTTTTCCTCAACTCTTCAGGATATTTTACTTATAGTAAAGCCCATAATTATTTTGACATCCGCTGGGTGCCGTAGAGGTTGGGTTACCCAACCCCTATACGAGCGGCTCGCGGTATTCTCCATCTTGTAAAGTGTCCACATATTTTCGGATTCTACTCTATTTAAATCCGTTTTACTGAGAAAAAATCAGATTTTTTTACCACGGTGCTTGATGCGAATCGTTTAGCAATTAGACCCAAAACTAACACCGACCTTCCACAAATTGTCTGAATAGCGGATAACACAGAAAACCGATTCCGGATATGGAGGTTTTTCCAGAGAATTGAACGCCTCTGACCGATCTACAATTTGCACTTGGCAAAACACAACTAATTAGTTATAATAGAATATGGATCAAAAATTGAAAACACCGAGAAACGTCCGGTGGATTGGAGACTCAAAAGAACGGTTACAGGCTTTTCCAGATCCGGTGCGTAAGGATATTGGACACGCGCTGTATCGTGTGCAGATTGGCGAAACTCCACCATCGGCAAAACCCATGAGAGGTATAGAGTCCGGCGTGTTTGAGATCGTTGATAATTACAACACAGACACTTACCGAGCGGTTTATACCGTTAAGATTGGTCGAAGCATGTATGTGCTACACTGTTTTCAGAAAAAATCAAAGCGCGGGATTCGTACACCGAAGAAGGATATTGACTTGATTAAACGAAGATTAAGACGCGCTCAGGAGATGGAGAGAGACTTATGAGCAATCAAATTAAGGTTGAAGAAGGCAGCGGGAATATTTTTAAGGATTTAGGCTTTTCCGATGAGGTTGCGGAAGAAGAACTGCTAAAAGCACAGTTGGGAGCGGAGATTTTCCGCATTCTGAAGGAACGCAAGCTAACTCAGGCAGAGGCTGCAACACTGCTTTGCGTTAAGCAGTCTGAAATTTCCCATCTTAAAGCCGCCAAACTTTCTTACTACAGCGTTGAGCAACTGATGACGTTTCTTAATAGATTGAATCGTGATATTGAGATTCGCATTATCCCCTCGAAAAATAGAAAGGGACAACAGCGAGTCGTTGCTGTTTAGTTATAGTAGAAAAGGATTAATCAGAAACATCTGCGCCGCACTGTGGGCAGGTTTCGCCCCACGTTGAACGCCTACCTTCACCACAAACATCGCAGACACCGAGCGGGAATTCATCGGGTTTCGCGCGAGCACCGCCTTTCTTGTAGGTAATGATGCGCCATACGGTTTCGCCATCTTCTTCGTAGCAGAGCCAGACCCCCTCTTTTCGACCATCTGCGGAGCTGCCATCGTGTTTCCGGTAGGGACCGCCCCATTTGCGGTTCCCGTTCTCATAGTAGCATACGTACTCGCCTGCGTTCTTGCCACCGCGGAAGGTGGCTTCGCTTGCTTTGTTCCCATTTTTGTGGTACTGAATCCAGGGACCATCTTTTTTCCCATGGATGTAGCCGCCTTCGCTCCGTTTATTTCCATTCGCGTAATAGGTGATCCAATACCCGTGCTTCTTGCCATCAACCATTTCGCCAGTATCTCGTGAACTTGCCATAATTTCACCTCTTTGTTGAAGCAGAATGCCCGCCCGTTTTACTGAAATTTCTATCACAAATGTAATTGAAGGTATCCTTCAATTTCTCTAAGGTTCTCTTACCAATTATAGAAAAAATAGTGATGTCAACATGAGGTGTGTAGAAGACACATCTTTGCCTCGTTTATTTCGAGCTCTCTGAATCAAGTTCCTTCGCTTTTTCAAAATCTGCCTTTGCTGCATCATGTTGTCCAAGTGCTTCTTTCGCACGAGCACGGTTACGATAAGATCTGGCCGATCTTGGGTTTAGTTGGACAACTTTACCTAAGTCAACGATTGCTGCTTCATATAAACCGCGCGCTTTTTTTTTATTCCCCTGTTTAGATTTAGAATCCCCCAACATCTTCTTAGCCATCGCGCGATTGCCGTAGGCACCATCATCCGCTGGATTGAGTCGAATACATTGTGTACTATCGGCTATTGATCTCTCATATAAAGATTGGGCTTTCTCAACATTTCCACGATCAACTTCAGACTCACCGAGTTTAAGCTTCGCAGCACCACGATTTTTGTAAACTACGGCATATTTTGAATCAATTTTGATGGCTTTATCAAAATCGGCTATCGCTGCCTCTAATAAATCTCTCACTTCCTTTGGATGTCCCTGCTTGGACTCAGAAATCCCAAGTAGCAACTTTGCAAGCCCTCGGTTGTTGTAGGCACTGGCATACTTTGGATTTAGTTGGATGGCTTTATCATAATCATTCATCGCTCCTGTATAGTCGCCAAGATTATCTTTACGAAGCCCTCGGTTGTTATAAGCCGCAACATACTTCGGATTTAGTTGAATGGCTTTATCATAGTCTTCAATTGCGCCTTTATGGTCACCAAGATTACTTTTTGCGTTTCCCCGGTTGTAGTAAGTGATAAAACCCTCTGGATTTAGTTGAACGGCCTTATCATAATCGCTTATCGCCCCTTTATGATCGCCGAGGTCAGATTTCGCCTGTCCACGTTTGGAGTAGGCATAGATAGACTCAGGGTTTAAACGAATAGCTTCATCTAAATCAACTACTGCCTTGTCAAAGCGTTTTTTATTGTAATTATCTTCTCCTTGAACGTAATAGTTGTAGGAACGAATAAACTCTTGTTTATGCCACTGTTTTAAAGGTTCAATTGATATAGAATGTGTGATCAACGCTTTGAGTATATTTGAAGGGATAGCATAACTGTAAAAATCGTCTACAGCCGTGCTAATACCTATAACTTGTCCCTTATTATTTAGGACAGGCCCTCCGCTACTTCCACTAGTAGTATCAACTTCCATTTGAAGCCATTTATCGTTATTCCGTATACCGTGCAATGTACCCTCAGTAACTTTGTACTTGCCATCGGGATATCCCACTACAGAGATGTGCTCACCTTTTTGGATAACATCGCTGTTCCCAAGAGGAAGTGCTTCACCTTCACCGACAACCTTTAAAATGGCGAGATCATTTCTGACATCATACGCAGCAACACCTTCAACTTTCCAAGCCCTCTTTTTGTCTAATGATTTTACGTAGATAGGCCCTGGATGGGCGATCACATGAATGTTAGTTGCAATCTTGTCCCGTTCCACGAAAAACCCGCTGCCTATGCCTCTTGAAAAGAATCCGTGCTTATTTTCTACCCGAACTATAGAATTTCTGTGTTTTTGAAATTCTGAAGTATTTTCAATACCTTGTTGGTATGTCCTCGCGCAGGAGAAGAGAAGTCCTAAGACGAGAACGCCTAAAAATAATCTGATGTACCGGTTCATAAAGTATATCCTCATTGCACCTATCAAGTTTACGGATTAGAGATACTCCATTGTCAAATGTCGCTGGTGAGGATGAAACTCCAATCCCACTTTTCCATACGATGATGGACGACCGTGGCTGTGGCTGATGGATAAATGCCTTGATGCCCCAGTATCTCAAACAGTGGATGGTCCGTCGAAACACAAAACATGTGGACATAATCATCAAGTGGTTCGGTATGTCCCTGCTCCGCACACGGACCGAACTGAACATGTAACAGCGGCATCGGAGAACGAGTGCTTTGTAAAATGATGTCCTTTTTTCGCGCTAATGACAAATAAGAGACCAACCCAAAGTGCTTTTGTAAGATCGGTTCGACTTTTCGCATTCTCTTGGCATCTAAAGAAACGATTCCTAACTTCGTAGCGATTGACATTGGTGCAAGCCGAAAACGGCTTAACATGCGTGCAACGCGGTTCGGACGTTGGCTGTCGGCATCCATAGAGATAGCATACGCGCGAGCCGTAATCGGATACAATTTGGGAAAGGCATGGGCGAATATTGCGGTAGGGAGATAGCGTCCGCGGTATTCCGGGTGGACTTTCAAATCGCAAAGGTACCATACCTGTTCCGGCTTTTTATGGCGCGTAGGTGGAACACAGCGCAAAACTGCAGCGGCTACGGCTACTACCCGATCACCGTCAAGCACAACATAATAGTGGAGCTGACCCAAGCGCGTGAAGAATGCGAAGTAATCCTCGCCGTGATCAATCTCAAATCGGTCTTCGCCCAACGGGTAACTCGTCCCTTTCTCCAAGTCTGCGATCCGCGATTGAAAAACTTGCCACTCCGCACTGCGTAGTTCCTTGACCTTCAAAGAGCGGTTTTTCCGCATCTGATACCTCAATACTGCTACGATGCCCGTGTATGGGGTCCGCGTACCTCGCGATAGATGCGACGATTTCGCGCCTTGTAAAGCCCTGCATAAAGCGAATTAAAAACATACGCACCGAGACGCAACCCCTGTTCAATGTAGTATCTATTTTCGGCATCTGCGTCCCATGCAGGACGGAGCACATCAAAGAAATCGTCTGCATGTTTAATATCAAGGTCTTCATGAAGATTATAGTGAATCAATTTTTCCGTAGGGACCCAGCCGTGACTCACAACCTCTTCTCCGAGCCATCCTGCGATGTCTGAAAACATCCGTTCAATAATCCCCATAACACCGGCACCAATCAGGTATTCATCCATCACGCAAGCACCGACAAGTACCGTATTAAAGGCGCGAACTTCGGGCCACATTGCCCGTCTCTCAATATCTTCGGGTTTAATGCCAGCTAGTCGGTCAAGAAAGGTGAGAAATGTTTTTTCGTGCATCAGGGACGTATTGCCTTCACCGTGTTCCTCCCAAACATTGCGGATAACCTCTAATCGTAATTCTGATGTCGGGATTTTGGCGGCGAGTGCTGCCATTGGACGGTTGAAGAAGACAACGGCAAAGTAGAATTGGATTTGTGTTTCAACAAAATCATCGAAATCAAATGTCCCGTCGCGCAGAGACTTAAAGTATGGATTCATCGACACATTCGTCTCTTCCAAAATATTGTCAATGCTTTCGTTCATCGGTCCCTACCTCCTTTTTCCGACATGAACGCTGGAATAAAATAGACTGCGTTCTATTTCTTGAAATCGGACTCCCAACGCCGTATTGAACGTAAATGAATCGCCAAAGTATGCAGAGAGATCGGTGTCATTATTGAGTTGACGATACAGAAGGCTTGCGCCAGGTTTCATCTCATTTTGAAGATGGCTGATAAGGGCAACAATTTCAGTTAGCGGCATCCAATCCATAATGTTAGAAAGAGAGATTAGATCAAAGCGTTGCAGATTCGGCACCCGATCCAGCGTCCCTTCAACCATCTGAAAACGATAATCGGTAGGTGGTGATAGAAGGTAGTAAGGTAGACTCGCCGGACGTTGGAGATAGTATCCAAGGAATACATGGTGAAGAAAGTAATTATCAAACGCCGTTGGGGATGCCAACCCTTTTTCAAATAACGCCTGAAAGTAGCGCGGATAACTCCCGGGTTCAGCATGCTGCGTAGCATCCGGTCCAAACATCGCATTCAGAAGTGAGTCGCTAAAGTAGAGATCAAACGCCACTGACCAATACTGACTCGAAAAGAGGCGTTCCGAGACATTGGCAAGTCGGCCTTTCTCCTCAAACAAGGCGCGGATTTCAGCCTCATCAGCAACCAAGTCAAAGATAAACTCGCGTAGACCCCGGAAAAGCGACTCAAAGTTCCCGTTTTGATTGAGTTCTTCTGGATCGCTGGTCCCAATATTAAATCTCTGACACCGCGTCGCTGTATCGGTATCTCGCAAGGCACGCATCTTTTTGCGGACGTGTTCCAACTGCGCCGGATTAAAATCAACGAGCGTAATATGCAAATCGGGAAACAGTGTCTGCAGTGTTAGGGCAGTACATCCACCTGAAGCGATTAACAGTACGTTGCTTGCGTTCGTTAATCGCACCAACTCCGCCTCCACCATCGGATCCTCTCGGACGACTGCGAATTGTACATCGTTATCCCGCATTATATGCATTGACCTCGCAGATAACCGTTGCTTATTGCTTAATGTCCGCCCAAGTCGTTGTCAATTTGCGAACAGGTGAAACGGCGAGGGCACCTTCAAGCCCTTCTGTCATGACAGTACTCAAGTCGTCTTCACTCAGCGGCGCGTTGAAGATCGCAACTTCGTCAAGCACGCCCTTGAAATCCCATCCCGGCCCGCCTTTCCAGCCTGCCAACCAGATGGAGCCGCCATCGTTATTCTGCGTGAAACCCGGTTTCCCGATTTTCAAATCCGCGACAGTTTCACCATCAACATAGAGTGCAAGTATCTCACCGTCGTGTGTTAAGGCGACAAAACTCCACGCCTCCATCTCCCATGTCCCGCCCCGGATTTGGCTGTTATCTATCCCGCCGTTATAGTAAGCGTTAGAATTAAAGATACATGTTTATGACTTCATCAATAGTTCTATCAGCATTGTATTCTCTGAGACGTTTTATATTCGCAAAGTCGTGTTCAATCGGGTTGTAATCGGGTGAATAAGGTGGCAAAAACA
>JAJDTJ010000015.1 GCA_022827225.1 Candidatus Poribacteria bacterium | reverse complement strand
CTTGCTTTTCAAGCTCACGGAGATAGTTGGCATTGTAACCAAGTATTTCAGCAGCCTGTTTTGCACTATAATATTTCATATAAATACTATACCACAAAACACTATAGAAATCAAACAAAATATGTATATTTCTATAGATTTTTATATACAGTTAATCAGCTTTTAATTTTGCAATCCGATGTCTGAATCAAATCAAGTTAAAAACTTGCTAAATTCACAGATTAATGTTAATATTATTTTAAACTCACATTGTTCAAAGGTTATAGATGCTCATCCACGCAAACACATTTCCTACCTATTTTGCACTTTTCAAGGTGACACTGCGCCAAATGTTTTGGAGCCGCCGAACTGTACTGATCCTACTTGGATGCGGTTTATCGCTTCTAATTGCGCTCATATTTCGGTTCACGGTCCGGAGCAGCAGCATGGTCAATCAGTTCATACCGCAGATAACACTCCTTCTGTATGGACTCTTAGTAAGTCTCTCTGCGATCTTCTATGGTACGGCTATTATCTCCGATGAGGTTGATGGTAAAGGATTAACCTATCTTCAGATGCGACCGCTCCGCAAATCGACGATCCTGCTTAGCAAATTCGCTGCTTACTTTGTCGGTAGCCTCGCCATCATAGGTGTGTCTCATCTGATCTTAACCATTATTGTCGTGACACACCCAAAATTAGACAAAAATATCCTGTTTCACTTAGGGATGAGCCTGTATTATACTGCATCAATGGCGTTATCGCTGTTAGCCTACGGTGCACTTGCTGCCACACTCGCAGCGAAGTTCAAACATCCTGTTTTATGGGGGTTGGTGTTTATAATGGGATGGGAAGGTATTACCGGAATTGAATACATGCCGATGGGTATCAAGCGGCTCTCTATATCGCACTATCTCCTCACACTATTCCCTGACTATAGGACACCTCGGAACCAAATCTCGGTCCTTTTGGGTGAATCGCCACCATCCGAATGGGTGGCACTCCTTGTCATCTGCCTTCTAACAGCCGGTTTGCTGTGGCTTGCGATTAGAATCTTTCGCGAACGAGAGTACTTGATGTGAAGTGGATTCTGTTTTTGTTGTAGGAGCGAGCTGTGCTCGCGACTTCCATCAATCGCACGCCCTGAGAATCCGCGCGGTTTCACGCGACACGATAAGTTCCTCATTCGTAGCGACGACGAGAATCTTGGCGCGGCTATCATCCGCGGAGAGATCCACTTCGCCAGTTGCGTTTCCATTTTTCGCCCCATCTAAATGGATACCACACCACTCAAGTCCGTCGCAAATCTTCGCGCGTGTCGTGGCACTTTTCTCACCGATACCCCCTGCAAAAGCGAGCACATCCACACCACCGAGCGCGGCGATGTACGCGCCGATATACTTCTTCACACCATAAACATAAGTATCCAACGCCAAACGAGCATTATCGTTGCCAGCTACAATCGCTGCCTCTATATCGCGCATGTCACCACTCGTTCCAGAGATTCCCTTTAACCCCGAATCTTCAATCAACTGACGACGAATTTCGTCGGTAGAGAACCCCGCTTCGTCAAGCATATACAGCACCGCGAATGCGTCCAACTCACCGCAGCGGGTGGACTGGATCATCCCGTACTGCGTTGATGTACCCATGGAGGTATCAATGGATTCCCCATCTTTGATGGCGCAGAGAGACGAGCTGCCACCCAGATGACACGAGATAATACGTAACCCTTCTCCCGATTCATGTCCAAGCAGCTGCGGCACACGTTCAGAGATATACCGATGAGAAGCACCGTGGTAGCCGTAGCGACGGATGTCGTGCTGTTCGACCCAGAAGCGAGGCACGCCGAATTCGGCAGCGTAATCCGGGATCGTCTGATGGAACCACGTCTCAAAGACTGCAACGAGCGGTGTCGTTGGCAAGATTTCTTGAAAAGCACGGATAGCGGCGATATACGCGGGATTGTGCATCGGTGCAAGCGGCGTGGATGCTTCCAAGGCAGCGATCACATCTTCAGTAATCCGAGCAGAACGCCAGTAGCCTCTGGCAAGAATGGTTTTGAACCCGACACCGTCGAGTTGTCCTAAGTCTTCAAAGCAGCCGACTTCCGGATCGGTAATTAATTCCATCGCGTGCGCGATCGCGGCGGTATGTGTCGGGGCATCGGTGTCGCCTTCGCGGGTAGGTTTGCCCGGCACGGCATGCGTGAAGGCAGACGGCGAATTGCCGATACGTTCCACCCCGCCCTTGACCAGAGAAGTCGTGGTCTCCATATCAATAATTTGGTATTTAAACGAGGTGCTACCTACATTGGCACAGAGTATATTCATAGTGGTCCTTCGTTACTCTGTTGAGTTATTTTCCATTATTCATCCGCTTCCGCTATTACTTGATAATAGAGATTCTGACTAATCCGTGTCCCTTGGGCACGAAGATTATCAAGTATCGGTCTAACAACAGGAATTACGCTTTGGGTCTTGGCAACAAGCAAAACACCTACTGTGCCTATAACAGGCAATCCTCGTGCTACTGCTTCTTGCCTCGCAGCATTGTCATCAAGAATTACCTGTTCTGCCTTAACTTCTTTAGCAAGAGCAATAGTCGCAGATTCACCTAAATGAAGCGAATGTTGGGTTTGAAGGATACTGATCTGATCTTTGTCAGCCACTGATTGACAGTGAATCCATTCTGCTGCTTTTACTTCTGCAGCACCTGGTTTCCCAATTCCATCAATGACCACTTCGACGTAAACTTCTTCTGGAATGAGGATTGTACCATACACATTTCGGAGAAGATCCAACTGATTAATCTTTGAGAGTTCAATTAAGGGTGTACTATTCGAGACGACCTTCATCATCTTGGTTATTCAAAGCCTTCAAGGCGGTTTCAACCTCAGCAGCCAATTCTTCAGCGGTAACCTCAGCAAAAGGCGAAATTCCAGCCTCAGACATCAAATCAGAAAGATCCCACCGAGAAATATCAAGGAGTTTTGCAGCTCTACCCGCACTAATATCCCCATGCCGGAGCAGCTCAAGCACAAAAGCCTCTTTCGCTTTACGTTCCGCATCACTTTTGTGTTGTAAAAAACTCTCGTCAATCGGAAGTGTGAATGTGAATTGGATTTCAACTTCTGCCTTTTTCATAGAGACTACCTCATTTACATGTGAAAATTATCCCTCTACTTCTTTGAAGATTTTTTATGCTTTCCATGTAAAATTTTATGATAAAACACCCAAGTATTGTGGAACTGTCTTCTTCTATTACGGTTTGCGCCTTTGAAGACTACAACAGATTGTCCTAAGTATAATAGCACAGTCATCGACTTGTGTCAACGATTTGAGATATTCAGAGAGAAAGGCGCGCTTGCAAAGCGCGCCTATCAAGCATTACCGGAATATTTTCTATTCCACTTTCGGTAGTGTAGGCAACGTTAAGCGCGGACGCTCACCGAAATCCGGGAGTTGTGGTGGGTTCTCTTCCATCTGTCTTAAGAGCTCCGCGATTGCACGGTCGAGCTGCGGATCGGCTTCCGTGTCGTAATCCTGCGGACGGTAGTCCACTTCAATATCCGGGTCCGTGCCGTAGTTCTCCACGCTCCAACCGACATCAACGAACCAGAACGAATACTCCGGTTGCGTTGTTCTACCACCATCTACAAACGGATGATGCGGCGAGATACCGATAACGCCACCCCAGGTACGCTTCCCAATCAGCAACCCCAACTCCATCAATTTGAAACAGTGTGAGAAGATATCGCCATCCGAGCCTGCGTTCTCGTTGGTGACAGCGACTATCGGACCCAAGACGGAAGCGTCCGGATACGGATGCGGCGTACCCCAGCGCGGCACGTCATACCCAATCCGGCGACGCGATAACTTTTCTAAAAGTAGTTGCGAGACATGGCCACCGCCATTATAACGCACATCAACCAACAGACCGGGGTAGCTCACCTCTGCAAGAAAACCGCGGTGAAACTCTGCATAGCCGCGCGTTCCCATGTCAGGAATATGGATGTACCCAACCTTACCGTCCGTTTTTTCGTGGACATACCGTCGGTTGTTCGATACCCACTCACGATACCGCAATTCTCTCTCACTTCCGAGGATCTTGAGTGTGACGACGCGTTTCTCACCATCGCTTGCATTCTGGAACGTCGCTTGTACCTCCTGATTCGCGAGATTCACGAGGCATTCACCCGGGGAGACGGTTTCGCTGACCTGCTGTCCACCGATAGCGAGCAGAATATCGTCTTCTGTGACGTTAACCCCAGGTGCGTTGAGCGGTGAATCTTTCGAGGCTTCCCACGCATCCCCGTGCGGAATATGCATGATCCGATACCCGTTGTTCTCCGCATCGTAAACGAAATCTGCACCGAGAAACCCTTGCGCATAATTCGGTGAACTCCGATAATCGCCACCCATCTCATACGCGTGTGAGGTGCCGAGCTCGCCCTGCATCTCCCACATTAGGTCCGAAAACTCGCCGCGCGTTGCAATCCGCTCAAGAAGCGGCAGATAACGTTGATAGACGTGTTCCCAATCTACGCCGGACATATCCTCAGTCCAGAAGAAATCGCGCTGAAGTCGCCACGCCTCGCGATACATCTGGTGCCACTCAGCTGTCGGCACAATCGAGGCTCTCACACGATTGAGATCAATCCAACCGGTTTGTCGATTTGAACCGCCTCTGTTCTCAGATTTTTCGGCTTCCACCTTTTTACCAGCCTTGATAACGCGCAGCCGGTTCCCAGTTGAATAGACAAGCGTCTTCGCATCCCCGGAGAGTTGGAAATTATCGATACCTGAAACCAGCGTATCCTTCTTCTGTTCTTTGAAGTCGTAGACATGCAGGGTGCCTCTCGGTCTATTCCCACTATCATCACTCGGTACGGTGTCTGCTCCTGGGAAGGAAGTGAAAATCACTTTGCCTTCGATACCGGCAATCCGTCCGTAACGTCCGCGTGGATACGGAAAAGCGACGACCCGTTGCGATATGCCGTCTAAGTCTATGGTAATCGGTTCCCGTTTATCCTTCTTCTCAGACTTCTCGTCAGACGCTTCACCTTCTCCATCCTGCTTCTTCTCCTCCTCCTCTTTGTCCTCTTTGTTCTCTTTGTCCTTATCTTCCTTCTCCTCCTCAAGCGGATGCGGTTCCGGTACGAACGGATTTCCTAAGGTCTTCTGCAACGTTACCAGTAACGGACGCATCGCTGTTGGGAAACCGAGGTCGAAGTGGAGCGCATCATACACCGGATTGAATTCTCGATAAGAGAGAAAATAGAGATACTTGCCCTCTGGATCCCATGCCGGAGCGAAATCGTTGAACTCAGGTTCCGTAACGAAACATGTTTCACCTGTTTCGATATTACAGAGCTTGATTGATCGGGTCGTTTCCGTGGGTGAAAAACTATAGGCGCACCATTTACCGTCAGGCGACCACGCGACATCTCGGATACCGCGGTAATGACCTTTATCGAGTACTCGGCGTTCACGTGTCTCTAAATCGATGTACAAAAGTTCTAAACGGTGGTTGACGAGCAGCAGTCGATCGTTTTCATCGTCTCCAGTTTTTGGAGAGAGCGCAAGTTGACGAACGTGTCCAATATCAAGATCATCCAGACGTACGACATCGGCGCTTCCGTCGCGGGTGTGGATTTCGAGTGCTTCCTCACCGGCAGCGTCCGAAACCGTAACGACGCGTTTACCGTCGTTGAGCCACTCCGTTAAGCGATAGCGTATGCCATCACGTTCACCGTGCTGGAGGACAGCACCCTCCCAATTCGCCATCGTAAAGAGCTTCCCGCGGATTGCCAATGCCAAGGCGTGACCGTCCGGTGTTAGCGCAAACTCTTGTAGGTACTGTGAGGCATTGACGAATTTCCGTTGTCGCTGGATGCGAGGGCTTCTGAAGTCCACATCAACCCGGTTTTCCGTGTCGTTCTCAATATCATAAACGAACAGGTCCGCGCCAGCGTGATAGACGATCCGCTTGCCATCTGTTTGCGCCGTGCGACAGTAATAGGTATCTTGATGTGTGTGGCGTTGAATGGCTTCACCCGTCGGTAGACAGGAATAGATGTTACCGACCCCTTCGTGGTCAGAAATGAAGTAGATACGCTCGCCGATCCACATCGGTGTCGTGTAATTGCTATCTACGGGGTTGAGGGATTGAAATTGTCCGTCCCCTTCAATGTCTATCCAGAGTTGACCTGCCGTGCCGCCACGGTAGCGTTTCCAACGCGCCGGTTCCCGCGTCAGTCTACCGAGGACAACACCGCCAGCATCACCAAAATCGATATGGTTTGCGGGACCGTACGATAGACGTTGCGGTTCTCCGCCCTCTGCGTTAATTTTCCATAGCCACGGGTCAAACGCTAAACCTGCGTTACTTGAATAGAGAATGTGCTTCCCGTCAGCATCCCAATCGACGATAGAGGCATTGCTGCCTTGATAAGTAAGCCGCTTCGCTTCACCGCCGAGGGCAGGCATGATGTAGACCTCTGAAGGCCCCTCTTCACGTCCTGAAAAAGCGAGTCGTTCGCCATCGGGTGATAGGCGTGGTGAGCCAACGGTTCCGAGGTTCGATGTGAGTCGCCGGGCAATCCCGCCTTCAACGGGTACCGTCCATAGATCGTCTTCACACACAAAAACAATGGTATCTTGACAAATTGTTGGAGCTCTATAATATCCTGACATTAACCCCTCCGTGTTAGGTGTTAGAGAAATAGAATAAAAAACAGACACATATAAATCGGCGTGGACGCAACTACCCACTTCTTTTTAAACGACCGACGCGTTTGGCATACCGTTCACCGAGATGGAAAACCCAAAATCCGATCGGAATGAGTAGAATTCCTATGATAAATAGTAAAGATAGATTCCACAATTGGCTCTCAATCGAGGCATTCTCAAGTATCGCAGCCCGAATTGACCGGAGTGTATAGGTGGCAGGCGAAATTTTAGAAAGCGGTTGAAGCCATACCGGTAGGACCTCGATCTCATAGTAGATACCGGAGACCAACAGCAGTAGCGATTGGATGATCCCTGTTGCCGCTTGTCCCTTTTCCGGCGAGAGCAATGGAAAAATCGCTGCCATCAGACCGATACCGATGAAAGAGAGGCTCGAAATCGCAACGGTAACCCCCATCGTTAGCCAATTCGCGTTTCCTAAGTCGATATGCTCACCGAAAAAGAGAGGCATTATCGCCAAAACTAAACCGGTTCGTAAAAGACCGTACAGGATAGCGAAAAAGCACGACCCGACAAGATGGGTGATGCGGTAGATCGGTGCCATAAAGGTGTACTCGATCGTGCCTTCCCAACGTTCCCACGTAATCGCATCGCTAACCTCGCGCATCATAATCGAGAGAAACCCCCAGATTAACGCGCCAATCACGAGGTAAAGCACATCTTTACTGGTGCCGCGTCCTACCATAATCAAGCCGATGGTTAGCGCGTTGACGATGGAGTAACTAAAAAAAAGTATCTCCCAACTCAGATAGCGTTTCAGCAGATTAAAGTTACGTTCAATAAAAGCATACGAAACGACGGTTTCACGTATAAGGTTCAACATTGGTCACTCCTCATCCTCAATCTTCTTGCCGGTCAGTGCGATAAAGACATCTTCCAATGTTGTAGGTGCACCGTTCTCTGATGGCGTATTGGCGATGAGTTCTTCAACGGTTCCCTCGGCGATAAACCGTCCGTTATCAATAATTGCGATTCTATCGCACAATTTCTCCGCTTCAACCATATCGTGCGTCGTCAGAAGAATAACCGCATTCCGTTCTTGACGGATTTCTTCGATAAAGGCTTGGACATCGCGCTTCGACTTTGGATCAAGTCCCGTTGTGGGTTCATCAAGTAGGAGCAGCATCGGTGTTGTCAGTAGTGCCCGTGCAATAGCGACTTTCTGTTGCATCCCGCGCGAGAGTTGCTCCATCTCTTCGTCCATCCGATCCGGATCAAAACCGAGTCTTTCTAAAATCTGTTTCGCTTTCCGTTCGGCTTGCGGTGCGGCGATACCGTAGAGTCGGGCAGCGTAAATCAGGTTTTCTGCCGAAGAGAGCCGTTTGAAGAAGGAGGCTTCAACAGAGACACGGTTCATCACCTGTCTCACCTTCAGGCTATGCGTTACAACATCGTCTCCGAAGACGTGAATACTCCCTGAATCCGGCAGAAGTAGCGTCGAAATTAGACGAATCAAGGTCGATTTCCCTGAGCCGTTTGCACCGAGTATCCCATAGATTTCACCGATGTTAACTTCAAGCGTAATGCCGTCAACTGCCTTGATTACCTCTTTCTCGCGCTTGAAAAGGTTGTGAATCTTTTGATGGAAACGTAATTTTTTCTTTGTCCGCTTGGTTCGATGGAAATGTTTCGTTACGCCACGGACAGCCAAACCGTGGATGAGGTTTTCTACTTTTTTTTCTTGCACTAAACTGAACAACCTCCAAAACCCTTGACATTTCATAGAGACTTTTATATATTATACCCAAAGTTAGCCAACATTTGGTAATTTATTTTTCGTCTATTCAAAACGAAGGGTGTGCTTAGTTATAACACCTGCACCTCTTAATATTTTTATGGCTTACACAAATACAAAAGCGGAGGAACAATGCCGAAAATCAAAGGTCCTGCTATCTTCCTCGCCCAATTCATGCGGGACGAGGCACCCTATAACACTATGGAAAGTATCGGACGATGGGTCGCGAGTTTGGGATATAAAGGCGTTCAACTTCCGGGTTGGGACGAGCGTGTTCTTGATCTCGGAAAAGCCGCCGAGTCCAAAATCTATTGCGATGAATTTAAAGGGATGCTTAACAAGATGGGGCTTGAAGCGACAGAGGTGGCAGGCTACCTCGCTGGACAGGTCTTGGCTGTGCATCCTGCTTATGAAGTTATGTTTGAGGCGTTCCATCCACCCGGCTTGCGCGGAGATGAAAGGACAGCGTGGGCAACAGATGAATTGACGAAATGTATCCACGCTTCGGTGAACATGGGACTTGATGTTATTCCGGTACTCTCAGGTGGTTTTGCGTGGCACACTGTTTATCCGTGGCCACAACGTCCCGACGGGATTATTGAAGAGGCGTTCAAGGAACTCGCGGCACGGTGGTCTCCACTGTTGGATCTGGCACACGATAACGGTCAGGTCTTCGCCTACGAACTCCACCCGGGTTCAGATATTTACGACGGTGCGACTTATGAGATGTTCTTGGATTATACGAACGATCATCCGGCTGCCTGTCTCAACTACGATCCGAGCCATTTTCTGCTTCAACAACTCGATTATATCGACTTCATCCGACTTTACGGGGAACGCATCAAGGGATTTCACGTTAAAGATGCTGAATTCCGCCCGACAGGTCGAGTTGGGGTTTACGGTGGCTATCAATCTTGGGCTGGCCGTGCCGGAAGATTCCGATCGCTCGGCGATGGACAGGTCGATTTCACACAGGTGTTTACACTGCTCACCGAAGCAGACTATGACAGTTGGGCAGTACTGGAATGGGAATGCTGTGTCAAAAGTCCAGAGCAGGGCGCGGCAGAGGGGGCACCGTTTATCGCCAAACACATCATCGAAACAACCGATGTCGCCTTCGACGACTTCGCAGGCGGTGAAACAGACGTGGAACGGAATCGAGACATTCTTGGATTGAATTGAAGATAGTTGTCGGTTCTCGGTTTTCGGTTAATCAGGGGCTTGCACCCACCAGAAGGCTCCTTAACTGAACACTGACAACTGATAACTGATAACTGAATCGGAGTGAATCACTATGGAATCCTGGAAACGGAAATTACGAATGGGTATGGTAGGCGGTGGACAAGGTGCCTTTATTGGTGGTGTTCACCGGATCGCTGCCACGCTCGATCAGCAGATTGAAGTCGTCGCCGGGTGTTTCTCGCGCGACCCGGAAAACACACGCGTCACCGGTGAGGAATTGTATCTCGACGCAAACCGTTGTTACGACAGTTACACAGAGATGGCAACCGCCGAGGCTGCGCTCCCCGAAGATGAACGTATTGACTTTGTGAGCATTGTCACGCCGAACATCTCCCATTTTGACATCGCAAAGACCTTCTTGGATGCGGGTTTCCACGTCGTCTGCGATAAACCGATGACTTACAGTCTTGATGAGGCAGAGGCTCTTGTCCAACTCGTCGAAGATTCAGGGCTTGTTTTTGCGTTGACACACAACTATACGGGGCACCCGCTCGTGCGGCATGCACGTGATCTATTCGCTGAGGGGTCAATGGGACAAATCCGTAAGGTTATCGTTGAATACCTTCAGGATTTTCTGATGGTGCCGCACGAAAAACTTGGGCAGAAGCAAGCGGCGTGGCGTGTGGATCCATCGCAGTCGGGGATCGGCGGCACAATGGGCGATGTCGGTACGCACTGCGTTAACTTACTCGAATACGTCACTGGCGATCCGATTACTGAACTCTGTGCTGACAAAAGCACCTTCCTGCCGGACAGGGTATTGGATGAGGATGTCAACGCCTTGCTCCGTTTCAAGGGGGGTGGAAAGGGGGTTCTAAGCATCAGTCAGGTCGCCACTGGAGAGGAAAACGGGCTTACACTCCGTGTCTACGCCGAACAAGGGGCTGTGAAATGGGCACAGGAGAATCCGAACTATCTTGAACTTTATCGCTACGGTGAACCGAGACAGACGCTTACCCGCGGTCAGGGTTACCTCTCCGATGCAGCGGCAGCAGGCGCGCGTATTCCAACCGGACACCCCGAAGGATATTTAGAGGCATTCGCGACGATTTATGTGGGTGTTGTTGAAGCCATCCGACACCACATTGACGGCGACCCGATGGAAACCGAGGCGTACGATTTTCCGACAGTCTATGACGGATTGAGGGGTATGCAATTCATTTACAAAGCCGTTGCGTCTTGTGAGAACGGTTCGACCTGGGTTTCAATGTGATAGAAATTATCAGTTGTCAGCGCTAGAGAGTCTTGAGGAGCATCAAATCCCTCTTTTAACCGATAACTGAAAACCGAAGACTGAGAAGCAATAAAAGGAGATAGCCATGCAAGCATCTAATACTGAACCTTTCCGCGTCGGATTTTTGAACGTTGCGTCGTATTCCCACATGCCGCTGTGGGCACCGCATATTAACCCACGCGTCGGTCAGAAGGACACACCGTTCACAGGCATGCGGATTACGCACTGCTGGGATATTGAATACGAGAAGGCACAGGAAATCGCTGCAACTTACGGTTGCACAGCCGTCAAGAATTTCGACGATATGCTCGGAAAGGTAGACGGTATAATCTCTGGGGGTTATTATAACCACCCGTGGAACCACATCCTGCACGAACCGTATCTTGAAGCGGGGCTGCCGAATCTGATCAACCGTCCCTTCGCGAATTCACTCGCCAAAGCACAGCAGATGATCGAACTCGCGCAAAAGCACGATGCGACCATCGTTGCACCATCGAGCCATGAACACAACGATGCCATCTCACGCGCGAAAGCATGGGCAAGCGATAAACAGATCGTCTGCTATACAGCAACGAATTCGTTTGACGATTATCCGACACACGGGATTCACGGGGTCTATATGGTCTGTAGAGCAGTTGCGGAAGCCGGAAATCCTGTCGTGTCCGTCGCTTACCGAACGGACAGTTGGCACAGCCCACCGGGGGTTATCACGCTTGAGCATGTTGACAGCGATGGACGACAATTTTACGGCACACTCCATCAGGTAAGCGGTTCTTGGGGAACAGTGCAAATCCACACGCAGCAGGCTTACGGCGGCGAGAACTTTAGGATTCACACCGGCACCGGCTATCCGTTCGACAAGACAGAAATCTGGTTGCCGACGATTTGGGCGTTCCAGAATATGGCACTGCATAACGAAATGCCGCAGACCTTCGAGCAGCTGCTACACAAGACGAACGTTTTCCTTGCAGGTTGGAAATCGGTCTTGGAAAACGACGGCAAGCCTGTGAAATTAACAGATGTTCCCCAAGAATGGGAGGCACCCGCTGAATTACCAAACCATCCAGACCACGATACGGTCTCACTGTTCCAAAAGAAATTCGGGGACGGTTCCCTATAGAGGTTCTGAGATGGTGAGTGTGGTTGCGAGGGCGTACGTGCGAGGGCGCTGCGTAGCTCGTAGGGGAAACCGGGTTACCCAACCCCTACGGCACCGCAGCGCGTATAAATAACTATGGGCTTTACTATTAAAACAGGTGAAAATCGATATCTAACGCCAGACTTTCATGCTCGCCCAAGTGGTGGTGACTTTATCCACGGGGTCTACAGGGAAAATCGTTAGGTCCTCCATGCTCCGTTTGATATCGTCTTCCGACAAAGCCCGATCCCAGACCATAACTTCGTCAATGATACCGTTGAACCTCTGACCAGTATTCCCCCACGAGCCGACAATCGTATCGCCTGCGGTTCCGAGGTATTCAATCCCGGCTTTGCCAGCGTCCTCTGCGACAGACTTTCCATCAATATAAATCTGTCGTGATTTACCCTTTACATCCAACCAGAACGTAATATGCGCCCACTTGTCAGCCTCAACGGCAGCAGGTGCATCAAGATCGTTGCCATAAAAACCCATGCGGACAGTGCCGTTGGTGTAGATCCGGTAGTGTAAGCTCGTGTTCTGTGCGTTGACTTGCGTCTGTGTGAAAACACACTGTTGATCTCCGCCACTTAACGCAGGCTTGACCCACATTGTCACCGTAAAACTCTTTTCGTTGAGTTCAATATACGGAGATTTGACCTCGCCCGCTGCGGTAAATTCCATAGCTTTTCCGAATTTGCCATCAACCCAATCGGCATCTCCGTTGAGTTTTCCATCATTTCCGTGTGGGGAAAGGTCTTCTGCCGTATCCCCATTGCCTTCATTGAAAGGAAGGTAGGGCAATAACTCCTCATCCTTTATATCTAACGCTGTGGCACCGAAAGGTATTAGCACCAAACCAGCGAGGATCGAAAGCGAAAGTAATATCCGATATATCATAATAAGTTTTCTCCTCTAAAATAAATGTAAGTGTGGTTAACCTTAACCAATTTCATACCGTTTCAGACTAACACAAAAATTCGGAAATGTCAAGATTTTTTTATCACTATGTCAAAATCGTTTAGTTCTCCGTTTTGTAGCGCAAACTTTCTAGTTTGCGAAAAAATAAAGAGACACTTTCATCTTTGTAACCGTAAGTTGCCGCCTAAAAGGTGATAGGCAGCCTGAGTTATCAAGTACGCCCCATTGCGTGCAGTCGATTCCAAAAAATGCCCTATTTTGTGCAGTGCCTTCTCTGCGTTTTGTAAAAAACTCCGATAGTACAGTATTGTTCAGATTGGCACGGAACTTGCTACTTGCTAAGCTAAATAATGTGAGTTCAACGCCAGTGTGTAGATCAGTTTGCTTTCACCATAAAGGTTGATGATGCTAACACACTTTCAAAAGGAGCAATTACAATGAAACGCGGAATCTACTTTATGACCTTCACGTTAATAATCGGTATTTTCTCACTACGGACAGCACATGCTTCTATTGTAACAGATGGACTTGTCAGCTATTGGACCTTTGATAGAGTTCACATTATTAACAAGACGGTAAAAGATGTATGGGGGGACAACAACGGTACACTCATCGGAAATCCTAAAATTGTCCCGGGGCAGGTAGGCGAGGCACTTGAATTTGACGGTATTGACGATTTTGTAAACCTAACCACGCTTGGGGATTTTGGTGGACAGATTGGGACATCTTCGTTTGAAGTATGGATCAAAACCAGGAATAAGAAGGATTGGATGACGTTAATTAATACGCATGGCGCGAAATGTCCTTCTTGGGGGCTAGAACTCAATGGCATCAATAGAAAAAACAAACTTAAGATGAATGAGGGAACACTTTATTACTACGCTCACCTTGACTACCTTGACCTTAGAGACCTAAGAGGATGCAGCGGTAGTGGAAAAAATATTACAGGTCCCTTTGATGGCGAGTGGCACCACATTGTTTTTACAATTGACTATAAAATAAATGAAGGCGGCATGAGCGGAAATGGTAAAACAATTAGCTATATAGACGGTGTATCCGGTTCTATAAGCGGCCATGCATTTGGGGGGAACAGTAGAAGAGGGTTTTCGCCATTTACAGCACCTGTAATCCTTGGCGCAAGAAAGTTTCCTGGAAAATCAACAGGGCACTTCATGGGTATGATTGATGAAGTCCGGTTTTACAATCGTCCGCTCACAGCAGATGAAGTGATCCAGAATTTTGAATCAACCGAACCTTATAACGTCGCGCCTAAAGGGAAATTGCCAACCGTCTGGGCAACATTGAAGACCCAATTGTAGTGTTATCCGTATTCAAATTGTGGCAATAACAAGTTTCGGTGGGAAATATGTATTTGACTTTTGCTTCACGACTCCTTTTCTTATAAAGCCAGTTCTGTCTGTTTATCTCCGAAGTGACGCTCCGATTTGTGTGTTGATAGCACTCTCCACTCTGCTGGTAACTGGAGAACGGCATTGATCGTCTTGGGGTTCTCAAAATAAGTATCATCTATTTGCCAAAATTGGAGACGTGGATATCTCAGCCCATTATGCTCAAAAGCACCCATTGATGCTGCCTCTTGGCGCATACCTGCTGTGATAGGCTCTATTGTGATAAAGATACCAACCTGCGCCTCGTTTCGCTCCATCACGTGACAGAAAGAGCGAACCTGTGTTAGTGTAGGTTTGCCTGTCTTGACCTCAGCAAGCACTCGTGCTTCTGTCCTTTCCATGCCTCGTGGTGTCCACATCATGAAATGCCCCACACCATCATGTCCACCATCACCGGTATCTCTTGTCGGCTGCAACCCCAATTGCGTAACAGCCCAATTTGAAAAGTCGTGGTATCTCTTTTCATCGCGAACCAGTTTTATGACCTCTTGCATGTTCGTCGGATAACCGTGGATTTCATAATCTTTCGAGGGTTTCAGGTTGTGCCGGTCCTCCAATCGTTGACGCATCGGATCCAGTGCTAAAATTGTTAAGTCAATGCCTATCCATTGACGTTTGAGTGTATGGGCTGCATCAACCGTCGTGCCACATCCGCAGAATGGATCAAGAACCATATCTCCTTCGTTGCTGGAGGCTCTAATCATCCGCTCGTAGAGAACGCGCGGCTTTTGTGTAGGATAACCGAGACGTTCCTTAGCAGACGGCGCAATTACGCTTATTTCCCATACATCCCTGAGTGGAACACCTTTGGATTCTTTACCTGTTACCTCAGAAGGTATACGTCTTCCATCCGGGGCGTAGGCACTCTTAATTTCTTTATTCCCAAACCTTTTAAGGGTTGATGCGGGTCGGGGTTCATACAGCTGATTCCAAGTCGCGTTTGTGCCTTTTGAATAACGTAAAATAATATCGTGCATGCGTTGAAAGTTCGGATGTTTTGCAGCCCAGCGGCGATATGACCAGACGATTTCATTCCGAAAAAATTCATTCCTATTTCGATTTTGCTGATCCCAGATAGCATCCATAACCCCCTTGAGGTAGTGGGATGCAGTTGGATCACAGTGAAGATAAATAGTTCCCTGCTTATCGAGGACGCGATGCATTTCTGCAAGTCTCGGGCCCATGAAAGCGAGATAAGCACGCATCGCTCCTTTGTTACCAGATACAGAACGCCGAAGCACGAGGTCATAACCCCGCAGGCACTCGTCAAGAGCCTTATAGGTATCACAACCCAAGGCACGCTCTGCAATATCGGCGCGTGATTCCTCAGCAGCGGTGTCCCACTTCCAGATGTCGGTAAATGCTTTCTTCTGAGCAAGCGAATCACCGAGAAACGTGTTGTAATCTCGACCGCTGTTGAAGGGTGGGTCGGTGCAAATGAGATCAACGCGAGCATCGTCGATCTGGCGTAGGATTTCGAGGTTGTCGCCAAAATAGAGTTTATTCATCTTGCTCTCCGCTTGTAGTGATTTCACTAATGTCATTAAGAAGCCCTTCAATATAACCTATGAGCCTTAAATCCTCAGACTGCTCAGCCAAGGGCAATGCTGTTTCGAGATCTTCCCTCGCTTCGTCTGAATTTCCAAGTCCAAATTTCGCTTCTGCCCGATAGTAGTATGCTTCTACATAGTTAGGGTTCAGGCTGATAAACTTGTCAAAGTCAGAAATAGCGGATGCATATTGCTCTTGGTAATGCTTTGCCTGCGCACGTTCATAGTACGTTTCCGCATAATCGGGATCTTGGTCAATTGCTCTATCATAATAAGCAATAGCCTCATCATATTTATCAGCATTAAATCGCTCACGCGCAAGCTCCCTATATTCATCAGCACTTCGTCCCGTGTATGGCTCATCCACACCACGTAGAGAAGCGAATTTCTCAAAATCAGGAAAAAGCATCGCTTCAGTAATACCTGATACCTGTTTCAACTCGATTTGAATCTTCTTCTTGCTACCTCCTTCAATAACACATTCAGCATCTGCCTCAAATTCGGGGCGTCCAAACAAGAAAATCGATTGTTGTGCAATAATGCGGTTGTTCTGATGTCGCGGCTGCCAATAGTATAATGGTGAGTTTTCTTCTTCTTGGAGGAAATCATCAATGTTATCTTTTAGCATACTCGATTTAACTTTTTTAAAATCGGGCAGCTGGTTATATACAGCGAAGACTTTACCGTTTGGAGGATTTTCGGAATCTTGCGAAGTCTTAGAGTCTTGTCCACAAGCAAACCAGAGCGCAATTTGGGCACTGTAAGTAAAGTCTATCAGACAAGTGGCTGCCCCATGGTGCTGTAGTTCTGCAAGTATTTCCAATTGGCTGAGTTGTCGTCCATTTCTCTCGTTGTATCCTCGAAGGGTTGTTTCATCAATTAAATCTTTATTAATTTGGAGGAATTTCAAAAAACTTTTTTCCTCCTTCAGGCGACGATAAGCGGATGCTCGTATGGGATAAATTTCATTCCGGATACCCCGAAACACATATTCTCCGGGAGTAAATTTCTTTGCCCATTTCATAAACTCAGCAAGTGTCTTGATTCGCGCCGGTTTTATAAACCAAATACCACGCTCTGGATTCTCTGCAAGCCCAGACTGCTTCATATTTGACAGGGCATGCGTGACAGGACGATTAACTCCAGCTGCCGGTAGTTGTCCACCACGTTCCGTGTGTGCTTCATCTATTGCTCTTACGATTTCCTGCTTTCGGACAGTCGCGCCTGCAAACAACTCTACGATGAGTTCTTGAGCCACACTTGGCGTGAGAACCTGTCCGTCCTGATTATTCATAAGCAAACACCTACTCTATTGGATGTTTCCAGTCCATTTCATTTGTACTACTATAAAAATGGAAGAGTGGCAGACACACCGTGCGGTATGCTTCGCAGTGCCACCCAAACTGGTTTGAATAGTCTATCATATAATCGAAAAGAATGCAAGGCAATTTCAGGTTTCTCCAGAGCCATTCAATTATCGGTTTTTTCATCATTTTCGCGGCGGAAACCTCGCGAGCACAAGAAACACCCCAGCAAAAACACTCGCTCCTACAGCGAAAAGCCCTTGGACAGAAAATCAAAATTATTGGAGAATTGAATGTCTCTGAGGGACATCAACTTGACGCAAGTAAGCGATTCCAGTCGTGATGCGATTTGGCAACGCTCTCAGGATTCTCCCGACTCCGAGCGGCGAAACCGGGAACGTGCGCGCGACCCGTCGGTAAACCGATTTGGCTATAACGCGTATCAACACTCCATCGGACAGTGTCAGAACGGTTCGGAAGCCCGCGATGGACAACCCGCTCACTCGTTAGCAGGACATCACCACCATCAAGTTCGGCAGTGACGATGTCCCCAGGCGGCAATTCGACATCGCTGATACCCCTGCCACCCGTATGACCGGGTGTCGGATCTTGGTAGTTGTGGTCAATCAGATTGAAACGATGCGAGCCTCGGATGACCTGCATGCACCCATTCTCCTCAGTCGCTTGAACGAGCGGGAGCCAGACATTCACGACCAACGTTTCACCGGCTTCTTCGGGGATGAGATACGCCAAATCCTGGTGCCACGGGATGACCGTAATATCTTGGTTCGGCAGTTTGGCACGATAATTAAACTGCGGGTGCGCCAAAATCTCCGAACCGATAAGGGATTCGACGACATCGAGGAGCGCAGGTGCCGTTCGGAGTGTGAACATCCCAGCCGTCCGAATCTTCTGGTCCCGGAAATAGTTGCTCCAAATCCAGTTCGGATCGGAACAGGCGTGCGATACCCTCCCCAACCGTATCTCAAAAGGCTCGTCATCATACGTATCCGACGGGTCAAGGATTCCGTGTTTGACTGCCGCGCGAGTGCCATCATCAACCCGTTGTGCTAACTCATCAATCAACGGTTGAAGTGCCGCATTTGGCAGTATATTCCGGACAAACAGAAAACCGTCGTTGTGAAATTGCTGCTTCTGTTGTTCGGTGAGTCCGACTTGATTGTGTTGTGTAGACATTGTCCTTCTCCGTTTGGAACTATGAAATTGGTTTGATTGCAACAGCACTGCCGATTTCACTCGATTTCATCGCAGCATCGAGCATCTGCATCAGCATCACCGCTTCTGAGCCGGAATTGAGGGGTGTATCGTTCTCTCGAATTGCTCGGATAAATTCTTGTGCCTGAAGTGTTATATCATCCGCCTTTTGTGGTGCGGGTTTCATTGGTTTGACCTTAACGCCATCCGGGGTCCCCACAAGGAGTTTCCCGTTTTCAAGACCTGCTTTCGTGCCGTAGAGGTGGAATTCCTGTGTCTCACTTTTGACGAGATCGCTCCCTTTTGCTGGCGTGTGTCGGTTTGTCGTATTCAGCGAAAAGGCAACTGCAAAGTGTAGGGTACATCCATTCTCAAACCGCACGAACCCACATGCGGCATCGTCTGCGGTATAGGTTTGTTCAGGCGGTGCGAGATGGGCGAAGTTACAATACAACCCAGCCATCGCCTCTGTCGGACGCGGACACCCCATCATAAACCAAACATTGTCAATAGCATGGATACCGAGATCAAGCAGCACACCACCACCTTTTTCCTTATCATGTCGCCATCCACGCGCAGAACACCACCGTGTACGTATCCACCGCGTTTCAGCATAGTATACGTCACCGAGCTCACCGGCTTGCACAAGCCTACGACCTTCCATCAACTGAGCTGTGAACCGAGATTGCCGAACAAACATATAGACCAAGCCTCTGCTTTCGGCAAGTTTTGTGACCGGTATCAACTCCGCTGCATCGTTTGAAGGCGGTTTTTCGCAGAGTACATGCATCCCGCGTTCCACCGCTTCCAATGAGACGGGAGCATGCAGCCATGTCGGCAGTCCAATGCAAACAGCGTCTAAATCACACGCGTCAAACATCTGCCGATAATCGTCGAAAACGCGAACACCTTTAATATCGCCCAAGACGCTTTCCCTACGAGCCGGATCCATATCTGCCAGTGCAACGAGTTGGACATTCGGTTCACCATTAAGAATTACAGTCGTACTGCTGATTGTCCCGCCAACACCGATGATTCCGACCCTGACTGCATTTTTCATCTCTGTCCTCCATTACGCTTGTAAAAAAAAGTTGACATATTTAATAGATGCTTATAGAATATACTCCACATCTGATAAATTCAGGTTACTAGACTGTATTGGATATTGCTCGCTATTAGCCTACCTCAAGGCTATTTCAGGTTCCCCACATTACCAAATACAATCCAGAAGGAGGAAACTTTTTTATGTATCGTCACCTTTTCTTACCGATTCTTGTGTTACTATTTTTAACAAGCACCGCTATGGCTGCAGGCGAAAAACTTGCACTCGTTGGATCGGGTGCCCCGGATCCGAAGGACAATCTCCTTATAGAATATCTTGAGGAGTGGGGATACGTCGTCGAACCGCATGAACATTTGGCGAAGCATCCCGTCAATCTTGCGGATGTAGACCTCGTCTTTATCTCGGAATCAACGTCGAGTGCCAACATTTTAGACGCTTACAAGGATTCCAGCGTTCCTGTTGTCAATGCCGAGACATGGACCTACGATGACATGGGGTTTGCCGCAGATGGCACCTTTAACTCCGATGCTGGCGATAAACTAACTATCGTTGATACCGGACATCCGATAACCGACGGGTTTAAAGGCGATATCACAGTCAGTAACCCCGCAGCACAACTGATGACGTGTAGCGGATTTGAGGGCGATATTAATATCTTAGCCGTTCGCGCCGACAATGACGATTTAGTCGCTATTTCTGTCTATGAGAAAGGCGCAAAAACAATGCAAGGCACAACAAAAGCAATACACGTTAATATCTGGCCCCACTCCACCGCTTGGGCGCAGGTAACAGAGGACGGATGGGAACTCGTCCACCGTTCAATCCTCTACGGTTTAGGTCAGATTCCGGCCGATGTCACCCCTCAAGAGAAACTTGCCATCACTTGGGGACAAATCAAAACAGCACGTTAGACAACGATAGCGGATTCTATTTGACCTTATAGTAGCGAAGCAGACCCGGCTTCGAGAAACACTGTGCAATTTCGTAGCATAAACTTTTAGTTTGTGCCAGTCTGAATGCCCTTAATGGGCATTCAGACTGTTTGAGAGTGCCCAATTAATTCTAAACTTTACTATAATTTGACCTTATAGTAGCGAAGCAGATCCTGCATCAAGAAATACTGTGCAGTCTGGATGCGTCTGCAAGATAGAGGCGGGGTGCATCGGCGTTATCTCGCCGTGTAAGCAGTTTCGCACCGCCTCTGCTTTTCGTGCATCTGGCACCGTGCATACGATCGCCTTCGCCTGCATAATCTGGCGGATAGACATCGAAATCGCTTGGGTCGGTACAGCGTCAATCCCTGAAAACCACCCCTCGCCGACCTGCTGAAGCCGACACGCCTCATCTAATTCGACGAGGATATACGGATCCTCTGTCTCAAAATCTGCGGGTGGATCGTTGAACGCGAGGTGTCCATTCTCGCCGATACCGACGAATGCCACATCAATCTCATGCTGCGAGATAATCCGATTGAGCCGATCACACTCAGCTTGCGGATCGTCCGCTTCGCCGTCGAGAAAATGCACCGTTCCCGGTTGCACAACATCCACAAGACGTTCCCGCAGATATTTGCGGAAACTCGCGGGATGTGTCTCAGGGATCCCGATGTACTCGTCGAGATGGAACATCGTCGTGTTGTTCCAGTCGATCGTCTCATCTGCGGTCAGTGTTGCGAGGAAATCGAATTGTGATGCCCCTGTCGCAACGATAAAACTCGCTTGCCCATTGGCAGTAATCGCATCGCGCAGTTTTGTGCTGGCGATGTGCGCAGCTGCTTCACTCGTTTCTCGCTTGGTAGTCGCTGTAAATATATTCATTTGTTTAGTATTTTTGTAAAATCCCGTTTCCAACTCGGTGAGAGTGCAGGCTGTTTTCTCGCCTGTGCGATCTTCTCGTGGTTATCCGTATCAAAATAGCGGAGGTTGACGATCTCTGTAACACTCATCGGTTCTGGTGCGGTCTCAATGCGTGCAATCGCATCGCCTGCAGTGATTTCGCCTTCCTCAAGTACCCGGAAATAGAACCCGACGCGTCGGCTCTCTAAGAACTGTTTCGGAAATTCCGGTAGACCCATCTTGTGTGCCAATTTGAAACACGGCACGCGCGGTTGCGTAATCTGTAATTTCACTGTTGTGCCTATCTGGAAAATATCGCCGATATGAACTGCCTCCTCCAGCAGTCCTTCAACGGTGAGATTTTCGCCAAACTGCCCATAACGCAAGTCATCTCTATGCAATTCTTGCTGCCAATAGGCATAATGTTCAAACGGATACCCGTAGATGGCTTTATAGGTCCCACCGTGCACCCGTAGATCCCCCTGTCCATCGCCGTCAATGTTCTTTTCTCTAAGCATGACGGTGCCGGATACCGGTTCTTTGAAGATGCCGGTTCGGATAGTCTTTCCACCGTATTGAATAGGTTTCGGTTTTGAAACGTTCACAGATAAGAGTTTCATGATATTTTCAGTATACCTACTTTTTAATTTTCTGTCAAGGAAGCTTTATCTTGACTCCAGTACTGCCAGAGAGTATACTAAAACGCAATAGAGAGGTCTGATTTATGAAATACGGAATATGGATCCTGTGTTTAGTTATCGTCGTAGGGTGTGAGACACGGCCCGACGCGGCGAAAACGCTCGAAAAGTTACAAACTGCTGATTGGGGCATTTGGCGTGACGCGGGATACGATCTTGCCTTGATGGGCGACAACACGGTTCCTTTTCTGATCCAAACGCTTACAAACGAAAGCCGGGAGGCGCGCTGGCACGCCTGCTATTTCTTGAGAAATTCTTACCCTGACGCCCGTGCGTTACCTACACTCACAGAAGTATTTCTACATGATACCGATGAGCATGTCCGCAGAACAGCAGCCACCGCAATCGCCGACATCGATACCGCGTACGCGCGAACCTTAATGATTCAGACCATGGATGCTGAGGCGAGTGAGATAACTCAGAACATCGCCGTTGAAGTGCTGAGCCAACTCCGAGATGAGCGTGTTATTCCGATGCTTGTGACTCGCTTGGAGGCACCGGAAACCCGAATGGATGCTGCGTTCGCGTTAGGTGCTTTCAAAGATAAACGCGCAATCCCCATTCTTCTCAATATTTTAGATGAGAAAGCACTTGATAGCTCTTTTCGGGAGAAAGCGGCGGCAACACTCGCCCGAATTGGCGATCCACAGACGCTTCCGACCTTAATAAACCTGATTGACTCAAGGTTCGCAAATAACGTAGTCCCGGAACTTCCACAGTTCGGTGCCTCGGTTGTACCGTTATTATTAGAGAAATTCGAGCGAAATTCCTCGCCCGGAATTCGTGACAGCATTGCGAGCGTCTTACAGAACATTCACATACCTGAACTTGCCCCGCTCTACGGACAGATTTATCTCGAAACCGATGCATACGAACTTCAAAATGCAATCTCATACGCATTGCAAAATATGGGAGCAGAAGGGTTTAAATCTCTCGTGAAAATCGCGAAACAGAAAATAGATCATAGAGTGTTGCGCGCTTTATCAACCTATAACAGCGAAGCGGCTGTTGATGTCGTCGCAACGCTTGCATTAGATGAATCATCTCCGATACGCCTGATAGCCATCGAAACCCTCGGAGGGTTTGGACAATTGTGGAAGGCACAGATAGCCACATACCTACCGCGATTACTCGCTGACGAAGACCCAATGGTTCAACTCAACACGCTGAATCTCATCAAGCAGCTGAAGATTGTTGAGATGCGCCCAGCTTTGCAAAAACTCACAGACGCTACGAACCGGAATATCGCGAATGCTGCACACACTGTTTTGGCTGTCTTGTCAGGGACGGCACCGCTAAAGTTGGAAATTGAAACCGAGCAACCGCGTTACGATTACGGTGAACCTATCGCTTTGTCCTACCGCATCACGAACACCGGCACCCACACAATTAAGATTTCGCCAGCATCCGATATTCTTTTCTTAAACCGAGTAGAGATTTGGCAGCCGGATGGCACCTTGGCGCGTTTTAGAGGTCCCCAAGTGAGTCCGGCCCCACCAAGAGAAGCAGATTACCATACCTTAAAAGCCGGTAGCACATTAACACACCCTGTTTCCCTTTCTACATTTCATTGGTTAGACCAGGCAGGACGTTACACCATTCAACCGAGTCTACACATTTGGGCAGATGGGCTTAGTTTTGGCTTCATGGCATGGACAGGAATACTCACAGGGCCCGAAGGACATTTTGATATCGAACCTCCGTCAGTAGACGAGGTGAACAGGATGCTTGCACTTATGGAGGCCGAACTTGAAACAGAAGAACATCGCATCAAGGCAATCAGGATCCTACATCAACTTGGAGAATTGAGACTGACAAAAGCGATCCCACTGCTCAAAAAACTTGCATTGGATCCCGAAAGAAACCCTGCACTCCATGAGCAGGCTTTAAATGCGTTAGCAAAGTTCACAGCACCTAACTTGACCCCGTTCTGGATTCAAATGTTAGATAGATCGCATGTATCACAGACACTTGCGATGAAGGCATTGAGTGCGAACGGAGATGCTCGGGCACTTGAGCCGCTGCGACGTATCACTTTCCGAGAAAACTCCGATACAGCTGCACTCGCCCTTCAGCAGCTCGGAGATGACAGCGCGGTAGAATGGCTCACGGCACTTGCACAGCGAAAACTTCGACACTGGAATGCGAAGCAACGCCAGGAAGGGGCGGTAACCCTGAGTAGACTACAGCCTTCAAATACGCAGACTCAGCGGCGGAACGTTTTGACCGAGCCTTGGTTTTACGCTAACAATTATGTCCCGCTCCTCGTGTCAGATTGGAACGCCATCGCGGACAAAGCATCGACCCGCACAGGTTTGAAGACGTTACTGGCGCACGCACACCCGATGATTCAACGTGCTGCCGCGTATGAGCTCACATATCTTGGGGACGCATCAGGAATCCATTTGATCACACCGGATTTGCACGCCAATGATGTTCACACCCGCATGGAGGCAAGAGAAGCACTTCTCAGGGTCAACACTCCATAAAATAAAATTCAGATTTTTTTCCACTATGCAACCTTTCGCATTTTAAATCGCGTCATTAATAGTAACAGCAGTCCGACAGTCGAGTGTTAAAACCGAGCGGCTATATTCTACGTAGGAGAAATTTAATGAAAAACGAAGATGCACAACTCGTCAACCGCTGTTTGTCAGGTGACGAGAATGCCTTCACCCTGCTCGTGAAAAAACACCAGAAGAACATCCACGCGCTCACGTGGCGGAAGGTTGGCGACTTCCATATCGCGGAGGAACTCACCCAGGACACATTTCTCAAGGCGTATGAAAAACTCGCGACGTTGAAGAACCCGAACCAGTTCGCCGGATGGCTCTATGTCATCGCAGATCGGCTTTGCATAGCGTGGCACCGAAAACAGAAACCGCGGATGGAATCGTTGGAAACCACAAGCAAAGAAGAAATCGACGGATCCTCCTATCGTTCTTACGAAAATGAACAGCGTGAGGATGTTTCCGTTGAATACCGCCGTGGATTCATCAAAAATCTTCTTGAACAACTACCGGAGAGCGAACGCACGGTTATGACACTTCACTATCTCGGCGAAATGACGTGTAAGGCGATTGGCGAATTCTTAGGTGTCTCCGCAAATACAGTTAAGAGTCGTCTTCAACGTGCCCGAAACCGTCTAAAGGAGCAAGAAAATATGATTCGCGAAACCCTCGGCAGCGTCGAGTTGCCTGCCAACTTCACTGATAGCATTCTACGGCAGATTGCTGACATCAAACCGGTTGCCCCGACCAGCAGCAAACCTATCGTACCGTGGGCAGCCGCTACCGCAACAGCGATCCTTATCTTCCTAATAATGGGTGTAGGTTCTCAATACCTTGCCCGTTTCCAGAAACCGTACAACGTAAACGCCCAATCTGAGACAACTGTTGAAATCATTGATGCGCCGATTGTCCTTGATACACAGGCGAAACGGGATTTACGGAACCAAGCAGGACGTTTTGATACCACCGGTAAAAATATCGGTGCGGGTCGGCAAGTTTCGGAACCGGTTTTATTCGCCGCAGCGGAGGCAGAAACGGAAGAAAAGACAGCAACGAAACCGCAGTGGCGGCAAGCGACAGGTCCAGCAGGGGTTACCATCTTAGGTTTATTCGCAAGCTCCAACGCGGATGTCTACGCCACTTCACCTATTGGTATCTACAGATTGGCACCAGATACGCCAGCATGGACACTCGTCAATGCCACTGTAACGAACGGGCAACTCCATCCTATGCCTCTGGCAGAACGCGGAAACGTCCTTTACACCGTTACTGTTAAAGAGCTGCTCTCTTCAACAGATCGCGGCGAGACGTGGAATGCCCTCGGTAGCCGTCCAAAAGGTTGGGCTACTGGCTTGATCATAACGGATCAAGCCTTCTACCTCGCTATAAGAAAAAAAGGCGTTTTCCGCTCTACGGATGCAGGCAAAGAGTGGACATCCTTTAACGACGGTTTTAACTTTGATGAGGAATCAAAAGACCAGACAATTTCCACTGTGGTATCAATTGGAAATACCGTATTTGCACTTACGAATCAAGGACTCTACCGCCTCGATTCAGACAGATGGGTAAAATTAAAAGTGCCGACAGAGATAAACTCTCCGTTTAACATGTCTGAATCCTTAGCAGTCTCTAAAAGTGATCTCTATGTTGCAGTGAACGGAAATTTATCACAGATGAAGAAGGTCTTATCCGAAGCCGAGAAAGGGAAAGCATCCTTTGAATTCATCACGAGTACGAGTCGCAAAACCAATTCCAGGATTTTCCATTCAACAGACTTCGGAGATTCATGGACTGAAATACCACTGACTAACCTTCCGATCTCTATGCATGTAGCAACAGGCATCAAACTCATGGTTGCTGGCGAAACACTTTTAGTGTCGGGAAGCCTGAGCGGTATCCGTTCAAAAGATGGCGGTAAAACATGGACAAGTCTCGAAAAAATCCCGCATATAGCAAGTTACACACCCGCTGTAGCGATCAGCGAAGATACTGTCATCGCAGGTAAATATAGGATCCATCGGACAACTGACGGCGGTGAATCGTGGCATCCGTTCATGCGCGGAATAGTAGGAACCCAAATGCGGAACTTGGTCGCATTCAAAAACGCGCTTTACGTCCACAACGATGACAAAATCGTCAAATCAACGGATGGTGGTGAATCGTGGACACCTCTTATAGTAAGCGTTAGAATTAAAGATACATGTTTATGACTTCATCAATAGTTCTATCAGCATTGTATTCTCTGAGACGTTTTATATTCGCAAAGTCGTGTTCAATCGGGTTGTAATCGGGTGAATAAGGTGGCAAAAACA
>JAJDTJ010000074.1 GCA_022827225.1 Candidatus Poribacteria bacterium | reverse complement strand
CGATTGAGATTAAAAGATCGTCACAAATCGTATAAAGTGCTACAATAGTCAAGTCCATGGGGTTCTCCTTTTGTTTTTGCGTTAAAAACACTATAAAGGATATCCCATGGATTTACAAGTGGCAACTTGGGTTATAATAGTCATTCTAAGGCTTATTCATATCCAATTCCGCCATGGACCTGAGATTCAATAGCGGTGTCATCACGCCGCCTGCTGCGGGGATGACGACGCCAGTATCGTAAAGTTTCATCGCAGAGATGGTGGCGTGTGCGACATCTTCAGGTGCACCGGCGCGGACCATAAAGATGTACCCCTTCTCTGCCGCTTCCTCATAATCTGGGATACGGACGCGCGAGAGGTCGGTGTTGATGACACCTGCAGCGATGCCGTTGACTTTAATGCCGTGTGGCGCCAACCGTCCGGCAAAAGCACGCATGCTCATCTCCAATCCCGCTTTGGAGATACAGTAAGCGGTGCGGTTGTCGGATGCCATCGTATCGGAAATCGAGAGCGTATAGATAATGCACCCGCGTATCTCGTTTGCGATCATGTAATTCGCGAGGCGCTGCGTGAGAAAATGCGTCGCCTTTAGGTTGGTGTTGACAATCAGATCAAACTGTTCCGGTGTCTCCTCAAGGATATCAGCGATACGGGTGATACCGGCGTTGTTGATGAGGATGTCCACTTTCCCGAAAGCGTTGTGTGCGGTGTCGAGCAACCTTTCGTGTGCGTTGAGATCGCTGATGTCTGTCTGAATGATGACGGCTTTTCTGCCGAGTGCTTCTATCTCTTGTTGTACGGATTCGGCGGCATCACGGTTCTGGTTGTAGTTGATTAGCACATCTGCACCTTGACGCGCCAATTCGATGGCGATTGCACGTCCGATGCCGCGGCTGGAACCGGTTACGATTGCGGATTTGTCTGTGAACGAAACATCTGTTGCGAAAAAACCGAGGTCTGTTTTTTTATCTTTCCTTGCGGTTCGGTCAAGTCGGTTTTGCATTGAAAGTTCTCCTCCGTATATCCGCCTGCGCCGTTGTTGCAGGCTACGGTTTTGGTCTAATTTTTCTTCCTAATCAGAAGAAACCTGTGCCTAAGACTGAATAGTATAAAATCCGGTGCGATTAGGAAATCGCACCTACCGGTCCTGGGGAACCTTTAATCGGAATACGGGTCTGCGGCATCGCGGAGTGCATCTCCTAAGAAGTTAAAGGCGATGACGACAACAAGCACTGGTACTGCTGGGAAGATGAGCCACGGGTAGTGGAGCAGAACGGTGACACGCTGCGCTTCCTCTAACAGCACGCCCCAACTCGTCATCGGTGGACGGATGCCTAACCCCAAGAAGCTGAGTGCGGTCTCTCCGAGAATCATGCCGGGGATAGCGAGTGTCGCGATAACGATGATATGGCTATAACACCCCGGCAGCAGGTGTTTTGTGATGATGTGCCAGTGTCCGGCACCGGCGGCGCGTGCCGCCATCACGAAATCGCTCTCCCGATATGCTAAGACTTTCCCACGTACTTGCCGTGCCAATCCCCCCCAGCGGATAATTGACAAAATAACGGTAATCCCGAAATAGATTTGAATGCTTGACCAGCCCGGTGGGAGCGCGGCACCGAGTGCCATCCACAACGGGATATCCGGGAATGCGGATAGGATTTCAATAATACGTTGGATGAGGTTATCGACCCAGCCTCCCCAGTATCCAGATATAGTGCCGAGAATAGAACCGAGGACGATGCTTAAAAAGACGCCGACCAGACCGATCGTCATTGAGACGCGTGCCCCGTACATAATCCGCGAAAGCAGGTCGCGCCCCATCCGATCGGTACCCAACAAGAACATGGGGCCTGCGGAACTAAAAAAATGTCTCTTGCCGTCGGCATCTTTAAAAAAGAATTTAACGGGATACGATCGCGCTATATCTTTGGTGAATTCTAACTCAAGACTCTCTGGATTGCGAACGGATTTCAAGCCGTGGACATAGAATCCGTATGAGAGTGAGAAATAGAGGCGTTGCGGGGGGACGTGACGCAGTCGCATGTTGATTTCGTTGTAGTGATACGGTGCGAAGAAGTCGGCACCGATAGCAAGCCCGTAAAAGAGGATTAAGAGCGCACCAGAAATGACTCCCATGCGGTTCTTGCGGAACCGGCGCCATATCAGTTGACGGTAACTCAGCTGCCCGCCATCTGTCGAAGGGTCGCCTGCACCCTCAATATCTTCTGTTGTCTCAATTATAGATTTCATGTTTTTTTAACCCGCAAGATAAAATTAAAAAATCATTCATAGCGAATCCTCGGATCAACCCACGCCAAGGCTATATCGGCGAGCAGGTTACCGATAACCAACAGGAGACTCAACATCATAATCAACGTGCCAGCAAGGTAGATGTCCTCGTTCAGTAGACTGTTTAGGAGAATGGGTCCGACTGTCGGCAGCCCCAATACGATGGAGACGATGGCTGAACCGGAAAGGATACCCGGTAGGCTCATCCCTAAGATGCTAATAAGTGGGTTAATTGCGATACGGACAGCGTGTTTCGCGACCACGACGATCTCTTTGAGTCCCTTCGCGCGTGCGGTTTGCACGAATGGTTGCCCTAAGACATCAAGCAGGTTGCCACGCATGATACGCATGAGGCTCGCCGTACCGTTAATACCGACGACAATCACCGGAATCCAGAGATGCTTGAAAAGGTCGTTGAGTTTACCCCATGTCCATGGCGCGCCTTCATAATAAGCCGAGAAGAGTCCGAACAGCGGAACGCCGAAGATGTCAAACGCGAAGACCATCAGCGAGAGTGCCAAGAGGAACGCTGGGATCGACATCCCGACAAAACTGAGGAATGTAAGAAAGTGGTCTGACCATTTGTATTGATGCGTCGCTGAATAGATACCGAGTGGGATCGCGACGATATAGGTAAAAATGAGTGATCCGATGGAGATAAGGAGCGTAAACGCTATCCTGTCCCATATCAGTTCATCGACTTCGCGCTTATACTCAAACGACTCACCAAAGTTGCCGCGAACGAAACCGCTGATCCAGATGAGATAACGTTTCCATAACGGCTCGTTCAATCCGTAGCGTTTGCGTAATTCTTCGACTTGTGCGAGCGAACTGCTATCGCCGAATTCCTCCTCTAACCGTTGGATTTCTCGGTCGAGGTAATCGCCTTGCGGGAGTTGGATGATGATAAAAGAGATGATAGAGATCGCCAGAAGTGTCGGAACAGCGATGAGACATCGGCGAATGATATAGGTAACTATGGGTGTATCTCCTTGTTATTGGCTATTGGCTGTCGGCTATTGGCTGTCAGCAATAAGAAGTTTTTGATTAAACTGACCTCTCTTTGCTGTCAGCAATAAGAGATTTTTAATTGACAGAAGTCCTCTTATCTTAACTGACTGCTGACTGCTAACTGCTGACGGCTACTCCTTAGATATCCAACACTGTTCAGGATAGTGGGTTGCTGGTGTGACAATTGCCCACGGTCCTAAAATGCCGTCGTTGGGGACGTTGTGGAAATGGTTCGCGACGACCAAGAGCGAGGGCGAACGTGCTGCGGAACCGAGGTGAAACGGTCCTTCGTCAATGTGAATCCTGACTGCGTCCCGAACGTACTGATGTCGTTTCTTTAGATCGGGTTCGCGCTTAATCTCATCGTATAGGTCGAGCAGTTTCTTTAGCGGTCCGGTAGGCGGTTCCCCCTTTTCACCGCCGGTTTCATACCACTTTCCTACCTTTGGATGCCAATACTTCGGGAGCGTCGGGAACACCCAGTCCGGATAAGTGAAGAGGTCCATCTCCGCTTCACCGTGCATGCTGATCGTAAATTTTCCGAGCGTGCGTCGGAGGCTCAATTCGGCACCGGGGGGCGTATAGAGCAAGGTTTTCAATCCGAGTTGCTCCCATCCGTCTTGGATAATCAGTCCGATGTCATTTTCTTGGCTGTTGAGGTTGGAACTCGGTACATCCATAAGCATCTCAATCGGTTTGCCATCGGGTCGCAATCTATACCCGTTCTTATCACGTTCGGTGAGTCCCATTTCATCGAGGAGTCGATTTCCTGCGGCGATATCGAAGTCGGCATCGGCGCGTTTCCACGCCTCAAAGAGGGTCTGTCCGTCTGCGTCAGCGAAGTGCCAGCCCTCTTGGCTGACAGTCGCGGCTTGCGGTTCGAGCAATCCGCGCCATGCGATCTCGTTGCATTTTTCACGGTCGATACCGTAAGCGAGTGCTTTTCGGAACCGTTGGTCTCGGATGATTTGTCGCAACACGGGATCGGGTGCGGTCCAATTAATGAGGATAGCGGGTTGCGCACCAGCGGTACTTTTCCAACGTCGGACCTGATAGCCGCCTTTCTCTTGACCTTTCAGGTATAATGCCAGGTCTCGGAGTTCCATGCCACGATATTGACAATCAATCTCACCAGCGAGGATTTTAAGCACGCGAACCTGCGGTTCCGGGACCAAGCTGGTCTTGATTTTGTCGATGTAAGGGAGTTGTCTGCCGAGTGTATCGACGACGTAGTAGTACGGATTCCGTTCGAGCTCAACACGGAACCCCCCTTTTTCATATTTCGTCACCCGCCAGGGCCACAACGTCGGACGTCCTGGGTTCTGGTGCGGTATATTCTCCTTCTCAAATTGGATGAAATCTGTGTATTCGGGGTTCCCGTCTGGGTGAAATTGCGTCATGTAGTGTTCCGGGATGTTGTACTGGTTGCACCACCAAAAACCGGTCGCTAGCCAGAGCGGTACAAGCCAGTTGGGACCTGCGAATTTCATCACAATTGTGTAGTCATCAGGTGTTTCAACCTCCATCGGGATACCGTTGACCTTACACCAGACAGGCGGTCCGTATTTGTGCCGTTCATCGAGACAGAGTTGATAATAGAAAGCAAATGACGCAGAGGTATAAGGGTGTCCGTCCGACCATTTGACACCTTTGCGCAGCTGTAACGTTAGGATACTGCCGTCTTCGTTAAATTCCCATGATTCCGCAAGACCGGGTTCCAAGCCGGAGGCATCGAATTTCCAACGGATGAGTGGGGCATAACCGGCAGTCATCTTCCACGTGCCTAAATCTGGGTGCGTGTGAAACCGGTGCCACGTCCCGCCATAAGGACCGGGGCTTTCATACCCATCAAAGTCGGTTTTCGCGATGAGTGGGTTCTCTGGTAGCCGTTCCGAAAGCGGCGGGAGTTCGCCTGCTGCGACCTGTTTTGCCCACATCGGTGCCTCCTTCGCTTCAATCCCACGCGGAAAGTCGGAAGTATCCTCTAACGGGTTTCCCGAACATCCAACGATGAAAACAAGGAAGATAAGCAGTAATTTAATGGAAATCGGGAATCGGAGTTCCCTCCTACTTGCTTTGTGCATCTCAAACGTCCTCCTCGCGTCTGACGAGGGAATCCGTAAACCTATTCATGTCTTCAGAGACACGTTCAAAAAGTTCGCCAATGGATTTCGCATGCGGTATGGTCATTTCATATCTCAATTCCTTGCCGTAAATGTTAGTGACTTTGTGTCGGAACTTTAAAAGTTCTTCCAGTTCGCGGCGTGTATTTTCAGGAATCACCGGTGGACGTTCTGGTCGCTTTTCTGCCATTTGTGCAAGTAGATTTTTATGCCATTGACTTCCTCTCGGCACGTGCCTATCCACGTCACGGCCAATCCGTTCAAAAATCCGCTCTATACCCATATAGATATCGACGAGATCTGTAGCGATTGTGTTTTCAATAAATTCTCTTGCCTGAACAGGTAACACATCAATATTATCCAATCCTCTTTGAATTCTTTCAAGGGTTCCTTCTATTTTGTCAAGTTCATCATCAATGCGCTGTGTGAGTCTTTTGCGGTTCATTTCGTAAATGTCTCCCGCCTCGGTGGGGAAAACCTGTCGCTGAAGGTGTTTATAAAGCGTCTGCCACACATCTGTCGTATTATTCGGGGGCCGCGTCCCTTTTTCGATGGGTATCGCTTGGTGTTTCATTCGTTCCCGGAAAAGTCCTTTCGACGTATCAAAGTTAACGAAGTCTATTTTGAATGGAGCATCGAAATAGACAACCTTTCCGTACGCTTTATCGTATGCCTCGTTGGAGAGTCCTGACACAGCGATATCGATATCCGATTTCTTCGTGAACGCCATTGGTTCTGTGAGTGAACCGAAGACGAAGACTTGGTTTGCGTTGAACTCGTCGTAAAGGAATGCTGCCACCTCCTGCGCGGTGTGCCACGCCTGATGGAGCAGCCCTTCGTCCATCACACGGCTTTTCCAGACCTCTTCCAGCCGTTTTCTACACGCTGCGAGTTCATCTGGGGAGATTTTTTGTTTTGACATTGTTTATACTCCCTGTAAATCCAATGTATCACTGAGATGACAAGCCACTTGAACACCGGGTGCAACCTCTTGAAGTTCCGGGGTTTCCTGTCTACATATATCGGTTGCGTAACGGCATCGTGGGTGAAAATAGCACCCTGTGGGCGGGTTTGATGGATCAGGTACGTCGCCTTCAAGTCGGATATGTTCACGCTTCCGCTGTGCATTCGGATCGGGGAGTGGCACGGCGGAAATAAGTGCTTCTGTGTAGGGATGCTTCGGTGATTGATAGAGTGTTTCGGCATCGCTAATCTCTACGATTTTGCCGAGGTACATCACAGCGACGCGGTCGCTGATGTGTTCAACCACACTCAGATCGTGTGCGATAAAGATATAGGAGAGTTGAAATTTTTCGCGGAGTTCCGCCAAGAGGTTGAGGATTTGTGCCTGTACGGAGACATCCAACGCCGAGACCGGTTCATCTGCGACGATGAGTTCGGGTTGGAGGGCTAAGGCGCGTGCGATGCCGATGCGTTGACGCTGCCCACCACTGAAAGCGTGCGGATACCGGCGCATATCCTGTGATCTCAAGCCGACAGATTCAAGCAGTTCCACAATCCGATCTTGGAGTGCTGAACCTTTTTCGGTACGATTGACACGCATCGGTTCCCCGACAATATCTGCGACCGTCATACGTGGGTTGAGGGAAGCGTGCGGGTCTTGGAAGATCATCTGGATACGTCTTCGAAAGGGTCGCATTTCGCTGTGTGTCAATTGTGCGAGGTCTACCTGTTCTTCTCCGAAAGTGAAGCTCCCGCTTGTCGGTGGAATGAGACGTAGGATGCAGCGTCCGGCAGTCGTTTTTCCGCAACCGCTTTCGCCGACGAGTCCGAGGGTTTCGCCGCGTTGTACGTCGAAACTGATCCGGTCCACGGCTTTCACATAACCGATGGTGCGTTGAAGGATCCCTTTCTGTATCGGGAAGTATTTTCGGAGGTCGTTCACCTGAAGCAATTTCATTTTTTTAGGAGTCGTCAGTTTTGACCAATAACTCGCGCCTTAGCAAAAATATCTGTAGACGAGTTGTTGGTTAAAGTTTTAACCATCAACTCGTGCCTTAACATTTATACCGGAGTCGAGTTGATGGTTAAGGTTATCAGTATGGAGCCAGCATCGTACAGCGTGTGCGTTGTTATCGGTTGTCTTGAGTTCGGGCATCCATTCACAGTCGGGCATCCGATCCGGGCAACGCTGTTGAAATGAACAACCCATCGGCAGTGCTAACGGATGCGGCACGGTCCCCGGTATGGAGGGCAAAGTTTTCTGGATTGTCCTACCGAGAACGGGAATGGATTTGAGGAGTCCCTGTGTGTATGGGTGGAGCGGGTTATAGAAGATGTCGTCAACGCTCCCGCGTTCAACGACGCGCCCTGCATACATGACAACAACTTCATCAGCGAGGTCTGCGATAACACCGAGGTCGTGTGTGATGAGCATAATCGCCATCCCGAACTCCGCTTGGAGTTCCTGCATGAGACCGAGCACCTGCGCTTGGATGGTCACATCAAGTGCGGTTGTCGGTTCATCAGCGATGAGGAGTGCGGGTGAGCAACAGAGTGCCATTGCGATCATGACGCGCTGGCGCATGCCGCCGGAGAGTTGGTGCGGGTATTCATCAACGCGTTGTTTTGGCGCGGGGATGCCGACACGTTCGAGCATCTCAATCGCACGTTCGCGTGCTGTTTTTTTGTTGACCTGCTGGTGTAAAGCGACCGCTTCGGCGATCTGGTTTCCAACGGTATAAACCGGATTAAGAGAGGTCATCGGCTCTTGGAAAATGATTGCGATTTCGTTGCCGCGGATCTGACGAATCAATTCGCTCTTCGGCGGCACCTGTGCAATATCTAACGGCTCCTCATCGCCGTTGCGATAGAATAGGATCTCACCGGCTTCAATCTTACCCGGCGACGGAACCAACTGGAGGAGCGAGAGTCCGGTGATACTCTTTCCGCAACCGCTCTCGCCGACAACGCCTACGGTCTGTCCGCGTGCAATAGAAAAACTGACATCGTTCACGGCGTTTACGATGCCATCCTCTGTCGGGAAAACCGTCTTTAAACCGGAAATCTCCAGAAGCGGTTTTCGGTGAGATGTGTTTTGTTCTGATGCCATTCTTTTATTTACGCTGCCAATAAACAGGTTTTCGGCAATTATACAAAAAAGATGGTTGTGTGTCAATCATTTTGATTTTGGCAGGGTTGTCGGTAGAGGCTGATACGGAATTGGATGGGAAATATGTGAGCATCATCTTATAAAAGAAGGCAGGCGAGGTAAGGAACCTCGCCTGCTAAAGTTTTACATATAGCGTGCGCACTATAGTTCTGTTTTAATCTGATTCCAAAACACAGTCAACTTTTCGCTTGCCGTGTCTCGCGAGTACCCAGCGACGCTTGTTTGACCTATCTGTCTGTTAGCATCTGCATAATCGGCGTGCCACACCCTTGATCCGATACTCGTCGGACTAAAGAAGTGGTTATACGCGTTTTTGGGAGCCGTAACCGGCTGCTGCGACATGCGTCCATCTTCTGTCCGGGTCTCAACATCTTTGAGTCCTGCCCATGGAGATGTGGAGATTTTGATGTTCTGGAGCACGTTCTTCTTCATCGCGACGAGACCGGATTCCGGTTCCGGTGGATTCGTAAAGAACGCGAGTTTCATGATAAAACCGGAAGCGATGAGAAAAAAGAGCAACGTGGTAGCGTTAACGAGCCGCGGCGAAAGATCCAACTTTAACCGATCAAGACACCACGCCAAGGGGTTCGCGAAGAACGCTAACTGTTGCTGCTGATGGTGTTCTCGGATGCATTGCTGAATGTTGTTAGCCAATTCCGGTGGAACTGCCGGTTCATCTACGCTCTCAAGCATACTTGCAGTGTTCCACAACGCCTCGTACTCCCTCTGGCAGTCTTGACAGGTACGAAGATGCTCTAAAATAGCGCGCCGCGACACGCCGTCAGAAACCACGTCTGTTATTTTTGAATTTTCCTCTACGACTAAGTGAGGCAGATTGTTAAGAGTCTGTTCGCAATTCATTAAGATGCCTCCTCCTTAGAGATAATATTTGCTCAACTTCCGCTTAAGATTCTTCAGTGCCTGATTCAACCGTGAAGCGACCGTGCCTTCCGAGCACTCCAATATCTCCGCAATCTCTCGATATTTCAGGTGTTGCATATAGTAGAGCGTGACGACTTCGCGTTGCTTCGGTGGCAAACGATCAATGGCGCCTTGAATTATCTCGCTCTGTTCGGTTTTAATCAACATCCGCTCAGGCGAGTCATTCTCAGAAGCGGGACCATGGATTTCCGCTTCTCTGGAGTAAGCCGTCAACTTCCGCTCGTTGGATTGCGATTTACGGATATACTGCTGGCACGTGTTAATGCCGATACGATACAACCACGTTCCGAACTGTGACTGAAATTGGAACGATTTAACGGATTTGTATGCCTCTAAAAATGTCTCTTGCGTCGCATCGGCGGCATCATCGGGATTACCGAGCATCCGATAGGCAAGCCCATAAATCTTTGAGTGATGCCGATTGACGAGCTCGTTGAATGCTTCGGCATCTCCTTCCACTGTCTGGTGTACGTACACATCGTCAGGAATCATATCACACTCTCTTTAGCAGGATGTTGTTTAATCTGTTGCATCCAAGCCGATTTTCCTTCACTTTTTTGAAAGTGCCGAATACGTTTAACTGTTTTGTTGTAGCCGGGTCGGTTCTTCTTCATTTTTTTTCTCCGCAGCGTCTCAGGTGCCTCGCGCGGGGATCGCTATATAATCTCTAATATAGACAAGTCTATATGGTTTCGCACGCTTCACAGACCAAGGCGAGACGTTTTGTGCCGTTTGTCTGAAACTCTGTTTCGTAATCGTAACTGACTTGGACGTTTGTGGCACCGCACCAATCGCAGCGTCCGGAGAAAGTGTGTGCCTTCTGTGCCAACAGCATTTCTTTTTGTTCTTCTACCTTCCGGGTTTCGGCGATGAGGTCAAGTGCGCGTTGGCGTAGCCTCGGATCTGTTTCCTCTTTAGCGATTTTTTCGAGGAGCGGTTGGAGTCTCGGATCGTTCGGGTTTCCGCCATCATCAAGTGTATGCCATGCGGCTCTGCGGACCCGCAGATCGGGGTCAAGCATACCTTTATAGAGTGCCACCCAGACGGCATCAATCCGTTTCCGGACATGGCAGGGACAGAGGTTGTCCATCGCCTCAACGCGATCGTCGGGATCAGAGGAATAGGCAAGTTCAAGATAGTATTCAACCTCGTTGCCACGCAAGCGGTCCTCACGCCGGCGATGCGCTTTTTTCTGATACTTGTTCATACCTTTTAATTTTCTTGGATTTGCCCTACTTGGATTTGCCATGTATCTCCTCCGATTTAAGAATTGTAACACAGGCTTTTCGGTTTTTTCCAGTTAATCAACAAACATGGAAGTATTATGCTGTTGAAAACAGAGGCATGAAGTCTTGCTCTTCTCGGTGTGAACGTCTTGATACGACATCGATTTTGCATTCAAGTTTGTCCTCTAAAAATTTTTGGAGACCGATAAAGTCTGTAAGATCGGCACCGTCATCGAAATCTACTAAGAGGTCCAGGTCGCTGTCTGCATGGAAATCTCCGCGTGTATACGAACCGAAGATGCCCTTAATCTCGGCTCTGTATTTCTGGCGGATTATGTCTTTCATCTCTAAAATTGTCTTTCTTAAGTTTGCAATCATAATGGAACTCCTTAGGTGAAGACTTTGATTGAAGCATCGCGAGCGATAAGAAACACCCCAGCAAAAACACTCGCTCCTACCGTGGATGATTTAGTTTTTGGTTCTTAGCCCGTTTGATTGAAAGATCGCGAGCGACAAGAAACACCGTTTTTGCTTGGGGGTTTTGCTTGGGCGTTTCTGCGTATTTCTGCATGTTTCTGCGGATTTCTTGTAAGCAAAAACACTCGCTCCTACTTTGCCCCGCGGATGAGTGCTTCGACTTCATCAATCTCTTTTGGGACTCCGCTGGTCAGGTTTTCGTTGCCGGATTCTGTGACGAGGATGTCGTCCTCTATGCGGACACCGATGCCTAAGTACTCCGGCGGAACGCCCTTGGTGCCTTCGGCGACGTAGAGTCCGGGTTCAATAGTTATTATCATTCCGGGTTGGAAGGTCTTGTAATCACCGTTCGCTTCGCGGACACAATTGACATCGTGTACATCCAAACCGATCATGTGTCCGATCCGGTACATGTAAAACTTCCGGTACGCGCCGTCTTCTATCAACTTCTCTATTTTTTTCTTTTTCGTTTTCAGGAGCCCGAGGCGGAGCATGCCCTCTGTTAGAAGTTCAATCGATTTTTGGTGCGGTTCGTCAATAGAAACCCCCGGACGGATGCCGTCGATAATAGCATAATGTGCATCAAGGACAGTCTGATAGATGTCCCGCTGTGCTTCAGTAAAAGTGCCGTTTGCTGGGAAGGTTCGGGTGACATCGCCGCAGTATCGGTTGTATTCCGCCCCTGCGTCAAGTAGCACAAGTTTTCCGTCCTCAATTTCGCAGTTGTTTGTGGTGTAGTGTAGCGTTGTGGCGTTTCCGCCACTTGCGACGATTGTCGGGAACGCTGCGCCGCCGGCGCCGTTCATACGGAACGTGGATTCAACAAGCGACTCTAATTGGTATTCGTACAGTCCGGGTCGCACCGCCTGCATCGCTGCGACGTGACCGGCGACTGTAATTTCGGTTGCCAGTCGCATGCGCTCCAACTCCGTCTCATTTTTGATTAACCGCATCTCGCTGAGAATAGGGCTTGGATCAACTAACGTGTCAATGCCTTTACCGCCTCGAACCTTTGACTTGACGGCGCGTGTGAATCGGGCAAGGATTTCGGTATCGATATCCTCATTGGAACCGAGCGTATAGTAGAGCCGTTCCGCGTCCTGTAGATATTCCCCGATTTTTTCATCGAATTTTTCTATCGGATAGGCTTTATCAGCACCATAGTGTTTCTGGGCATCCTTAACACCGACGCGCTTACCGTTCCAGATTTCCGCCTGCTTGTTTTTTGGACGCACAAACAGGACATATTGGTGCTTCGGATGTTCAGGAGCGATGACACAAATCGACTCCGGCTCTTCAAACCCGGTAAGATAGTAAAAGTTCGGGTCTGGCCGATAAATGTATTCGGTGTCGTGGTTCCACCGTGCGGGTGGATTACTGGCGAAGATAGCAACACCGCCAGGTCCCATTTTTTTAATAAAGGCTTCGCGATTCTGTTTATGCAAGCCGGTTCCTCCCATGAAACTATAGTGAACGTTAGAGGTACCCGATGGGTGTACCGATTTTGCCGATGGTACCGCCGCTGGCGACCATCGGATAGATAGATTTTGACCAGAAAATACCGTCAACGGGTGAAGTTATGGTTTCCTGTACAGTGCCGAAGACATCACAAATATCAGCAACGGGTTGCGCCGCTGTTAGCTGCTCATATAATTCCGCTCTATAATAGATGAAACCGCCTTCATTACTGAGGATCGGTACAAATTTTTTTACAACAGTTTGCTGTTCAGGGATCTCCGGTGTTCCAGCAATGAAGTTATAATATTGTAGCACATTTAGCACGCCGCGGACACCTTTTTCGATGCTTGCTGCATCCCATCCGTGCGTTCCGCCTAATTCAGGGTCAATCGTTGGAATCCCGATCTCTGGTGCTGCTTGTGCGAGTTGCCCTTTTGGACCCTTCTGATCAAGGATGTATCCGATCCCGAAGACGCGTGCGAGTTCTAGACATGCGCCGTGTAGTGTATGTTTTTCATCAACGCGAACGCGGACTTCATCAATCATCGGTTGCACGCCGCCTTGATGTAGGTCGATGCAGTAGTCCGCCTGCTGGACCGCCTGCTGGAAGAGGTGATAGGCTATCCGTTCGCTCGACGTACCGTCGCGTCTCCCCGGAAAACAGCGGTTCATTTTACGGTTGTCCACGGGATTAAATGCCTGTTTGGCGTGAAATGCGTGGAAGTTGACGATCGGCACGGCAATAATCTTACCGTGCAACTGCTCTGGCGTGATCGTCTGGATAATTTTGTGGACAACGGCGATACCGTTGAGTTCGTCCCCGTCGCTGATCGCTTGAAGGTAAAGCACTTTACCGGGGTGTTTCCCGTTGATTAAGACGATCGGGAGTCGGACAGCCGTTCCGTCAGGCATCGTGCCGACCTTGAGGTGTCCATCCGTCTGAGTTCCGGGTTGTGCAGCCACTTTTCCGACCCCCAAGTCGGTATGGTTAGTATTCTTTTTCATGATGAGCATTGTAGCACAATTCGCGAAATAAGTCAAATTACGGAATCAGTTGTCCAGAGCCGCTCACTTGGCGGTGTGGGTTGGAAAATTGGAAAGGCAACCTGATCGGAAGAGTGGAAGCACGGAAGGTTGGAAGAATGAAGAGATGACTTTTCATCGAAAACGAGATAAAAACTTGATTTTCTGGTCCTTTTCTGTTACACTTATCGGTATCATGAACACCGAAAATCAAAAAAAAATTGCTGCAGAAAAAGGGACAGAAGCCGTCCAATCCGGTATGATTGTCGGATTAGGGACAGGGTCTACTGTCTATTACGGTCTTTTGAAACTCGGCACGATGGTGCGCGAGGGACTCGATATTGTCGGTATTCCGACCTCTGAGGGTACCGAGAGAATCGCATTAGAACAAAAGATACCGCTCACAACGCTTGCTATACACCCTACCATTGACCTGACGATTGACGGTGCCGATGAGGTAGACGCACATCTCAACTTGATCAAAGGCGGCGGTGCTGCCCTCGTTAGAGAAAAGATTATCGCCAACGCCTCGAAGAAAATATTGATTGTCGTTGATGAAAGCAAGGTGTCCCGTGTTCTTGGGACCAATTTTCCGCTTCCAGTAGAGATCGTGCGGTTCGGATGGGAAGCGACGCAGGCTGAGGTCAATCGGATTTGTGGAAGGTCCACTTTACGGGTCGCATCCACTCCGGATGGAAAGCAGAACCCACTAATCACGGACAACGGCAACTATATCCTTGACTGCCATTTTGACGGTATCCCGACACCGTCAGCGGTCGAGCTGCAGTTGAACAACATTCCGGGAGTCGTCGAGAATGGGATTTTTGTCAACCGCGCCGACAAGATCATTATCGGCACGCCTTCCGGTATCCGTTACATGGAGTAGCATCAATGCTTCGACACCTTATCTTGCTCTGCCTAATAGTTTCTGTGGGTATCGTGGTTTCCGACGCTGTTCAAGGCGAAGTCCTTACGGGGAGTGGGTTGGTAGATGTTCCGACAGGTCGGGTACTGCAGCACGGCATATTCGAGGCAGGTACTTATCTCGGTTTCCAACAAACGGCGACAGACCGATCCACGACGCGCCTTGGAGATGCGGTGGCAGTGCGTCTCAACTTCGGATTGTTTGACCGGCTTGAAGTCGGACTGACACATCTCTGGGACGAAGGCGAGCCAGATTCAACTGTTGAGCGGACTGCGAACTTGAAGTTGCTGCTCCTAAAAGAGCCAGAAGCAGGGGTAGTTCCGGGGGTTGCAATAGGTATAGAGAAACTCGGGAGCACGCTTTTTTTGTCGGAAGCGGAAGATGGTGAGATACCTTCAGCGTTTTTTGCTGTCAGTAAAACCTTTAATCTACCGCGGGTACATCTGTTTTCCTTGCATGTCGGTGTCGGTACGCAGCGGTTTGCGTTTGGAGAACAACCTATAGGCGTGTTCGCCGGTCTGAGCAAAGAATTCCGCCCTGCTTTTGCGAGAGGCGACATCGCGATGCGTCTGGAGTTTGACGGATCGGGTGTGAACGCCGGTTTTCGATATATCACCTCAAGCGGACTTCAGATTGCGTTCGGTGCCGAGACCGTGAACCATCTGGACGAACTCCGCTATCTCGCTGCCATTTCGTGGACAAATGAACAGATGCTTGAACGGATCGATGCGATGAATAAGTTGATTATCCGTGCGACAGCACTTGCGTCTGAAGCCAAGCGCGCGATGTCAGAGAAAAAAGCGGTGGATAAGGCTACTGAGCCTCCGCCGTCCCAATAGATTGCATCACCGTTTGGAGCGATGTCAGGAGTTCCGACAAAAAATCTTGGGGTGGTACGAGTATAATTTCGATCCTGCGATTTTTGGCTTTTGCCTCCGGCGTTTCGGCGGTATCTATCGGTTGATAGAAGGCGTATCCGGTTGCTGCTAAACGTTCCGCGCTGACGTTGGCGTGTTCTTGTAAGTATTTCACGGCTGCGATTGCGCGTTCGGTTGAGAGGTTCCAATTCCGGAGTGCGTCGCCGCCGATCGGCGTATTATCTGTGTGTCCCTCAATCCGGATGGCGTAATCCGAATAGTCGGCGTTTAGGAGTACCTCTTCCGAAATTGCGTCGAGAAGTGATTTTCCTTCCGTGCTGAGAATCGCGCTGCCGGTTTGAAACAGAATCTTCCCTTTGACATCGAGCTTCAACCGTCCGGCTTCATCTAACACAGCACCGACGGTATCCTTAAACCGTTCTTGGATAGCAGCGATTGACCGTTGCGATTGTACCCGAATCCGTTGTAATTCGGATTCAATCTCGTTGAGTTTTCCGCGGAGACTCTCTTTTTCACGTTCGAGTGCGCTTTTATCCTGTTGGAGTTCGTTCCGTTCAGCAGCGATTTTTCGAGCGGCTTCGCTTGCGTTCTGCAATATCTCTTTCGTTTGATCGAGTTCCGAACGTGTCTCCGACAAGGTCTTTTGCGTTTCAGACAATGTGCTTTCAGTGTCGGTTAACTTCTTTTCGAGATCCGCTTTCGCAGTTTCAGTTTTCTGCAGGGTGTCTTGGGTTGTCGCTAATTCTGTCTGCGTTTTTTCGAGTCTGTTTGAAGTTGAATAGAACAGGATTCCCAAAACAACGGTGGCAATAGCGAGAACGGAGATAGAGACGATCGCCAGAATTTTGTTTTTAGACATTTATCTCTCCTTGTAGACGAAGGATCGCGTTAAAGTTGTCATTCTTTGCGGTTTTGTTGTTTTTTTCTATGCCGCACGCCGTGCAGCGATGTGTGAGGATATACTTGCCGTGTTTTACGGTAAAACCTACCGGTTCCATCAAACCGTGACAGGTTGCGGATCGGTCGCCAGGGTTCACGTCAACATGTTGACTCCAGAGACATTCTGGACAGTGGTTGGTGTAGCCATCTCCCTCGACAGCAGTACCACACTGTGCGCAGATGAAATTTTCAATGTGGCGTTGAAATTTTTTGTTCACTGGTCAGCACTCATATTCTTGCCTTGGGCGAGTCGGTCTAAGGTTCGTTTTAGACTCGGAGAGGCGGTAGCAGCGCGTTCTAAATTCCAGTGCTCTTGGACGAATTGACTCAAAAATGCGTTGTATTCATTGCCCACAGGAAGAATCGCACCCTGCGCTGGAATCAATGCCTCACGCACCGTTCTCTTTTGACTCCGACGTGCAAGTGAAACCAAAAATTCTTTAGGATTCGGAATCTCGTCAGTGTTTCGCGGGATGCGGTTAACAGGTATTGATAGAAAATTCGCTGCCCCATCTCGATCCGCCATCACCCAAGATTCAACCTCCATAACTGCGACGCGGAAGAAAAACTGAGGATTTAAAGCACCTTTAATCCAAGATTGAATGAGTCGTGGTGGACAATTTTGGGGTGAATCTAAATCGGTCAACATAAAAATAGCTGCGCCGTTAGCAGACCGGTTGAACTCCATTGCTTTGCGTTGAAGATAAGTATAACCCTCACCGAAGACTGTGTCCCAAATTTCGATGTCAAACCTCTTAAGAATTTGCGTTGAAACTGCCTCACCGAGTTCATCCTCAACTGCAAGAATTATGTGCTTCAATCTCATTGTATTAAACTTACCCCGGCAGTATCTTTAGGTCTGGTTCGTGAAAGGACAACTTCACCTACTGTGAACTCATTCTCCAAAAGGATGCGAATGTCCTCAATATCAGACGAAACCTTGACCGATGTGCCTGTCTTTTCAGGTGTGAGCAAAAGCACTTCTGTGCCGTCAATACACGGTTCTGTTAGAAGAGTGCTGCTATGCGTGCTAACAAACACTTGACACTGGTGGATTCTCGGTATACGGGCAAACAGCGGGGCAAGTTTAGAGACAATACCTATGTTTAAAGAGAGTTCTGGTTCTTCTAATAATATTATCGAATCGCTTTCAAGGAGAGACCACAAGAGTCCAATAAGTCGAAGCACTCCATCCGAAAATTGGTTTTCGCAATGCCCTTCTTCGGTTGGGTGCCAGTGGGAATAACGTGTTCGTAAATGTGGTCGTCCTATTTTGTCACGAATAAATTCTAATTTTTCAAACTGCGGGACAGCGATTTTGAGGGTCCGTTCAATTCTTTTGAGACGAGCACGGCGGGTGTTTGGATGCACGCTCGCGACGCGTTCAAGGAAAGCCTGACCAAACGGATCATCTTCGATAACTTTACCTTGGATTACATCCCCAAAACGGATGAGTTGTGGCACGAGATGGAGATAGGTAACATTACGCAGGAATCGTCCAATCTCCCGAAATTTCGCGTTGGCAGCATTCTGTTCAAGTGCGGTCTGGATAAGGCGGTCTGGATCTTCGTTGTCGTCTGCATCGGGTCTATCAAGAAGACGTTCACCGTCTCTCCAGACACGCTCATGAGTGAGATGCGTTTGGCAATGTTCACGATCTGCTTGACGAAATCCGAGACTATATCGCCATGTTGCGGGGGCATCTGGCGTGTCGGCGATGTGAATTTCGATAGAAACCTCTGGGGCTTGCCCGGCGGACAGGCAGCGAATTTTGGAGACACCGCCTCGGTCACTGACTGCTTTTTGGAGTCCGCCACCTTCCGCTTTGGTGATATCGCGGAGAAAGCGAAAGATGTCTAACAGGTTGGATTTACCTGAGGCATTCGGACCGACGATAAACTGGCGCTCTCTAAGCGGAACATCAATATGCTGAAAATTCCGCCAGTTTTTGACGATAAGCCGATTGATAATCATGATGAGTAACCCTTTTAAAAAATATAATCCCGCAAATGTGATATGAAGATAATAACACATCCAAGGCAGGGAATCAAACAAAAATCGGCAGTCAGATCCACCCTTTGCAGAGAGGCAAGATACGCTTAGTAAGGCTTTAAGCGTCTATGAAGGGTTTGACATCCCACAATAGGATTGTGCCATCATCTGCCCCACTCGCTAAGAACGTGCCGTCCGGGGAGAAGTCGAGTGACTGCACGTCCGTTGTATGACCCCAGAAGGTATGGATATTCTCTGCGGTTTCAACTTCCCACACCCGGATTGCCATCTTCTCCATCCGGCGTTGCCACCAAGTCCCCGATACGAGATACTTACCACACGGCGAAAAAGCGACCGCGTATGTCCGTCGGCTGTTCTCAGATTGCGGTATCGTGCGTAATGTCGTCAGTTGCTCAGCGCACCACAATCGGATTTCATTGTCCATGCCACCGGCAATCATCTTACCACACGGCGAGAACGCTATCCCTTCAGTGCAGCGAGGGTCATCCAAAGGCAGTGTAGCAATTTGTTCGCCTGACGCAACATCCCACAAGCGAGTGGTGTCGTCGCGCGCCCCGCTGGCTAACCGCTTGCCATCTGGCGAAAACGCCAGTGATGTAACGTAATCCGTGTGCCCCGTGAGTAGCGTTGGCTCCTCTGGGTTCTGGAAGTTCCATACATAGACTGTGCCTTCTCTGCTCCCCGCTGCGATCCGATCACCAGTGGGAGCGAACACCTCGTGACGCACCCACTCTGAAGGTTCTTTAGGTGCTGTGAATTCAGCGACAGGTTCGTCCGGATTGCTGGCATCCCATACCTTGGTCTCATTGTAGAGGCGGGTGCCCAGTATCTTTCCAGAAGGCAAAACAGTGTACGTATAAATATTCTTATCTTTCAACAATGTTTCGCGTGGACACTTCTGGACAACATCCCATAACTCAAGACCTGGGTAATCGCGGGTACTTGCGAGCGTTTGGTCATCCAACCAAGCTACTTTCGGATAGGGCCATGGGAAATGGGGTTCACGAAGTGCTGGAAATGTTTGGGTCTTGTCATCCGTTCGTTTGTTGGACAGCGCGTAAGCGACAGCTAACTGTGGACATCTGAAAAACCACATCGCACCAACGCTTCCTGCCAACAGTTCAATTGTTTGCAGTTTTTCACAGGGTTCTACACTGCAGATGTCAATAGTCCAAGTCGCATTCTCATAACGAAATATGGCAGTCAATAATTTCCCTTCTGGTGAGTAGAATGGAAGCCCCCAATCTGTTTCGGAGTTAGTATAAACTTTCTTTTGCACACCCTCTGCGAGGTCCCATACGCGCAAACTTTTATCTCTACTACTCGACACGAGGAACTCACCACCCGGCGAAAAGGTTATATCCTCCACCCAATCCGTATGCGCTGAGAAGTGTAAGGTCCGTTCACCGGTTGTTACATCCCACACTGAAATGCAGCTGTCAACGCGATCGGAGTCACCAGAGGTTTCGTCAGCAGCCGCGCCCGCCAGCAGGCGGCTGTCGGGAGAAAAAACAAAATTTCTACCTGCAAACTTGACAATTGCCTCGCCCGTCTCTGGATGCCATACGTAAGTTTGCGTACCTTCTGTGTCGGGGTTCAGAACCTGTCCATGGCGTAAAAGTTTACGATTGTCCGCTGTAGCGGCAAGGAGTTTGCCATCTGGTGAAAATTCAAGTTGGCGAATATCATTTGATTGAAATTCGTGCGCGCCTCGATCCATCTGTGCAATGCACTCACCGCTATGAATATCCAATACCTTCACAACCCCCTGCATCGCTGCAGTAGCAATCCACCTGCCGTTCGATGAGCAGGCGAGCCCACCAAAAGCGTCCAGGCCCTCCATCTGCGTGATACACTCTCCACTTTGAACGTCCAGTACTTTAGTGACACCATCTGAAGTATCAATGATAATCCATTTCCCATCATGAGAAAAATCAATAGAATTAACCATTCCCCTTTTCGTTTCCCACAATGAAATCGGCGACATTGCGGCTACATCATACCACCAAAGTCCCATGAGAGTTCCAACAGCGAAATATATGCCATCTGGCGATACCTTAATATCTCCTTGATCCACGCTACCTTTTCCCAATCGGGCGATTGCGCCTTCCGGCAACGCCCATGTTGTTCCTGTAGTGTCCTCCGGGACAAGATTGAATAGTGCTGGTCTGCGGTTTTGCATTGTATTTATTCCCTCAATGAGTTTAGCGTCCCTTGTTTTAAGAACCGATGAAGGGCTTGACATCCCATAACAAGATTGTACCATCAAAGCCGCCGCTTGCCAGAAGCGTGCCATCGGGCGAAAACGCTAAGGATTGCACGTCCGTTGTATGTCCCCAGAAGGTATGGATATTTTCACCGGTAGCGATGTCCCATAAACGGATTGCCATCTTCTTCATCCCCCTTTGCCACCAAGTCCCAGAGACGATATATTTACCGCACGGTGAAAACGCGAGGGCACACGCTCTGCTACTGTTATTAGGTTGTGGTATGGCATCCAAGGGTATGGGTTTTTCAATGTTCCATAGACGTATTTCCCCGTAATGTCCAGTCGCAATAATATTACCATCTGGAGAAACTGTTATTGAATAGGTACGTGAATCTGTCTTCTTGGACCAATCAATAGAAGTAAAACGAGGATCTTTCTTCAATGTTTCCCATGCCTGCTTCTGTTCTGTTTTCTGTTCGGCAGTTAATGTTGCAAAGGCATTTTTCCGTGCAGCGTCTGAATATTTAACCCGATTGATTTTTGCCTGTAGCTTCGCAACGAAACTTTGTTTATGTTTCTGTGGTACTTCCCATAATATGGAGCCACCACCATTGCTATTACTCACAATTGTCTGTCCATCTCTTGAGAATCGCATTGAGTCCAGATCCGAATCTGTTCGGGGTCGAAATGTAGGTTCACGAAGTGTTATCCATGCGTTTGTTTTGTCAGAATTTCCTGATTTGTTATGAAGTGCCCATGCGGTTGCTAACGCTGGGCATTTCGCTAACCATGTTGAACCGATACTCCCCGGTAATCGTTCTATTGATTTTAACTTTTTACGACCTTCTACATCCCATACTTCAACAGTATTCGTGCTATCAGGAAATGCAACAGCAAATAGTTCGCCTTCCAGCGAATATGAGGGGACTAAGCGAGTCATGCTGAATTCAAAATCGTGATATTTAGTGTTCCAATATTCCATGTCCCAACGTTTGGCATTAATACGGTTATCTGTCCAATCTATGTCCCAACGTTTGGCATCAATACGGTTATCTGTCCAATCTATCTTGCGTGCGTCTTTTTCGATGTCCCAAATTCGTAAATTTCCGCCTCTGTCCGCTGATACAATGAATTGACCGCACGGTGAAAAGGTGACAATATCTATCCAATGCTCGTGTGCCTTGAAATACGCAATGCGTTTGCTTGCTGCTATGTCCCAAATTGAAATGAAAAGTTGATGTAAGTCATTGCCGTTTTTAGCGGTGTCGTCTGGACAGGCGCATGCGATTAATCGGCTATCTGGCGAAAACGCAAATTTTTTACCTGGAAGCTTCGCAATTAATTCACCTGTCCGAGGATCCCAAACAGCAGTTTGCGAACCGTCTCGTGAAAGTGTATATGCTCCGTTGTCAGCGTTAATGGGTGTTTCTGTTATAGCAAGGTATTGTCCATTGGGAGAAAATTCGACGCCTGCATAGATATTGAACTGTGTGTTTATGGGTTCTAATTGTATCTGCGTGAGGCATTCACCACTTTGAACATCTAAGACCTCAACGCCTTGCTTCCATGGCGCTGAGGCAATCAACCGACTATCTGGCGAAAAGGCAAGAAACTTAACGAAAGAATACAATTCGTATCTTTCCATCTGTTTGATGATTTCTCCGCTCTGAACATCCATCACCTTAACGATGCCATTCCAATTGGCAATAGTAATCAACTTACCATCTGGCGAAATATCCACAGCGGAAATTAGTCCTCTTTCCGTTTCCCACAAAGCGATAGGGGTCATTGTTGAAACGTCATAGAACCACAATCCCATTCCAGTTCCAGCGGCAAAATATGTGCCATCTGGTGAGAGTGCTACACTATCCAAATCTGGACCAATTCTATGTATTCCCTTCCCCAATCGGGTGATTGCGCCTTCCGGTAGTGCCCATGTGGTTCCTGTGGTATCGCCTGGTACGACATTGAACGGTGCTGGCTTTGGATTTTGTATCATATCTTCAGGATTACAGTTCCGCGCGTGTCATGAAGGTTGCGTAGATAGTAGAGGTTCTGACGAGATCGGGAATATTTACGCGTTCATTGATGGCGTGCCCGCCTTCGCCACTGGGTCCGTACCCGATTCCCGGTAAACCTGTATTGACGAAATAGTGTAGGTCCGTAAATCCGGTAGTACTTTTAAATTTTGGTCGATTGAAACGGACGATACGCACCGCCTCGGCGAAGGCTTGTGCTATTGGTGAATCGGTATCGGTTAAGCAGGGTTCGATTCGTAAGATAGCGCGTGCTTCTGCGTCCAAATCGGGATAGTATTGGCATGCCCCAGCGATCGCCTCTCGCAATTCGAGTTCGGCAAACTCAAGTTCCTCGTTCGGTGTAATCCGTCGGTCGATTGAGAATGTGACACTTGCGGGAACAGTGTTGATTTTATCGCCATCGGTGCCACGAAACGTTCCGCCGATGTTCAACGTCGGATAACGCTCGCTGCCATCTCGGAGTTTAAATGCGCGTTCCGGTGATTTTAGCTTCCGTTTAACACGTTGGATTGCTGTTACGAGTTCGGCGGTCTTCTCAAAGGCGTTTACTCCCTTATCCGGCTGTGCGCCATGTGCCGCTTTGCCTTTGACCTCGATTTCTAACCAGAGGACACCGTTATGCCCTTTGCCGATGTTCATCTCCGAACCGCCTTCGCAGTTGACGACGTAGTCGGCATTAACCAACCCTGCTTCGACGACATACCCTGCGCCCAGTTGTCCGCCGGTCTCTTCATCGCAGGTGAAGGAGCATTCGACGTTAAATTTCGGTTCGGTGTCAGTCTTTTGGAGAGCCTGAATCGCGAACAGGAGCGCAGCGATGGCATCCTTCATATCGTCGGCACCGCGTCCGTAGAGCCACTCGCCATCAATTTCGCCGCTGAACGGATCCCCGAAACGCCATTCGCCTGCAACAGGTACAACATCGTAGTGTGCGTTGAAATGCACCGTTTTTTCTGCGCCGACATCCCAACGCGCGATGAGATTTAACCGTGGATGGCTATCGGAATTTGGGATCACTTGCTCGGCGCGGGGTTTCGGGACTTTGACCATTCGTGTCCACATCCCTAACGCTTTGCATTTTGCCTTAATTAATTCCACAATTTCGGCATAATTTTCGCCGGGTGGATTGACGGTCGGAATCCTGACGAGTTCCTGTAGCAACGCACAGAGTTCGGTCTGATTCTCCTTAATATAGGTTTGAACGGACATTTTATGTCTCCTGCGTCGCCGTTATGTGACGACTGCCTGATCGCCGGCGGATAAGTGGCCCACTGTTTCACCGGTTTCTGTGAAGGTACGGGTTACGGTGACAGAGGCATACGTCCACAAGATTTTCATGGGTGCATCGCTTTCATTCCAGAACCGATGCGGGATGCCAGCAGGGACGAATGTGGTGTCGTAGGCTTTCATGGTAAAGACTTTACCATCAACCTCACAGGCGGCTTCGCCTTCAAGAATTGTAACGGATTCATCGCAGTTATGGTAGTGGCGTGCGATCGCTGCGCCGGGTTCAAACATCGTCACACCGTTGGTGAGTGAAGTGGAGTCGATCCATTTACCGGCTAACGGAACGGTTCTTACACCGGTGCCTCGGTCAATAGGGTTCTGTTTTCCAAAATCGATGACGTGTGCTTTCGTGCTCATTTTAATCCATTTCCTTATCTTAAGATTTGGGGCAGTTTAGCACGAAGTAGGAAAAAAATCAAGAGTAAAGGCGGAATGGCAGAATCCTTCAGTTTCAGAAAATTTAGGACTCACATAAAACTCATTTGCTTGGCGGCTTGGCAGATTGGAAGGATGGAAGTGTGTTTGGATGTAAACCGCAAAAATGTCAGATTTTATCTTCTATCGCGGGTCGATTAGGGCAAATTGCAGTGTGCCAATTTCTATAAAAACCTATAAGAACCTATAAAACTCTAAAGTTATATAGGTTTTTACTTGACAACCCTTTATATTATATGCTACAATATGTATATGAATAATAGGTTTGTTAAGATTGGTGAAGCTGCTAAACTACTTGGTGTCTCCGTTCAGGCACT
>JAJDTJ010000143.1 GCA_022827225.1 Candidatus Poribacteria bacterium | reverse complement strand
TGTTTTTGCCACCTTATTCACCCGATTACAACCCGATTGAACACGACTTTGCGAATATAAAACGTCTCAGAGAATACAATGCTGATAGAACTATTGATGAAGTCATAAACATGTATCTTTAATTCTAACGCTTACTATAAGTTGTAGGGTTTGACTGTCTTTATCAACAGCTAGTAAATAGTTCCGTGGATTCTGACCGCGCATCATGATAGATTGCCAACGGGTGCCTTGCGAAGGTTCCAGGTTCGCCCACGCGACAATCGTCAATTCTTCAAGCGTAATACTATCGTTGGATTCTACCTCTACATAGACACCGGCACCATCAAACTCGAGTGCGCGTCCGAATTTCCCGTCACGCCATTTCTTAGGTCCCGCGATGGTCCCATCGTTTCCCGCCTCGGAAGTATCCTTAGCGACATCGCCCGCGCCCTCTTCAAACAGCCACATGCCGACAAGGTCTGCCGGGTTGACTTTCGCGAGGACGGACGGACTTGCAGTGAGCATAAATGCTACTACAAACGTAAGGATCGTAACAAAGAACCTGTTATCCATTAGATTCTCCTCCATGAAGGTTATCGGAAAATTGAGGTACAACGACCTCGTTCAATCGATTCACTCAATCTAATAATATCATACCTTCTCCCTCTCGGATTGTCAATACCTGATTGCATTTGACATTTTCGATGACATCCTGAACACCGCTTTGCCAGTGTACAACCACCCGCTCAACCTGATCAACGGTGCCTAACCCGACCAACAATCGTTGTGCGTTCTGGGAGAGATAACTGCCGCCGCTTTTAACCTCTCTGAGCAGGCGCGTGTCGCTATTCTGAAGTGTTACCTTCGCCCCTATTCCGTCGCGATTCGACTTTTGGTTTCCGATGAGTTTAATGCTGAGCCAGCGATGCTCTGGTGGCGTGTCGTTTCTGAGTAGGTCGGGTGTATCGTTAATATTCGTGACAAGAATATCCAGATCGCCGTCGTTGTCGTAGTCTCCGAAGACCGTGCCACGGCTGGACTTTTCTATCAACATCCCCTCACCAGAGAGGTCCGAAATATCTGTGTAGATGCCGTCGCCTCGGTTGCGGAACAGTTGATTCTGTTGTTCGTAAACCCCGATCTCTTCCAATTCTGCGATGTTATCGTGTAGATGTCCGTTGGCAAAAAAGATGTCTAACCAACCATCATTATCGACATCAGCGAAACCGGTACCCCACGCCAACGGTAGGAGTGTCGGTTCGCTTAAACGGCTCTGTGCGGTGATGTCCCAAAAGATACCGTTTCCGTCGTTCTGATAGAGCGTATTCGTTTCAGCTTGATAATGCGTGAGGATAACATCGAAATCCCCGTCGTTGTCGTAGTCTGCTGTATCAATCCCCATGCTGCTTTCAGCGTCGCCGTGTTCGTTGCGTGCGACACCGTGCGGCTCACCAAGTTCTGTGAAAGTGCCGTCGCCGTTATTTCGGTAGAGGAAGTTCGGTTCCCGATCATTGGCGATATAAAGATCGAGCCGACCATCGTTATCGACATCTGTCCAGATTGCGCCGAGTCCCCTGCCGAGTGAGGTGATTCCGGCATCCTGTGTCATATTGGTGAAGGTGCCGTCGCCGTTGTTTCGGTAGAGGATATCCGGTTCCGGTGCGAAATCTTCTGGACGACAATACGCGGGTATCCCTGCTTGTGAGCAATCGGGTGCCGTCTTTAGGTCAACAGAGACATAGTTGACGACGACTAGATCCAGCCAACCGTCATTATTATAATCCGCGAAGGCGCAACCGGCTGAAAAACGCGATTCACCGCCGATGCCCGCCTCGGTCGTCACAACGGTAAACGTGCCATCGCCATTATTACGGTAGAGGACATTTTGACCGTAGTTGGTAACGAAAAGGTCGCTGTTGCCGTCGTTATTGTAATCGGCGACGCAACAACCGATACCATAGCCGGTGTCCCCGATGCCTGTGCGATGTGTGGTATCGGTGAAAGTGCCATCGCCGTTGTTCCGATAGAGCCGATTTATGGGTAGCCTGGCATCGGGATTAGAAACCGCTCCTACAGCGAGGGGTGCTCCATTGACGAAATAGATGTCCAGGTGCCCGTCATTATCGTAATCGAAAAAAGCGACACCGCCACCCATTGTTTCAACGAGATATTTTTCGCCTGTCGCTCCGTTAAAATGGCGGAACTGGATACCCGCCTCATCGGTCACACGCGTGAACCGGATATCAGCGTGTGCGAAACTTGCCCAGAGTGCGAAAGCGGTATAAACAATAGGTTTCATACGCGCATCCGTGTCATTGTTCCATTTACGGACGAATAACCGTGCCGTCCATCCGGCGTACGGGTGCCCAACCGCCATTGAGTGGATGTTCAGGGAATGGAAATCGGGCGGCGAGTTCTTCGTTGACATCGATACCGAGTCCTGGTGCCTCGCTTGCCCAAAAACAGCCGTCTCGAATTTCTGGGCAGCCCGGGAACACTTCTTTGGTGTTGTCTCCGAAGACGTGCTGCTCTTGAATGCCGAAGTTATAACATGCCAGGTCCAACGCAACGTTAGCGGCATGTCCGACGGGTGAGACATCGCCTGGTCCGTGCCATGCCGTGCGGACACCGAAGAATTCACAGAACGCTGCGAGTTTACGCGCCGGACTGATACCGCCGATCTGCGAGATATGCACACGGATAAAGTCGATGAGCCGATCTTTGATAAGATGAACGTACTCATTCGGATTGTTGAACAGTTCACCCATCGCGATGGGGATACTCGTCTGCTGACGCATCAGTTGGAAATAGTCAACATCCTCTGGTGCAAACGGGTCTTCAAGGAAGAAGAGGTTATACGGTTCAAGTCCTTTCGCGAGATTAATGGCTTGGATGGGAGGGATCCGCTCGTGTACGTCGTGTAGGAGTTCTACCTCGTCGCCTAGCTGTGTACGTAGGTGGTCGAAGAGTTTGATGATGGTATTGACATAAGGGGTCGGTTCAAAGGCAGGTGAACTCCGTTTTCCTCGGCCTGCACCGTAAGTCGAATACCCCGGTATCGCTACTTGTGCTCGGACGTAGCGGTATCCCTGTTCCATATACCGGCGGATGCTCTGTTCCACTTCCTCGAAAGTTCCGCCGCCTGCGTGTGCGTAAAGCGTCGCAGCCTCACGGCATTTACCACCGAGGAGTTGGTAGACAGGCATATTGGCGCGTTTGCCCATGATGTCCCACAAAGCGATGTCCACACCGCTGAGTGCGTTGTTCAGCACGGGTCCATTTCGCCAATAGGAACTGACAAAACTGGTCTGGAAGATGTCCTCTATGTTCGCTGGGTCTTTGCCGATAAGGAAGGGTTTGAGATACTCATCGACTGCTGTTGCCACGGCGAGTGGGCGTTGTGTAAACGTCGCACAACCGAGTCCGTATAAGCCGGGTTCACTCGTTTCGACCTTAACAACGACAAGCCGAATTCCGTTAGGTGCTGTCAGAATCGTTTTAACATCTGTGATTTCCATGTTTTTAATTTTCCTTGCGGTTAAATAGCGTGCGGTTGCTAATAGATGTGCGTTTCTTGAATCCGTCCTCCATTTCATCTAATCCTCGGACAACGCGATATTGGTTTTAATTCTTGATTCTTGTAGAAGCGCGGCTGCTTCTTAACAATTTCTGCCAATCGAAAGTATATCAAACCGGATACGCTGTGTCAAGAAATTTGCGAATGGGTGCGTAAAGTTTTTACGCTTGACTTCGCTTCAAAAGCGTGGTATTATGCTGTAAAACGCTTTCGTACAAAGGTAGATTTTTGGATGACAGAGATAAAAACAGACCTTTATCTTGGGGACTGCTTAGAGATACTCGCCGATTTTGACCCCGATTCATTCGATCTGATTATGACTTCTCCGCCGTATGCGGACCGCCGCTCCAAAACGTATGGGGGAATCAGTCCAGATGAATACGTCGCTTGGTTTATGCCTCGAGCTGCAGAATTTTTAAGGGTACTCAAGCCATCTGGCACCTTCATTCTAAATATCAAAGAGCAGGCTGTTGACGGAGAACGGCATACTTATGTTATTGAATTGATACTTGCGATGAAAAGGCAAGGATGGTTATGGACAGAAGAGTTTGTCTGGCACAAGAAGAACTGCTATCCGGGCAAATGGCCGAACCGATTCAGAGATGCTTGGGAGAGATGTTTGCAGTTTAATAAAAGCAGAAAGTTCAATATGTATCAAGAGGCAGTGATGGTGCCGATGGGCGATTGGGCAGAGAAAAGGTTGAAGAAACTCAGCGAGACAGACCAGAGTCGGGATACATCGAAAGTAGGGAGTGGATTTGGGAAGAACGTCTCCAATTGGGTGGACCGAAAGATGGCATATCCGACGAATGTTTTGCACTTAGCAACGGAAACAGGAAATCGAAAACACAGTGCTGTTTTCCCCAAAACGTTACCAGAATGGTTTATCAAATTGTTTACAAGAGAAAACGATTGGGTGCTTGATCCATTTGCTGGTGCTGGTACAACTTGTCAGGTTGCTCAAACGTTAATGCGGAATTCCGCTGGCATTGAAATTTTGCCGGAGTATTATCAGGTGGCAAAGGAGAATATCAAACCGACACAATATCAGTTATTTGAAGAGGATCAGAATGAGGCGATTCAGGGGTTCCTCTGTGCGTAAGTCCTATTCTTAAAATTGGATAGCTCTGGAACCGCTATTTTCTGGTTAAAATAAGGTTCTGATACGCGTCAACAACGGCGGCGAAATTCGGTGGTATTATAGTGGTTGCACTGAATTCTGTTATAATCGCAGGACCTGTGATTTGGTTGCCGGGATGCAACGCCTCGCGGCGATAAGAATTAGTGCGGAGTGCCTCACCCTCAAATACGACAGGACTTTGATTAGTGAACGCATCAGACGCATCGGCGTCCGCAAGTGGCAAGGGTTGAATAGAGGGTTTGTCGGTTTCACCGGTGGCTGTCAGTCGGAGGTTGACGATTTCAACCGGTGCGTCGGTCCGCGCGTAGCCGAACCGCTGTTCGTGCGTAGTGTGGAAACTTTTAAGCAGGGACAGGGGAACCCAGCCCCTACTGCTTGATTGGTCATGCCTCTCGGTAGAGTACGGGATATTGAGTTCATAAGATTGCCCTTCATATCGCATATCAAGTGAACGGTCGATTTTCAGTTGATTCGGGAGAAACCCTTCCGCTTTCATCTCATTTTCCGCCCGAGTTAAGAGTTCGTCAAACCCGGTGTCCAATGTTCCAACAAGCGTTTTGTTGTCTGTTGAAAACCGCCGCAGCACTGTCTGTGAATAGTCTTTAACGACATCCGCAAAGAGCATACCGTAAGCGGAGAGTAAACCGCCGTTTGGTGGGATCAGTACCGTTCCGATACCGAGGTTTTCCGCCATAAACGCGGCGTGCAAACCGCCGGCACCACCGAAAGAGACGAGCGTGAAATCGCGGGTATCAAATCCACGTTCAACAGAGATAACCTTGATCGCACGTTCCATCGCTGCGTTGGCAACTTTGAGGATACCGTCAGCGGCTTGAAGTGCAGGGATACCGAGTTGCGCCGCAAATTTTTCGGTATAAGCCTTGGCTTTATCGGTATCAAGCGACATGGCACCGCCTAAAAACTGGGTCGCAGCGATGCGTCCTAAAAAGAGGTTCGCATCGGTTACTGTAATGTCTGTTCCGCTGTTTCCGTAGCATATCGGACCGGGGTCTGCCCCGGCACTCTCCGGTCCGACACGCAGGGCGCCCCCCGCGTCGACAGTTGCAATAGAGCCGCCGCCTGCACCGACGGTATGGATGTCAATCAACGGCACCTTGATCGGGAGCCCGCTAATTGTGCTCTCTGTTGTAAGCGAAATACCATTATTACAGAGGCTCACATCCGTTGAAGTGCCGCCCATATCAAAGGTGATGATCTGGTCGTATCCAGCAGTTTTGGCGATCTGATACGCGCCGAGGACACCGCCTGCGGGTCCCGAAAGAACCGTACGGATACCAGCAGCTTCAAAGTTTTTCACAGAAACGCAGCCGCCATTCGAGAGCATGAGGCGAAACACTTCCGGGAACTGTTCGGCATCTGTCAAGGTCGAAAGGTGTCGTTCTAAGGTCGGGCGGATGTATGCATTCGCGACGGTGGTACTGAAGCGTGCATACTCCCGGTATTCCGGTAGGACTTCGTGTGAGCATGAAATCGGTATCCCAAGTTTCGCGAGGTGTGCCGCAACAGTCCGTTCGTTTTGTGGGTTAACGTAGGCAAAAAGGAAGCAGATTGCGATGGCATCGAGTTCTAATTTCGCGAGTTCGGCGGCAAGGGCATTCAAATCGGTGGGTTCGATCTCGGTCTGGATGTCGCCTGTGTGCAGCGTCCGTTCAGATATACCGAACCGTCTGTCGGCGGGGACAAGCGGTGCCGGACGTTCAACGAGGAAATCGTAGAGCGATGGGCGCGTCTGTCTGGCTATCTCTAAGATGTCTTCAAAGCCTTTCGTTGTGAGGAGAGCGATCCGTGCCCCTCTGCGTTCAAGGAGTGCGTTGGTTGCGACGGTCGAACCGTGGACGATTTCAAGATGTTCAGCATCGGTGTTGTGCAGATGTAATATTTCACGGACACCCTGTATCACGGCGTGTGCTGGATTCTGCGGTGTGGAGAGGACTTTATGTGTCAGTAGGTCGTCGTTAATACGCATCACGATGTCCGTGAAAGTGCCGCCCGTATCAACACCGATATTTTTTTCTGGCTCTCGGAAACTATCAGAGCGTTCGCTACGCTCGCTTTCGGCTAAAAAGACTGTGTGGTAGTTGTGCATTGACTGATTTCTTTCGCTGGCTGCTGATTGCTGATGGCTATTAGACAACAACGTTTTGTGGTGTGCCTTTGAGGAACGCAATGATATTGTCTACGGCGCCCTCGTTCAGGAGTTCGACACCTTCGGGGGTCATATCTGCACAGTGCGGTGTCAGAATCACCTGTTCACATGCTAAAAGTGGGTGGTTCGGCGGGAGTGGCTCTTGGTCATAGACATCGATTGCAGCCCCGCCGAGGTGTCTGCTGTTTAGGGCGCGGATGAGTGCGTCGGTGTCAAGCACACCGCCACGTGCGACATTGATGAGGAGCGTCCCTTGTTTCATTAACCCGAATTCCCGTTCACTGATCAGATGGTGACTCTCCTCTGTTAACTTGACGTGCAGACTCACGACGTCGGCTGTCTGAAGAAGTTCGTCTAATTCAACAAACCGAACGCCTAACGTCTCAGCGCGCGCTGCTGAAGGGTTGTAGGTCCACGCGATAACGTCCATCCCGATGGCGCGTCCGAGGCGTGCCATCTCTGCCCCGATATGTCCGGTACCGATAACGCCTAAAGTTTTGCCTTGAAGATAGATGTTATCCATTCGGGGCCAGCCTCCCGCTTTCATGGAAGCCGTCAGGAACGCTGCCCGTTTGGCGAGTGCGAACATCAGTCCGAACCCGTGTTCTGCGACGACTGGCGCGGTGCGTCCCGGTTGGTTACAAACGGTAATCCGTCGCTTTTTCGCCTCGTCGAGTGCAATCATATCGGTACCGATGGAGCAGAGCGAGATTAACTTGAGTTTGGGGAGTTGGCGTAGGATTTCCGCGGGCCACTTGACGATCCCGCGCGAGTTGATAAGGATGTCGGCATCTTCAGCACGTCGAATTTTCTCTTCTGGCGTTTCGGGTCGGTCGGTATAAAGGACAACATCGCCGTAGGGTTTCAGGCGTTCCAGGTGCGGTGAGCCTTGAATTTGCGGCGGTAAATCACCCGGGACGACAATTTTAAGTCTGTTCATAGTTTATTCCTTTGTATCTATTCTGCACCCCAATCGTGCGTTTTTGTGCCGCCATCATAGACGACAGCGTGTCCAGCATCCAGCAATGCCTCAGCAACATCAATAAACAGACCGTCTCTGACACATAGCACATCCGCGATAACCCGTCCAGCATACTTATCCGGTTGCGGATTCTGAATTACGAATCCAAGGGTGCTATCATCTCCGCTGCTTTCAAGGAGGAGTTGCTTGAGAAATTCTGTTGCAGCTGCGGCACGTTCTTTTTCCCGTTGAAGTGAGGCTTCGCTTCGATTACCGCGGATCGGACGCTTTTCAGGTGTATCTATCCCTGCTATCCTGAGGTCCGTGATACTATAAATACCGTCGGCACGACGCTCAATACCGGGCCAGAGTATCAACTGCGCTTCGCTCGTCTCCAGTATCGGTGAATGGAACCGATAGATTAGGATCGCCACATCTTGGATAGTATCGCCATCGTAGACGTTGTCGATACTATCAATCGTGCCGTAATAAATGGGTGCGCTGCTATCTCGGAACAGAACATCAGAAGTTTCGCATCCGGCGAGTGATAGGCACAACAGAAACGTTAAGACGACTCTTCTGAGAAGTGCGGTGTGAGATAATGGTGTTCTATCAAATTTCAAGATTCTGGTATCTGCTTGGTATTGGATGAAGAGACCTTGAAGAAATACCGTTTTTGCTTGGGTGTTTCTTCTAAGCAAAACCCTCTACGGTTAAAAACACTGGCGGTATAGTGCGACGATTTCTTCAGCTGTCGCCTGACGCGGATTGTTCGCGGGACTTCCGCTTGCAATGGCATCCGCTGCCATCTGTTCAATGACCGCCTCGAATTTGTCCTTGTCAATTTTTTCAATTTCACCGAGTCGCGGCATCTGAATATCGGTAACGAGTCGTTCAACGGCAGTAACGGCTGCGTCTGCCTGATGCATCGGAGATAACCGGTCAATCGGTTCACCCATGGCACGTGCGATGTCGGCGAAACGCGCCGGTGCGCCGACGACGCTGAATGCCATCACATCGCGCAGCAGCACTGCGTTGGATAATCCGTGATGAACGTGGAAATACGCGCCGATCGGACGCGACATCCCGTGGACTAAAGCGACAGACGAGTTGCTGAACGCCATGCCTGCGATAGATGCTCCGATCATCATATCCGTGCGTGCGGAGATGTTTTCGCCGTCTGCCCATGCCTGCCGTAGCGACCCCGAAATCATCTCAACTGCCTTCAATGCGAGTGTGTCCGTGATGGGTTGCGCGCGTTTGGAGATATACGCCTCTATTGCGTGTGTCAACGCGTCAACGCCGACTGCTGCAGTCAAGTGCGGTGGCGTTGTGAGGGAAAGCAACGGATCCACTAAAGCGACATGTGCTAGCAAACAAGCACTACTGAGCATCATCTTGACGTTCCGCTCGGTGTCCGTAATAACGGTAACTTTGGAGACTTCGCTACCGGTGCCGCCTGTTGTCGGTATCGCGATAAGCGGTGCGCCTGGATTCGGGATTTTATTGACACCCATATAATCGGCGAAGTCACCGTCATTTGTCAATTGCATAGCGATGCCTTTTCCGCAGTCGATTGCACTTCCGCCACCGATGCTCACAATCAGATTGCAGGCTTCGTCAGTGTATTGTTTTCGTCCATCTCGGACGTTCTGTAAAGTTGGGTCGGGTGTTACATCGGAGAAGGCGGTGGTACTTATGCCAGCGGCGTGTAAATTTTGTGCGATCTGTTCGGCGTATCCGATTTTAGCGATACCCGGATCGGTCACGATGAGCGCGTTCGTTGCCCCGAGCCGTTTCGCCTGTTCGCCGACGTTCTCGGATGCCCCTGCACCTGTAATTATTGTGGGTGGGAGTGTTAGTGTTGTAGCCAATGTTTACTTCCTATGAGCATTTACTGTTTAACTGAGTGTAGAACAAACTAAAGCAATCCAAGACGCTCAAGGTCAATTTCTTTTTCCTGCTCTGATAGATATTCAAAGAGGAGATCCACAGCGTCTTGTAAATTCTTTAGAGCCTCTTTTTGCGTATATCCCCAACTCGAAGCACCTTGATGCACCAATGCGGGAATATAAGCCCGCCAAACAGGATCCTTAATTCGCTCGTCGAGCCACTCGTCTTCTTCTATGACAACCTGAAATGAGTATGTTTTCATCTGTTTCTCCTTGGTTATTATCTATCCATACCGTTCAAAAATTCCTCAATGTTTTTACCGATAGTTGGCGGAGGTAGTGCCTCATTGTCTCGGTGAAAAATTTCTATCCACTCGTCAATGATCTCACATAACTGCCGATACACTTCAATCTCATCAGTTCCATGGCAACATGGACCGATAATTCCGGGACAATATCCGATAAAATATTGGTCTTCATCCGACCATTCAACGATCTTAATGTATTTCGCGCTTTCAGTCATCTTTGAGGCTCCACCTATATCAACAATGAAACCTGCTTTTCGAGTTGTCGTATTTTCCTTGGTATAGCATATCACGATAATGATAGGATGTCCAGTTTTTTGAAAAATCTGTTTCGGAGTATCCCGACACCCATTTCTCGTCAGTTCAACGCATTTGTACCGTTTCGAGCAAGGATAACACGCTGATGCTGTCTACATGTCCTACTTCCGAATCAGCATTTTTCGCGTTGCTGTGAAATCGCCTGCTTTGAGCGTATAGAAATACACACCGCTTGCTACAGACTCACCGACTTCGTTTTTTCCGTCCCAATATGCCGCACGGCTCTGAGACGCATAAACACCTGCTGCCTGTTGCCCTAATTTTAGCGTCCGAATGAGTTTCCCGTCTGCAGCGTAGATCAAAACGCTGACATCCATACGCTTTGCTAACTGATAGGGTATCCACGTTTCTGGATTAAATGGATTTGGATAGTTGGGCAGAAGTGCCGTCTTTTCCGGTGTCAACGTGGCGAGGAGCGCCTCTAGTATAGCAATGCCACGTTGTGAGGTAGCATCAGTACGCGCCAATTGCTTGGCAGCAGCCAACCACTGTTGTAGAAGTTCTGGCGCGAGGAGTTCGTCAGCCTGGTGTTGTACTGTAGGAGCAGCGGGTGCGTCTCCGAATGCGGCTGCTACCAGGACGAGATCTTGGATATTAACGAAACCATCGTAGTTAACATCGGCTTTATTTTCACCTGTTTGACCGAACTGTGCGGCAATCAAAACCAGGTCCTGGATATTGACAACGCCATCGCCATTTATATCTTCTTTGAGTTGTTTTGGTACTCCAATTTCCCATAAAAGGACTGTCCCGTCTCCACTTCCAGAGGCAAGGGTGCTGCCATCAGGACTGAAACTTACGCTATAAACATCATCAACATGCCCTTTAAAAATAGCTTTAATGTCATTTGTAGCCACATCCCACAAATGTACTGTATTGTAGATGCTGGCAGCGAGTGTCTTACCATCAGGGCTAAATTTAACGCTCCAGATATTTGGCGTATGCTCTTGGAAGATTGTGTCAAAGGTTGTACGGATGGTGCCCGTGGCGACATCACACAAACGCACCTTATCGTCACTCCCTGTAGCGATGGTGTTGCCATCAGGACTGAAACTTACACTATAGACATTACCGACATGCGGGAAGGTTTTGGAGATCTCACCGGTAGCCGCATCCATCAAATGCACTGTGTCGTCAATTCCTGCGGCGAGTATTTTGCCATCCGGGCTAAAACTGAGATTATATACATTACCCACATGTTCTATAAAATTCTTTTTCCGTTGCCCTGTAGCTACATTCCATAAAAACAATTCACCTTTTCCAAGCGAGCCAAAGAAGACACTGCCTGTAGCGAGGCGGCTGCTGTCCGGACTAAATGCCATACTTTCAACATCCTGGGGCCGCCCAACATGTCCATTGATGGTATGCAAAAGCGTACCAGTGGTGACATCAAACAACATCACTCTATTAAACTCAGCAATAGCTAAGGTCTTACCGTCCGGACTAAATGAAACATTTTTGATACCTGTAGAGCCAGTGTAACTGAGGAACACTTCTGGGCTATCAAGAAGTGCGTCTTTGCGGAGTGTACCTGTAGAAATATCCCAAAGCAGCCTTCCCGTAGCGAGCGTCTCCCCATCAGGACTGATCGCGGTGTGGGGATTTAATACATTCCCTGCGAGGCGGTCGCGAATTTCACCCGTGGCGACATCCCACAAGAAAATTCCTCGATCCGTTGTAACTACAAGGGTGTTCCCATCTGGACTGTAACTCATGTATTCGACCCAAAAATAAGGTCCTCTGAGGATATCACGTAGTGTACTTGTGGAAACATCCCACAGATATAGCGCCTGCTTATGAGAAACAGTATTGTAAGTAAGAGTAACTATGGTACTACCATCCGGACTGAAAGTGATGTTAGCATCGGAATTTATATGATCAATTAACTCAGGCGGGTTTTCAAAGGTTTTGAGCAGTTCGTATGTGGCAACATCCCATAAATGCAGTATGCCAGCATGATTATAAGTGGCCATAGTGTTACCATCAGGACTAAAACTCACGCTCTCGGCACCCCAACTCTGTTCCCCAAGAGTTTTGCGGAGTTTGCCAGTGACGACATCCCACAAATGCACTTCGCTATATTTACTTGTAGAGGCAAGCGTGCTACCATCGTTACTAAAACTAACTCTCATCTTAACTGATACATCAATTGTTTCATTATGTCCTTCAAGTATTCTAACCTCTCCAGTGTTAACATCCCAAAGTTCTATCGTCCCGTTGTCAATACCAGCAGCAAGGATGTTATTATCAGGACTGAAAGTTACACTCCTGATAATACGTTCATGTCTGGTGAACGTATGTCTATAGAGTTCATCCATTTCATCCCAATAAGCTACAGTGGGATTCGGTGTAAAGGTCATGTCGAGTTCAGTTGTAGGAAGATTCCACAACCTTATAGTGCCATCGTAGTGTCCAGTTGCAAGGAGTTTCCCATCAAGGCTGTAATTCATGCAAAAAACATCAAGATAGGGGGCATGAAGCAGCCCTTGCACTTGTAAGGTTTCAGCATCGTAGAGCCAAATACCTAATATGCCCGGAACTGCAAATTGAGGAACAGCCGCATTAGGCGAATAGGCGACGATGTATTCAAAAACACCCCAGAATGGTCCTGTCCCAAAGCGAGCAATCGCGTCTTCGGGCAGACCGACTTGCGTATAGGGTTCATATTGGGCAACAGCATTTGACAGACTGAGCGTTAATACGATAGAAAAAGTTAATAAAAAAAGTCCTGTTTTTATTTTCATAGCATTGTTTTCCTTTTGAAAGTTGATGGTTGAGTATCGTGAAGCATGTAACTAATGAACCAAGATAGTCTTGATTTTCAAATTTTAGGTATATCTCCAACTGACAACCCTCTAATGCTCTAACGCTATAAAAAAGAGGTTACTTCCCTATCTGCATTTTCCGCGTTGCCATGAAATCGCCTGCTTTGAGCGTATAGAAATACACACCGCTTGCTACAGACTCGCCGACTTCGTTTTTTTCCGGTGTCAACGCGGCGAGAAGTGCCTCCAGTTTTGATAATAGGCAGGACTTACGCAAACTAAGCAGATATTGGATATTTGGACGCAAAAAGGGGTATTTTCGATATTTTTAGCCCGCTAAATCCCGTTTATTAGGGACTTTAAAAGGGAATGCGTAAGTCCTAACAGGTACAGAAAAAGCAACTAATGCCGGAAATGGCGTACGCCTGTCAGCACCATCGCCATGCCGTAAGCGTCTGCAATCTCAATCACAGGTTCGTCGTTAACGGAGCCGCCGGGTTGGATAATGGCACTGATGCCTGCTTCACCGGCAATCTCAACACCATCGGGGAACGGGAAATAGGCATCCGAGGCTAACACCGCACCTTTTGCCTTTTCACCCGCCTTTCGGATAGCAATAATTGCGGCATCCACCCGGCTCATCTGGCCGGCACCGATGCCGACGCTCTGTGTACCGTGCGCCAACAGGATACAGTTGGATTTGACATGTTTGCACGCCTTCCAAGCGAACAGGAGCGATTTTATCTCATCGTCTGTAGGTGAACGTTTGGTTGCAACTTGTAACGCATCTGCATCCATCTCGTGGATATCTGGGTCTTGGACGAGTATACCACCGGTGATATTGCGAATCTGCAAGACAGGTTCTGCGGACGAAAGTGACCCCGCCTCAAGAATAGGACGGCGTTTGACGCGCGACAACGCACGCAACGCTTTCTCAGTATAACTCGGTGCAATAATCGCGTCAATTTTCACACCGGCATTCGCGGCTTCGCGGATCGTGTTCGCCACCTGGATCGTCACTTTGCGATTGAGTCCGATAATCGAACCGAAGGCGGAGGTGCGATCACATTCCAGGGCGTTCGTGAAAGCATCTTGTAGGGTATCGGCGGTTGCGAGTCCGCACGGGTTGTTATGCTTGATAATGGCACATGTTGGTGTCGAAAAGTCTTTGACGATTTCTAAAGCGGCTTCTAAATCGAGGAGATTATTAAAAGAGAGCGGTTGTCCACTGCGTTGGTTTGCCCACGCTGCGGAGGGTCCTGGACAGGTTTCAGTTCTGTAGAAAGCGGCGCGCTGATGCGGGTTTTCGCCGTAGCGGAGCGTGCGCTCTTTCTTGAAATGGAGGGTTAGGGTATCAGCGAATTCATCCGATGCCACGCCTTGATTTACAAGGTAGGTGGCGATTGCGGTGTCATACTGTGCGGTATGTGCGAATGCTGCCTTTGCTAATTCAAATCGCCGTTCTTCTGAAAGGCATCCGTCGTTCGCGTCTAAATCAGCGATAATTTGTGGGTATTGGTTTGGGTTCGTGAGAACTGCGACGTGTCGATAATTTTTCGAGGCGGCACGGATCATCGTCGGGCCGCCGATGTCGATGTTCTCAATCGCTTCAGGGAGCGTTACGTCCGGTTTAGCGACGGTTGCCTCAAACGGGTATAGGTTGCATATCACCAGATCAATCGCGCTGATGCCGTGTGTTTCCGTTTGCGCGTTGTGTTCGGCGTTATCGCGTTCAGCGAGGAGTCCGCCGTGGATTTTTGGGTGGAGCGTTTTCACTCGACCATCCAACATTTCAGGGAAGCCGGTATAATCAGAGACATCAACGATGTCAATCCCTGCGTCCCGAAGGTGTCGTGCCGTGCCGCCGGTAGAGAGGATTTCTACGCCGCGTTGCGTGAGCGCAGTGGCTATCTCTAAAAGGTCGGTTTTGTCGTAGACGCTGATGAGAGCGCGCGCTATGTTTTTCATGTTTTTCTCCGTAGTCAAACTATATATCGTGGGAACCCGAACCCATCGTTTGCGACGTGGCTTCGTGCGGGGATCTGTGCGCGGTTCGGTATAATCAGGTCCATTTCTGATGTATTTTCAATAACCGTCCCATCGCCGATGCGTACCTCGTCCCCGATATGAATGCGTCCGGGATGATCCGATGCGCCGCGAATCGTTCCAATAACAACCGACGATCCGATGCGGCATCGCTGTGCGATTTCGACAAACCCGTAAATTTCAGTATTTGTGCCGACAGTGGAATGGTCAGCGATCTGGACGGGTCCGAGAAGGCTGGTATCGGTACCGATTTCAACGAAGTCACCGATGACGGGGTGTCGTTGTTTGACCTTGACGCTCAACCCGCCGAATGTGCTTGGATAGATGACACATCCTGAACCGATAATACCTGTTTGCCCTGTGGTTACACCGCGATGCGGGTGTTCAAGGAAATTGGCATCACCGATCTGCGTTTCGGGATGCAAATCGGCTTGATAGTAGCGTCCGGCGAGTTCTGAGATCGCGCGCGGCAACAGCGGGACGGGGACCCTCCGAAGGTCTGGATTATCTTCGGGGGGTTCACTGCGCGTCAATGCGTATGCGACATCGTGGTAGAAGAGGACGCGCCACCCCGGATAGGTACTCACGACTAACTGGAGTTGGTAATCCAAAACGGTGGCGAGGTTCAATGTCCCAAGGAAATCTTGATACGGCTCAAAAGTGCGTTCTTGGATTGCGGCATCAATTTGAGATCGAAAATCGATGGCAGCGATTTTTTCACGTGAGATACCGGTGTGGAGCAGGTACGCATCCCAGACAGCAGGGTCTTTAAGAGAGGCGAATCGGTTCCAGAGGGCTCGACTCTTGAGGCGCGGCAGCTCCCAGAGGAGTGAAAACGTTGTTTCAAGGGCAGTATCAAGGTCCGTTTCGTCTGTAACAGCCAAAAAGGATTGCGCGACCATGGCGTATAACTGATCCACCACCTCTTCGATCGCCTCCGAGAGTTCGCGTTTTTGGTGTTCGAGGTGCGGTGCGTTGTGCGAACCCGGGGCAACGCATTCGAGCAAATTGCCGAGAACGGTTTCAAGGATATCCCGGTTGACAAACCCGCGTCCAGAACGTTGTGCCAACCCTTCGCGGCTCATGCCGTCAATACGTAAAACGTTCAACTCCGATCTACTATAGATCGGACGAAGCCGTTTCAATGTTTGGGTTAGCAACGGTTTTTTTCGTTGTTCATAGGAGGCATCAAAAAGTGTTGTCTCATCCATAAGAAGAAACCCCTAAATCCGTTATCAGGCGGACTGGCAGTTAATCTACCTTCTCATCAAAAGTTGTTTTCAATACATGCCAACCGGTACTTACAAGATAGACTCCAAGATTATGAGGAAGTGCGTAAGTCCTATTTCGGTTATTCGACATCCCATAGGCGAACGGTGCCATCTTCACTAGCAGAAGCGATAGTTTTTCCATCTGGTGAAAAACAGACACTGTTGACCCACACCGTATGTCCTACAAAGCGTTTCAAGTGTTGCCCTGTAACAGCATCCCAAAAATTGATTATGTTGTCCTGACTCTCGGGTTCATGCTCATTGATTAGCAAACCGCTGGCAGTAGCAATAATTTTTCCATCTGGTGAAAAACAGACACTGTTGACAGCAGACCTATGTGACTTATCAAGAGTATACAAGTGTTTTCCTGTGGTAGCATCCCACAACCGCACCGTTTCGTCTCCACTGGCGGTAGCGATGGTTTTTCCATCTGGTGAAAAGCACACGCTGAAGACTGCCCACGTATGCCCTGTAAGAGTTTTCAGATGTTTTCCGGTGTCAGTATCCCATAGGCGTACTGTGTGATCATCACTACCCAAAAAATCCCCACTGGCGGTAGCGATGGTTTTTCCATCTGGTGAAAAACAGACACTATTGACATCGTTTGTATGTCCCATGAGAGTTCCTAAATGTTTTCCTGTGGTAGCATCCCACAACCGCACCGTTTCGTCTCCACTGGCGGTAGCGATGGTTTTTCCATCTGGTGAAAAACGGACGCTGAAGACTGTATCCAAATGTCCTATAAGAGTTTTCAGATGTTTTCCGGTGTCAGCGTCCCATAGGCGTACCGTTTTGTCCGCGCTGCCACTAACAATAGTCTTTCCATCTGGTGAAAAACAGACGCTGAAGACTGTATCCAAATGTCCTGTGAGCAGATGAAGTGCTTTATTGGTATTCGCATCATATATCCAGATACCGATAGCACTCGCTGCGACAAGTAGACCGCCATCCTGAGAATAGGTTACCTCCATCATGCTACCTGTACCGAGGCTGGTTTTGGCATCATCGCGCGGATGTGCAAGTGTGTCCGGCAGAAGTATTGCAAGAGTCAAAAATAGTGTAAGAAATGACAAGCATGCTGTTTTCATAATTAATTCCTTTTATGCCCAAGAATATAACAAAATTAATTATTGATTGCTGAGCACAAGTTGAACCTTCCGGGGCAGAAGGGTTCAATTTTTCTTATACCGAACTCCACTTTACGAGGTCCATTTTGTAAAAACCTCTTGTGCGGCGGTAACGCCTGCGCCGATCGGAATATCGTAACCAATCTCGACTAAACCTCGCTCAAACGCGGAAATAGCGACGATAACGTCGTTTTCATCCACCCAACCGAGGTGGGCAATTCGGACGATCTTACCACTTAACTGGCTCTGACCGCCAGCATAAGTGATACCATATTTGTCGAGCATCAGTTTGAGAAACGCTTTTCCATCGATTTCTTCTGGTAGCTGGATTGCGGTTACGGTGTTCGCCGGTGATGTAGCAAAGAGGGTAAACCCTAACGCCTTTACAGCATGTCGTGTCGCTTCAGCCAAACGCCTGTGGCGGGCAATGGTGTTGCGGATACCTTCCTCACAGATACGGGTCAATGCACACTGAAGTGCGGTAAGTAGTGTCACTGCGGGTGTATAGGGGACAGAACCTGCTAATCCTGTCTCGTAAGCCTTGCGGAAATCGAAGTAATACTTTGGGAGGTCCGAGTGTGAGGCTGCGTCCCATGCGCGTTGGTTGAGTGCTACGACCGCCAGACCGGGGGGTGTCATCAACCCTTTCTGTGCACAAGAGACGACGACATCCACACCCCAATTGTCCATCTGTAAGTCGTCGGCACCGAGCCCACTGACAGCATCAACGACCAAAAGCGTTGGACGAACGCGTGTTAGGCCCGCCAACGCCTCGATATCATGCAGAACACCGGTTGAAGTCTCGCAGAGCGTTGCGTAAACCGCTTTAACATCCGGGTGTTCAGTTAATAGGGTTTCCACGACTTGCGGATCAACGGCATTTCCCCACGTTACGTCGATGGGTATGATTTGAACCCCGAAAGCGGTACATATCTCACCCCACCGTTCTCCGAATTTACCGCTTCGGACGACAATCACCTTATCGCCACGAGATAGTAAGTTAGCGATTGCGCCTTCCATACCGCCGGTACCGGATGATGTTAAGAAGAGGACATCGTTCTCAGTTTGGAAGACGTGTTTGAGTTTTTCGAGAACGTCTTTAATTAATGCGACGGTATCTTTGCTGCGATGGTAATCTATCGGTGCTGCCATCGCTAACAACGCTTCAGGCGGGATGGGTGTAGGCCCGGGCGTAAAAAGCCATTTTTTTTTCATATTTTTTCAGGTTATAAGTTATAAGTTAAGAGATTATAAGTTAAGAGGTTTGATTGCGTTACGTGATTCTCTTAACCAACAACTTATAACTAACAACTTGTAACTATTAAATTAGGCAGTGTTGACAGCAACCACCGTTTTGCCTTCAACGTTAACCATAACCCATTCTTGGTCAAGAAGTTCACAGAGTTCTATAATAGCGGCGCGTTGCGCAGTGCTGTCCATCGGTACTTCGAGGGTAAGCGTGGCGAATTCTTCTCGCTGCATCGCGCCCTCTTTATCGAATTTCATTGGTGTAATCTGAATCTTTTTCAATTTTGCATCCATATTTTGTTCCTCATCTATTTTTTACACGTCATCCATGAATGACGCGACATTGATACATTCCCCGTTCCGGCGGGCGGATTCCCAGCCAGCCAGAACAGGTGCTAAAGAGAATAACCCGTCATGATAATCGCTGTGTAGAAGGCTTGCATCACCGGTCTGTATAGCACGGATAAAGGTTTTATCCTGTTCTAACCACGGATCAAATTCGTCTGCTTTATAGAGGACATCGCCGTTCACCTCAATCCGGTCATACTGGTAAATTTCGAGGCATCCACCTTCATAAAAGACCGTGAACCACGGTTCGTTCTTCGGACTGGAACCGGTTGAGACGAAACTGAGCGTCATGGTAGCTCCATTGTCAAAACAGTAGTTAAAACTTGAGGACAAAGCCGTTGCGTAAGCGGATCGTTCACAATAGAAGGCTTGTGCGCGTGCGACATTCAACCCCGTCATGAACCGGCTATAATCCGTTGCGTGGACACCCCAATCTAAGGCGCGGCCCCCGGATTTCTCCATTTCTGCCCACCACGTTTTGGTGTCGGCATTTGTCGAAGGCGGTAACCCTCCGAAACTCTGGAAACGGATATGCACAACGTTTTTGTCCGTCAAAAACCGGCGTGCCTCTTGAAAGATCGGACGATACCTTTCACGAAAACCGACAGTGCTGATAACACCTGCGCGTTGAACAGCGTCGTCTATACGGCGGGCAACCCGCATCGTGATTGCCTGCGGTTTCTCGCTGAAGAGGTGGATCCCTTTTTCGATGGCAGTGACCTCAACATCGGTTCGCACGTATGCTGGCACGATAGAGTATAACACATCGATGGCTTCAGCGTCAAGCATTTTATGCGCGCCGCCATTCTCGTTGTGGTAGACACTTGGGATACTGAATTCGTCAGCGATTTCTTGTGCTGCTTGTAAGTTGCTATCACAAGCAGCGACAATATCAACCGAATCTGTTTGCAATAGGTTTGGGATACGCGTCCGTTTCGCGAAGTTACCGCAACCGTAGATAGCGACCCGGAGACGTTGGGCTGTTGACACGTCAAATGTTCTCCAAATTTTTGATTTTTTCGGTATTTATTTCGGTGATTAATTGTCATCAAATTGGGAAGCCACCAACACTAAGTCTTGGATATTCACCACGCTATCACCGTTGACATCTGCCGGATTTTGGCCGGTCTGTCCGAAATTCGATGCGACTATCACTAAGTCTTGGATATTCACCACACCATCACCGTTGACATCCGCTACTCTCTCAGGTACAAAAGGTGGGAATTCCCATAAAAGAATTGTGCCATCCTCGCTTCCGCTGGCAAGCGTGCTACCATCCGGTGAGAGTGCGAGCGTGTTAATAAAAGTCGTATGTCCCACGAGAGTATCTTGGTGCTGCCCTGTTTGTAGGTCCCACAACCGAATCGTGTTATCCCAACTACCGCTGGCGAGGGTCTTACCATCTGGGAAGAATACAATAGATTTGACTCGATTTGTATGTCCGGTGAGGATCCTACCGGGTTGCTCTGTCTGTGTATTCCACAATCGAATTGTTTTATCGCGACTGCCGCTTGCAAGCGTACCCCCGTCTGGGCTGAACGCAACAGAATCAACAGGGCGCGAATGCCCTATCAGCACTGCTTGGCGTTCTCCACTTTCTACATCCCACAAGCCGACTGTATTGTTTTGCCCGTCACTGGCAAGCGTGCGACTATCCGGGCTGAACGCAACAGAAAAGACACTGGCACCGGCTTTGAGAGTCGCTTTGTGCTCACCTGTATCAGCGTCCCACAATCGAACGGTGCTGTCCCAACTTCCACTGGCAATCGTTTTACCATCTGGGCTAAACATGATGGACTCGATACCGTGTTTATGGCTTATGATAGGGGTCTTAGGTTGGAGAGTGTGTACATCCCACAATCGAATTGCTGTATCCGGTTTCGCTCCGCCACTGGCGAGGGTTCCACCATCTGGCGAAAACGCGGCAGAAAAGATGCGTCCTTCGTGTCCAATGAGTGTATTCTGAAGCTGCTCGGTGTCGGTGTCCCACAAACGAATTGCCATGCCGTCGCCTCCACTTGCTAAAATCTGTCCATCTGGCCGCCCATCTGGGGCAAACGCGAGCGCATTAATCGGTGAAATATGCCCAGTGATAGTAGACTTATGTTCAAAAGTAGCATAATCCCAAAGCTGAATGCTTTGGTCATCACTGGCGCTGACAAGCGTCTGCCCATCTGAACTGAATGCAATGGAGGTAACTGAAGCTGAATGCCCAGTGAGGGTTGCCTTGGTGTACCGCATGTCGGGATCCCACAATCGAATCGTTTTATCTTCACTTGCGCTGGCGAGCGTTCGACCGTCTGGCGAAAACGCGACCGAAGTGACACCTCTCGTGTGCCCGGTGTCGGAGACGACACCGTCCATATATCCGGTGAAGGTTGCCTCGTTTTCAAGGGTCTGTAAATCCCATAACCGAACGGTGGTGTCCCAACTCCCGCTTGCGAGCGTTTCACCATCTGGGCTGAATGCGACCGAAGTGACACCTAATCGGTGCCCGATGAGGGCACCGAGGTGAAGTTGATCCTGTACATTCCATAGATCGTTTATATTCCATAATCGGATTGTGTAGTCTCCGTGTCCACTCCCGCTTGCGAACGTTTCACCATCTGGGCTGAATGCGACCGAAGTGACCGGTCCTGTATGTCTACTGAGGGTTGTTATGTAGCTGTCTGTCTCCACATTCCACAATCGAATCGTTCTGTCCGCGCTGCCGCTCACAAGGATATCGTTCTGTAGCGAAAACGCGAGGGATGTAATACCACGGTTGTGTCCTTCGGGCGACGCTGTCAATTCACCGGTGTGTGGGTTCCACAACTGGATCGTCCCATCATAACTTCCGCTTGCAAGCATTTGACCATCTGGCGAAAACGCGACGGCAGACACCGCCTCCGTATGCCCGATGAGTAGGTTAACTTCTTCATGCGTTTCGGCATTGTAAAGCCAGACACCGATGGAGCTGGCAACTGCGATGAGGCTGCTATCGGGAGCGTATTGGATATTTCCGGTTATTGTGCCTTTTCCGAGTCTCGCTTTGGCACCGTCTGGTAAATGCCATTGGGTATAATCCTGTGCAGAGGCGTTCGCCTGAAATAGTATCAAGGAAAAAAACATCGTCAAAATCAGAAAACGTGTCCGTTTCATGTGTGGCAACTCCTTGCTTGTAAGCGTATCTTAGAATGGCAGGGGCGAAATTGTATCTTCAAGTTTCATTCGCGCCAGGGTGGAACGTCCCATGTGTTGAACCATTCCCATTTCCAGACGACCTGTTTCTCTGGCATCTCTACTTCGTATTCTATACCTGCCGTGAATGGGAGCAGATACGTTTTATCGCCAATGATGGCACGCATTGATTCAATAAACGCCATTTCATCGGTGACGTTCGGGGGCCAGTGTCCCTCTGGAATAGGGTCGGATTTCCGATCGGTTCGATAATGCGTCGGTATCACGAAACGCGGCTGGATCAAGTCTATCAAGGTAACGAGTCGCTGCGCGAGTCCGGTACCGAGTCCGAGTTTCATGTGGATCAGGAAATCGACCTTGCCGCGTAGGTTTTCGAGTGCCGGATACGGTTCGTGCAAATCGCCGGTGTGTAAGATTGAGAGTCGTTCCTTCTTTGTGTGTGTTACAAGATAGCCGTTTGTCGGCAAATCTGGGGTCTGGTTCTCGCCACTTTCGATCGTTTCGACCTGAATATCGCCGAGGTCGAGCGTATCAGAACCTTGAAACGCCCGCGATGTTCCTTGATTCTCGTTAAGATATTTCGGGTAGAGAACTTGTACTTTATCGGCAGGCACATGCTTTGTGATTGGGAGGTCGCGTTCAAATGCGGCATCGCCATATTTCTCGGCGATGGGTTGCGCGGGTGTCATGCATCCCGGATTAACGAACAGTTTCTTGAAACGTTCGCCGCGACATAACCTCCGCAAAGTAGCAGGGTGGCAGTGGTCGAAATGTTCGTGGGAGATGAAGATATAGTCGTAGATCGGCTGCGCGTCTGCTAAGTTCTGATTGAAAAGGTACGGATCGAAAGCGATATTGATGTCGCCGAAGCGAACGTCAAACGCACCGCATCCCCACCATCTGAAAAATATATTCTCCATAACGGTTCAGTAGGGTTGACTAATTTCTAATTGTGGAATCATCCGAAAATGACGTGTATTTCTTGTGTAAAGTGTTAAATCATGTTCTATAGCTGTTGCCGCAATAAGTGCGTCCGGCAAGGTGAGCCCGTGGCTGAGGTAGAACGATTCCATCAGTTGAAAGGCAACCTGTGAGATAGTGACAGTAACCGGTAAAAATGAGCATTTTTGAAAAAATCTTTGCAATTCGGTCATTTCAATTTTGTTGCGACAACCGGCAATTAATTCCATAGCCGAAACAATACTAATTTGTATTTCCACTATTTGCTGTTCTTCCAAAAATCCAACAGCATCTACAATGCCGTTCATAGCATCAATAAGAATATTGGAATCAATCACTCCGACCGTGTGAACCGCTGTTGCCACTTTTCTCTCTCCTTGCGCAGCCACGCGACACTGTCACGCATATCCTCCCGATCTGCCCACATTCCGAAGCAGGGGAGGTTAGCAAAATCTTCAGATTCGTCGGAACCCTTGTTTTGATTGTCAGCATCGCTAACAATAGCCGGATCTACAGGTTCTATCTGTACGCGTACTTCAGTCCCCTCCGGTAAGGAAAGAGGTTTAGATAGGACAATGTGTCCATTGCTTATTTTGCCTTCTTCTACTATTAAAGTCATTTTTCCCTCCATTCTAACCTCGTTGCGTTTAGTTTAGAGATTGTCAGAATTGTGCCTACTTCATTAACCACATTTTCCGAGTGCTTTCGGTGCCGCCTGCTCGGAACTGGTAGAAATAGATTCCGCTGGCGACAGGTTCACCGTTTTGGTTCTTACCATCCCAATAAAGCGTTTTTTCGCCGTGCGCTTGATGTCCGAGGTTGAAGTCGCGAATCAGTTCACCTGTTTGGGAATAGATTGAGATACGGACATCGGTAGGCTCGAAAAGTTGGTACGGAATCCAAGTCTCTGGATTAAAGGGGTTGGGATAGTTTTGAAAGACCTCAGCGGCTTTAATCCGTCCCCATGTTGTGGTCTGTTTTCCAGCCGGTTCAACCGCTGTTACGACATCACGTGCTTCCGTAAAGATATAGACATCGTCACCATAGCCGAACTGATGATAAGTTTCGACAATCCCGGAGGGCCACGCCAAGGTAACGGAACTCGATTGATACGATTCAGGACCAAAACCGAATTCGAGTTCTAAACTGTCACTGCCCAAAAAGCCGGTACCGCAGATCAACTCCTGCGTCTGAACGTGGTTACCAACTTTCATTGTTACGCGTGTGCCGATGCCATCGCGGTTGCTTGCTGTGCCGATCAGCCTAATTTTGGTGCGTTTATTCTTAGGTTGGACGCGCCGATGGTTAGAATTCGGAAAGCCAGGATCCAGATCGTTTTGAAGAAGCGTATTTCCGGTATTATTGACGATATAGAAATCGACATCGCCGTCGTTATCAAAATCACCGGTGGTTGCACCGCGTGCGACAGCATCAACAGTGACGTCGAGTGCCTCGGCACGGTCAACAAATTGTCCGTTCTGGTTGTGATAGAGGCGGTTGCGGTTGGTCTTCTGTGAACCATCAACATCGCCGTTGACGACGTAGAGATCGCGCCAACCGTCGTTATCAAAATCGACGAAACTGGCGTACCAACCCACGCCTTCGTTTGCGACACCGACGGCTTCAGCGACGTTCGTGAAGGTCCCGTCCCCGTTATTTCGCCAGAGGAGATCGGCATCGTAGTTGGTGATAAAAAAATCTAAATCCGTGTCGTTATCATAGTCGCCGACGCAGAGTCCCATCGCACCCGTCGGTTTCCCGTTGACTTCGGTTACGATGCCGGACTGTTCAGAAACATCCGCAAATGTGCCATCCCCGCGATTTCGATAGAGTTTATCGGGTCCGTGATCGTTTGCGACGAACAGGTCAGCCCAAGTATCGCCGTCGTAGTCAAAGAAGATCGCGCCCCAAGCGATGCCGTCATCGTCAACGCCAGCGATTCCTGTGACTTCTTCAAAGGTGCCGTCGCCACGGTTTCGGTAGAGGACGTTCGTTTTCGGTGGTGGGTTCGGGTTCAGGAGAGAAGGTGCTCGTCCCCAGTTCGCGATATAGATGTCCAACCATCCGTTGTGGTCATAATCAGCGACAACGGGGCCGGTGCCGTGTTTCTCGTCGGCAACGCCTGCGTATTCGCTAACGTCGGTAAATGTGCGATCCCCGTTGTTTTCAAAGAGGAAGTTCGGACCGTCGCAGGTTACATAGAGGTCGCGCCAACCGTCGTTGTTATAGTCGAACCAGACGCAGCCGCGTCCGTTCGGCGTGTTTGCGACGCCTGCCTCGGCTGCTACGTCGGTGAAGGTTCCGTCGCCGTTATTGAGATAGAGTGCGTTGGGTAAGCCGCCATCGCCAACCACGAAGATGTCGAGCCAGCAGCCGTCGTTATCAAAATCGGCAGTGGCGGTCCCGGGACCCCACCACGCCCCGGATTCCGCATCAACAGGTATTTCACGGTGATGGACATTTGCGGTAAGACTGACATCGTTGAAGGTGGATGCCGCGAGTGCGGAGACACCAAAGAAGATAAAAAAAATGGTAAGATAGTACCGCATGGGTTTTGCCCATCCTTTAATACTGGGACTTGACGGCGCCCCAAGTTGTTGTCGCTTTGCCGCCGGGTTCAACGGGGAACGGATTCAGATTGTCTCTGAAGTATTCGTATTCGACTTCCAGACTCCCTGTGCCCGCAGCGACACCGGCATAAATACCGAGCCACAAAGGCGGTGTGAGTTCAAATTGGGTCACACCGATTTCAATCCATTCATCGTTTTCTTTGGTTTTATACCAAGAAGTGTACTCGTCTTCATCTTTGGCGAGCCGGAGGAACAGTTCGGTTTCCCCAAACTCTGGCGTGAATCCGGCGTTCCCTGTTAATCCGTTGCCGCCCTCGTTCTGCTTCGTCTGATACTGGATTTGTCCTTTCGCTGCGGCATCCCGCGACCAGAACTTGATGGTTACCCAGTTATCATCCGATGGACTTTTCACAACGAGTCCATTAACCCCAGAACTGGTATCCCATCTGGCGAAGAAACGGGTTTCGACATCAAACATATCTGTATCGGTTTCCTGATATAGGAAGTGAGACATATCATTTGCCCAGAGATTTCGGTTGGGTTCACTGTCAATATACAGGTAATTGTCGCGTGTCTCGCCGACATCCCATTTCGGGGGTTCGTTCTGCCATTTCCAGTTCGGATTCTTCAAATCGCCACCTTCAAACGGGTCGCCGAACGAATCCGCTGCAACAGCAGCGCTTGCGAAGAGGAACATCAACAGACATACACCGACACTATACGTGATAATACTGTTAAATCTTGGCATAATTGGCATGCCAAAGCCCTTTTTTAGAAGTTGGGTTCTCATAAATTATTTTTAGCCTCCTACTTTCAATTTTAAGATAGACGACTGCGGGTTGTCAAGACAAATCAACTTATGTGTCGGTGAGACGACTTCCGGTCAATCCCGCTTAATCCCGACCACCACATTCTCTGTTGACACATCCTCCGGTATCACGACGAAAATTTTTCCGGATTCACCGCTTTCGCTCTGTTTTTTCAGATATGCTGTTATCTCACTCTCGTTAAGGAGCGTCGCGCCTTCCGTCTCGGATGCGGGTAGCGGGGTGCGTTGGGAACCAAATTTTCGGATCCATTTGAAGATTGTGCTCGGTGCCACCGAGAACATCCGCGCGATATCGCTGATAGAAACCCCACGGCAATATAGGAAGACTGCCAGAGCTCTCTGCCAAGGCGGTCTGCCGCGGGTCGTCAGACGGGTAAACTGAAAACCGCAGGCTTTGCATTTAAAGCGTTGGTTCCCTCTGGCTTTCCCGTTTTTGACAGCGTCTTTTTGTTTGCAACGCGGACAGTTCATTCGGTGTACCTCTCCTGATGAAATCTGTATGAAAAAGTATAACACAAAAATGTTGACGACGCAATGATTTCAATTGAAGGAATCCGTCAAGCCTTGAAAGACGCGACCTGGACTGATGAGCAGATAGACAAGTTGCGTTCTACGCCTCAAATCGGAACTGAACAGGAGCGAGGTAAAGAATACGATGCAAAAATTTCGCTTGATTATTTTTTTGTGCATGATATATTATTATCTTGCAGACGGGGATTTGTAAGTTCAAAAACAGATTTCATAGGATTGTAAGGTTGATCAGAACTTTGGGAGAAGCGCATTCTGTTAGCGACGCGCCCAGCGCGTAAAGGAGAACACGATTATGGCAGGGAAATTGAAAGTTGCAGCGGTTGGGTGCGGTGGCGTAGGACGTCTGCATCAACTCGGCTATCTCCAGCATCCAGGGGCAGAATTGGTGGCAGTGTGCGATATAGATACCGCTAAAGCACAAGCACGCGCGGAAGAACTCGGTGTCGCGAAATGGTATCCGTCCGTTAGTGAGATGCTGGCACAAGAAGAATGCGACTTGGTAGATGTCGTAACGGCTGACCATCTGCACTTTGAACCGGTGATGGAATGTCTGGAAGCGGGTAAACATGTTATTTCTGAGAAACCGCTATCGCTTTATATTGACGAAGCGGAGCAGATGGTCGCCAAGGCAGAAGAAAAAGGCGTTTACCTCGCTATTGATTACAATCGTCGCTTCGCGCCCGGATACGTCCAAGCCCGGCGCTGGTTTGATGCCGGTGCTATCGGACAGATATATTATTTAGATATGAAATTATCGCAAGGCGGTCCAGCGTCAACTTGGAAAGGCGAGTATTACCTACTTTATGAGTTGGAGACGCATGCGATTGATCTGCTCCGATGGTTCGGTGGCGAAGTTGTTGCTGTTTGTGCGCAGATGGCGAAGCCACGGAAACATGAGGCACGCGAAGGCGAGGATACGTGTTACACCAGCATGGCGATCTCGTTCCGTTATGAGACGGAAGCTGTTGCAACATTGCTGGCGAGTTGGGATAGCGATTTCATCCACCCGATTGAACACCTCGAAATCTGTGGCTCCGATGGCGAAATCACCGTTGATAACGTCTTGACACGTGCGACCTTGATGAAACGTGATGATCAAGTCGTTGAAGAATACCGACCCTCCATTTTTAGAGACGAACAACTCGCTTTTAACGGAACATTCGCTTTACGGATGGCAGCACTCGTTGACGATCTGCTTGCAGACCGAGCTCCGGCACCGACAGGGAGAGACGGTTTGCAAGCGTTACGAATTACTGAAGCAATCGTGGAGTCTTGGAAAGAAAAACGGGAAATTTTGGTCAAGATCGATTAACTATGGGTTGTAAACGCTTTCTCATGCATAGCGTTTTATATGTAAGGAGGAAGAAATTTATGAAACGTCATTTGTCTTTTTTACAGGAAGTCTGTCAGGCACTCCTGAACGGTTCTTGGGCTTCTTCTTTAACTGTGCCTGTGTGTGTTGCCTTGCTTGCCTTTGCGCTTCTGGCGATCAGTTGCGGTCCGCCACCGCAAGGACAATACCCTGTCCCGGAATCGGCGCTCGCTGCTGCGGAGAGAGCGACTTCAACGCCTCAATCCGGTCAAACCGAAATCCAATTACCTGAAAGTGCTATCGTCCGATTGGAGAACCAACCTTACCTCAGAAACGCTTTCAAAGGACGCGTCCGTGTTAGTAGCAGAGGCGGACTTGACGATTTTCATGCTACGACCCGCCAACAGGTGCAACATAGCGCCGTCATCGCCAACTGTTCCCTCGATATCTTGAAGGCTTTTGTCGCCAAAGGGTGGGCTCCGATTGTAATGGTCGAATTTCAGGAACGGGCCCCCGAAATCTTGCCGATATCACAATACAATAACCAACCGGGTGAAGTATACCTCGAAAATCCGTCTAATCTGAACAAACGCCGCTTGACTTACAAGGATTTTGAGGCATCTTGGAGCAGGATCTCACGGAACAAATGTATTTTAATTACGCCGCGAAAACTCTCGGAACTCGATGTTCGGAAAGCGTTAGGAGCCTATCTACCTGAAGCAGCGTTCCAAGAGATTAGCGTCCGAAGTCGCTGATATGCGTTGAAGCGAGGGAAAAATCTTGAGAGCACTTCCTTTCACGGCAGTCACAATTAACGACCGGTTCTGGGCACCACGCCAGAAGACGAATTCCGAAGCGACGATTCCGCACGAACTCACACAGTGTGAAACAACCGGCAGGGTCGATAATTTCGCGAAAGCCGCCGGTCTGATGTCTGGGAACTTCGAAGGGATCTTCTTCAACGATTCCGATGTCCACAAATGGGTGGAAGCGGCGTCGTATACGCTCTGGACGCATCCGAATCCAGCGTGGGAAGCGGAACTCGACGCAGTCATTGCAAAGATCGCAGCGAGCCAACAGTCCGATGGCTACCTGAACACCTACTTCACATTGGTTGAACCGACGAAACGGTGGCAGAATCTCGGTATGATGCACGAACTTTACTGCGCCGGACACCTCTTTGAAGCAGGTGTTGCGCACTACCAAGCCACCGGAAAACAGACGCTGTTAGACGTGGCGTGCCGGTTCGCTGACCTGATTGACAGGACCTTCGGCTTCGATAAACGAGACGGACTCCCCGGACACGAAGGCATCGAACTCGCACTCGTGAAGTTGGCGCGTGTAACGGGTGAACCGCGCTACATGGCACTCGCCGAGTACTTTGTCACACGACGTGGGCACTCGCCTTCAGTTTTTGAGAAAGAATTAGAGAACCCAGACCTCCCGGGTGGACTCGGTGCATATCAGCATCACTTCACGCGCGACGGAAAATTTGAGGGGCACTACGCGCAGGCGCATCTCCCGATACAAGAACAGAGGGAGTGTGTTGGGCATGCCGTGCGTGCAATGTATCTCTACAGCGGTGCCGCTGACATCGCTTATGAGACCGGTGATACGGCTATCACAAACGCGTTGGAAGCGCTCTGGCAGAACGTCGGGAAACGCCTATATATCACCGGCGGTGTGGGGCCATCAGGGCATAACGAGGGGTTCACACGGGATTATGAACTCCCCAATTTCTCCGCCTACGCCGAGACGTGTGCTTCAATCGGACTGATATTCTGGGCACATCGGATGTTCTTGCTCCGTGAGGACTCCCGTTTTGTGGATGTCCTGGAGACGGCACTTTACAACGGTGCGCTGTCCGGCATCTCGCTCGACGGCACCGGCTTCTTCTATCAGAACCCGTTAGCCAGCCACGGTGATAGACAGCGACACGAATGGTTCGGATGCGCCTGCTGCCCACCGAATATCGCTCGACTTCTCGCCTCTGTCGGACAGTATATCTATGCCGAATCGGACGAAGGTCTCTATGTGAATCTGTACGTCGGTAGTACCGCCGATGCGATCGCTGCAAGGAACGTCCCTGTCCGACTCACACAGGAAACAGATTACCCGTGGGCAGGCGACGTAACCCTGACAATTACGCCGGCAAGACCGGTGCCTTTCACGCTGAATTTGCGGATTCCGGGGTGGTGCGACCAATTTGAAGTGCGTATCAACGGTGAAGCGGACAACTCACAACTAAGCGCCGCTGGTTATCTCTCTATCACACGAGAATGGTGCGCGGGTGACCGTGTAGAACTTCAATTGTCTATGCCTGTTGTCCGTGTCCATGCGCATCCGCTCGTGAGAGAAAACCTCGGACGTTCTGCGCTCCGTCGCGGTCCGATTGTTTATTGTTTTGAAGAGGCTGACAACCCTGATGGTACTTTCCAAACGCTGTCTCTCGCTAATAACAACAACGGACTGGAGACAACATTCGATAGCGATCTATTGGGCGGTGTGACGGTTATCCGTGGCACGGGCAGCGTCCTGAACGATACCGAGTGGGAAGATAATCTTTATCTCACGGCACCGACAGCAAAGCAGATAGACGTTACGGCGATTCCGTATTATGCGTGGTGTAACCGTGGTACGGGTAAGATGGCAGTGTGGGTTTTTTAGGTTTCTTCTTCTCTTTGTTTCGCAATTTCGTGAGCACCTAACGTATTTTCCACAGGAGAATCGTTCCATCCGCGCTTGCACTGGCAAGTGTGTTTCCATCCGGAGAAAACACAACTGAAGGTCCTCCTTGTGTGTGCCCTGTGAATGTAGCGACGTGATGTTGGGTATGTACATGATATAACCGTACCAAGTTGTCCCAACTTCCAGTGGCGATCAGGGTGCCATCTTGGGAATATGCTATGGAATCAACATCTGCATGTCCGGTGAGTGTGCCGATGTGTTCAAATGTTTGCGCGTCCCACAATAGTACAGATGGATTGTTAATACTGAAAACTCCAGTAGCGATTCTATTTCCATCCGGTGAATAGGCGACAGATATAACCGAACCATTATGCTTTGGTGTCGTTTTGTGTTCTCCTGTATGCGTATCCCACAACCGCAATGTAGTGTCCGCACTTGCGTTAATATTACTAAAGTTTGGACAATTTTAAGAGGCCCAAGGTTTTGATCGGATACGCTCTTTTGTAGCATAGGAGACCGTTGGTCTCCTGTGGCGCATTCCCAGCTACTGTTATTTTTCACTAAGTTCTGTAGCAGCGGAAACATGCGTGAAAATCTCTATACCCTTTCAGAACCCAACCCAAACGGGCGACAAATTGTCCAAACTACTGTTAATATTAAGGCCCATATTCCATGTAACTTTCAGATTCAATTGACTTGAAAATCGTTAATCGTGTTTTTGGATTCCCTTTATTGCACGCATTTTCTTTGAGAAACACTCGGATTTTACCAGTCCCTGAATCAGGCATCGTTAATTCAAAAATAAAATTCACGTCAGGTATTGTTTCATCATAATCGAAGACTTTATGTATCAATGAAGATGTCGACAACACATAATCATCTACATCGTTATCAGTATCATCAATCTCTACATCAAAATCATCAGTACCTACGCCACTAACAAACCTATCCCAAAATAAGCCTAACATAACTGAAGAGCCATTTCGATGGTAACGTTGCTTCGGATAGTAAACAACAAACTGTGCATTGGCAACTATTGGAGTACTATAGTTACTAAAGTTTGGACGATATTGTAAACTTATGCTGCCTTGTCAAAAGGCAGGGGTGTATCGTCTTGAAAACGGACATTAATATTCTGTGAGTTTGTTTTTTCATTGAACTTGGCAAAAAATCTTGAGACCGCTATTTGCG
>JAJDTJ010000013.1 GCA_022827225.1 Candidatus Poribacteria bacterium | reverse complement strand
CGATTGAGATTAAAAGATCGTCACAAATCGTATAAAGTGCTACAATAGTCAAGTCCATGGGGTTCTCCTTTTGTTTTTGCGTTAAAAACACTATAAAGGATATCCCATGGATTTACAAGTGGCAACTTGGGTTATAATTAGCATCTTAACGGAATAAAAACGCTCTCGTCGCGGTAAAGGATACGAAAAAACTGCTTGACTTTTCTAATAAGTATAAAGTATTATTTAAAATGTGTCAAGAAATTTTGCAGATAAAGTCTTCATCTCCATTTTACAGTCCCACACATACGGAACAAAACGGATACACCTGAAATGTTACCTATATCTCGTCTAACCATCATTTCTCTATATCTATCGGCTGCGTTTACGATTGCACTCAGCCTATTTGTCTTACCTATAGAAGCGGTCAACTCACAAGACACACCACGTACACCCATTCCGACGCAGAACCAGCCATTAAGGCTACAGGCAACCTCGGAAAAAACCCTCAAATTTGAAGATATTTACCAAATTAAACTGAATCTGGAGATACCCGGAGATATAGAAATAGTTGCCGCTGAGGACGATATTATCACCGTCAAACTCGAAAAACAGACGCAAGCAACAAACACCGAACGCGACACGCTTATGCGCGCATACCTTGATAACATCTCCATAACAGAAACACGAAACGACGGCACACTCCAACTCGATGTCCAATTGCCAACAGACGATATCACCGTCGTAAAACCGAATCCGCCCACTCATTTGCCTGACCCGCAAGCGATACCTAACGATCAACTCCGGTTGAAATGGACAATTAACACCCCCCCAGATGTCGCTCTTAATATCCAAAACAAGACAGGCAATGTCCGTCTGAAACGTATTCGAGGCAAGATAGAAGTTACGACAGACACAGGGAGCGTTCAGTTACATGAAACTTTGGGGAACTACAATATCTCGGTAAAAGATGGGAATATCGGCGGAAAAATTTTGCTGACGCATGGACAGAACAAGATCCTGACACAAAACGGTTCAATCGGATTAATTATACTTGATACCGTTGCAGCACCGATGGATGTGACCGCACAAGGCGGTGGTATCCGATTAGAATTACCGGAAAACTACGCTGTCGATGCTGAACTTGAAAGCGAAAAACAGCAAATTGTTGTCAACCTACCGGCACAAATTGATAACGCCACATCCCTAACTCTTATTAACGATGGGGGACCGCTATTTCGCTTGAAAGCCACCGACGCAATCTCGGTTCTACAGAGTTCATCGGAGGCAGAGAATGGACCCTCAGATTCCACGTCAGATTCATTTGCCGATTTTTCGCAAATCGTACTCGAGACAGCGCAGCCCCCGGTGATTGATGGAAATCTCTCTGAAATAGCGTGGCAGCGCGCACGTACATTCTCACCTTTTCAGAACGCCGACGGCACCGAGGAACCGCAGAACCCGACGCAGACCGCTTTATTGTGGGACGCCGAACATCTCTATATCGGCGTAAAGGCATACATCCCAGAAACCCAGATCCCTCATATTTCACAGACACAACACGACTCCCCGATTTGGGAAGATGAATGCATCGAAATCCTGATGGATCCGAATCTAAAAACCGATACCTACTATCATTTCGTCATCAATCCTATCGGCGCCCTCTTTGATCAACAGGTTAACCTGCCAGGATCACCCTATTTCCGTTTCGCCCCTCAAGATGTTCAATTGACAATCAGTCAGGATACCATGAAAACAGATTTTGACGCAGATAGCGATTGGAATTCAAACGCAAAGGTAGCCACCGAGATTAACACCACCTTTTGGAGCGTTGAAATCGCTATTCCACGTGAAATGTTGGAGAAACCCGCCAATTTAGAATCACGAGACGGACCCGCTAACGAAAATAGATGGCTTTTTAACATTCACCGCAAAGCATATACGGACACCCGGAGCGCAGCAGACCCCGTCCTGACCACACAGAGAGAGTATAGTTATTGGCAACCCACCTACGATACAGAGCATCCGTGGTGGCTCCATGCCCCACAACAGTATGCCGGCGCACTCTCTGAACGTTCCGCACCAGCGATGGGACTGTTGAACTTCGTAACGCTGCAATCCGAATCCGCTGAAACTTTTACGGCAGAGGAGCAATTTCTCGTTTCCGCGATCCAGATTGAAGGGAATACGAAAATCCCAACAGAGGCTATCCTGCCGAACATCCCTATCCAATCTGGCAGTATTACCACAGGTTCGCAGCTCGCATGGTTGATCGCAGAATTACGAAATCACGACTGGTTTCAGGATGTCCGTCTCGAAACGAGACCAGAACAACTTCCACAAGAACAACTTCCAGTTGAAAATCAAAATCTGGGAACTTTCCCGACTTTCAGTGTACACATCCGAGTCACGGAAGCCCCTGTAATCTCTGCTCAACTGATTAAGATTAATGGAAATAGAAGTTTCCCAACATATCTTATTAAAGAGTGGTTCCAACTAAATCAGGGTTACATTGCTGTCGCAGCAGTGACGCTTAAGGCACAGTTAATTGCCAATTTCTATTCAAATCGCGGATATGAATTTGCTACTGTTAATCCCCAAGCCATCAACGATGCCCTCGAATTTCATATCAACGAAGGCTCTTTAGACGAAATTCGGTTCACCGGAAACAGCCGGATTTCGCGTCCAGAACTCTTATCGGCTCTCGATCTCAGAACCGAAGACGATGACGGAGAACACGGATCCGAAACCTCTGATATTTACCACCGGACGCTCGGAGGTTCAAAGGTAAACCGGATGCGGAGGGAACTCCGTGAAAACAACGAGCACTTTAAGGCGATTCGCGGCTGGCGAGTCCAACGCGAAGGTGGAAAAAATGTTATGATCGTTGAGATTGAGGAACAACCTATTGCCAAACCGGGTGCTTTCCCGATTATTCAATTCAATCGCGTTCACGGTCTAATGCTCGGGGCAGGTGGAACACTTACAACGCAATTCACGGGGAGCGAGCAGGTGTTCGGGTCAATCAGCCGAGGATTCTCCAGTAAGATATGGAACTATCACGCCGGTATTGAGAAAGGCGTCTTTAAACGGCAACCCCTTAAACTCGGGGCAAGTTTCTATAAACTTACCAATGTCAGCTCTAATAACTATCTACATCACGGTAATCCTACCCTGAGTGCCTCCTATTATGGTTCAGCACTTCAAGATTATTATGAACGTTTCGGCGCCCAGGGATGGATCACCTACGCACCCTCCGAATGGAGTTTTCTCAGACTCGAAATCACAGATGAAAATCACGACAATCTCTCTAAATCAACGGATTGGAGTTACTTAAACCGCTACCTACGCAAGCGAGGCAACGCCCGGATTGAGCGTGGACAATTACGAAACCTCGCACTCGTTTTTGCGTTTGATACTCGCGATCACAGATCAATAAGTACACAGTATTTCCATACGCTGTTTTCTGCAAATGAACGCACCCGCCGTGGATGGCGCGGACAACTTGCCGTTGAGACGACAGGGCAATACCTCGGTGGTGATTACGACTTCAATTTCTACCGATTTGAAATCGCACGCTACACGCCTCTGTCGGGACCACACCAACTCAACGTTAGAGTCGCAGGTGATTTTTCTGATGCGCCATTGCCGAGACAACGGCTCCTTCACCTTGGCGGTGGTAATACCTTACGCGGCTATGATTTCAATAGATTCGCAGGCGATAATCGACTGCTGCTCAACCTCGAATATCGACTCATCAATGAGACAATCAATACGAATGCTGGAGACGTATTCGGTTGGATACTGACTTGCTTTCTTGATACAGGCAGCATCTGGTGGCACGGTGAGGCACCTTTTACCAATTTTCAAACATTCACAGAGCAGATTAAAACCTCAGTCGGCGTCGGAGGCTCCGTTTTCATAGATCCGTTTGGGAACATGAAACCGTGGAGCCTTGCTCTTGAAGTCTCAGAGGCACTCGATGCATCGTTCTCATTACGAAACCCAATAATCGTTTTACGCTTTGATCGTATCTTTTAGGGGTTATAAGTTATACTAAAGTTTGGACGATATTGTAAACTTATGCTGCCTTGTCAAAAGGCAGGGGTGTATCGTCTTGAAAACGGACATTAATATTCTGTGAGTTTGTTTTTTCATTGAACTTGGCAAAAAATCTTGAGACCGCTATTT
>JAJDTJ010000145.1 GCA_022827225.1 Candidatus Poribacteria bacterium | reverse complement strand
CGATTGAGATTAAAAGATCGTCACAAATCGTATAAAGTGCTACAATAGTCAAGTCCATGGGGTTCTCCTTTTGTTTTTGCGTTAAAAACACTATAAAGGATATCCCATGGATTTACAAGTGGCAACTTGGGTTATAATTAGTATAAGAATTTTTGAAAAAAAAAGCAATCATTATTTTCTGTTTTTTGAACGACTCGTCAATTGCGGACAGCTTAAAGCCGATTGATACGGACGATCACGAATATCCGCCGACACCTAACAGCATCTGTTCTTCCCTGTTTGCCTCTTGAAGGAAATCCTGCGTTAACCCATCTTCGGGTGGCGGACCGCCGTGTGGCGATTTTCGTAACCACGTCGGCGTATAACTTAAAATCAACATTCGTCGTTTAGTATTTAGTGTTGGTAAACCTCTATGCCACAAATTACCGTGGATAAGTACGGCACCACCTGCGTTCACTCGCAATTCGGTTTCACCTTCTACGGGACCGTGCGTATGTGGTGTCCCCTTGTCTAACCAGTTGTGTGATCCAGGAACAACGGCGACTGCACCGGTGTCTTCGTTCAGATCGTCGAGATAGATGAGACAGTCCATGCAGTGCGGACGTGAGAACCACGGCGGTAAAGGTTTAGAGACCACGCGCAGGTGTTGGTGCCACGGTGTTTGATGCTCCCGATCATCGCCGGGATAAGTGATGCGAGCACTTAACCCACGGAGTCGTACGAGCGGGCCCATCATCGCACGCGCAATTGACAGCGTCGGCTGAAATCTCAAGAGTTCAAGAAATACTTCATCCTTGTCCATCAGATGCCGCGGAATGAAACCCCAACCTTTCTTGCCAGCAATGGCACTGTCCCGTTTTTCCCATTCCCGTTCTTCCAAGCGATCAAGCGCATCTCTCAACTTTTCGAGTGCCTCGCCTTGAAAGAGTTCTTCTCGAACGAGGTAACCTGTGTCGGCAAACGTTTGCAGCTCTTCAGCGGTCGCATACACCTCTATTTCCCAGTGTTGTCCCGTCTCTCCGTCCGGATTGTGTTGATTCAGCACTTCATACTGGCGTTTGTGTCCTTCCATATCTCCCTTGATCCTTTTTAGATAGCAGGCATAACATTCCCGCCGCACACCGGGATATACACACCTGTGATATAACTTGCAAGGTCCGAAGCAAGGAAAAGGACGGTATTGGCGATCTCCTGAGCGGTCCCTCGACGTTGCATCGGCACCTTACTCCAGTAATGTTCATCCGATTCTCTCGATTCACTCTTTTCACTGATAGTCCATCCCGGTGCAACCTGGTTGACAGTAACCCCGTGTTCACCGACCTCTTTAGCGAGCACCCGCAAGACACCGTCCATACCCCGTTTCCCAGACGTATAGGCACTCTGTCCAGCGAAGTTTTGCATCGAGCATTCCGTATTAATACCGATGACGCGCCCCCAACCCGCTTCAACCATCGCTGGAACAAACGCCTGCGCCATATACACGTTATGCAAAACGCAAGATTGGAACTGGCTTTCATAGTCTTCAGGTGACTGCTCTAAAACGGATGTCCAGCTATACTGAATGACAGCATTGTTAACAATAATGTTCGCAGCACCGAGTCCTTCAGAAACGACATCACGCATTGTGTTTATCGAGTCTTGGTCGGTGACATCCGCCTGTACAGTGATCGCTCGGACACCTTTCGCGCTGATTTCATCTTGCAGGCGTTGCGCACTCTCTGCGTCTCGGTAATAACAAATTGCGATGTCTGCCCCTGCTTCTGCCAAAGTCCTAACCATGACGCGTCCGAGCGCACCAGAACCGCCTGTAATTACGGCTATTTTCTTACGCAAATCAATTGGAATCATATTCGCCTCTATCTTGTTATGCGGTTAGGAAATCACCGGGGATACGAGACATCGGGTAATTACCGTTTTCGTCGCGATTGGCAATAACTTCCGGGATTTCGCGGTCCCAATAGTCCGGTACAGTGTTAGGTCGACTGTGCCATGCCAAAATCAGAGTGCGTCGAACACCGGTCCGGTTTTTGTGAGCGGAGTGCAGGATACGGGCATCTGCTATGACCAACGAACCCGCTTTTGCACACACATCTACCTGATCCGGATGGTCGCTAAACATAACCGGATGGTCATCATCAATGAACCGTGCACCTTGTTCATGCGCTGGCACTAATATGTCGTGTAAATCAATGCGTTTGCGATGCGTTCCCGGAATAACCTTTAAACAGCCATTTTCCCGAGTCGTATCCGTGAGATAATAGTTAAGGAAAATCGTTTGAGGCCACGGCGCGCAGCTCAGCGGATCGTTCCAGCGCATCCAATCTTGATGCCAATAGAGCGGCGGTCCCCCGGCTTCCTTCGTCAAAATAATGATCCCGCCAGAGGCTTGGAAATCTCCGAAGCCGAGCTGTTCTAATGCCTCGCGTGATGGCTGCCATTCCAGCAGTCTTTTGATATATGGATTATCATTACCGTGGACGTTGACATGCTGACCTTGATAGATGAGATCTTCAGGTTCCACATGTCCTGCGATAAGCCGTTCCGATTCATCTCGAAGCTCCTGCAAGAACTCGTCGGTCAAAACATCGTCAACAACGCAGAAACCCTCTTCAATCATCTGTTCCCGTTTCCGTAAGGCGACTTCAGGGGTCATTCTTTACTCCTTTGCCTGTAAATGCTATTCTGAAACTGATGCCAATAGAATGTAATTTATTCTATACGAATTCACAAGAGAAAACAACAATTTTTTCATTTGTTTCTATTGAAAGTTTATGATAAATACGCTATAATGACTAAAGTTTGGCAAATTCCTGTTGTGTGATAGTTGAGTTTTCAACAGACTGTATATTTTTTCTGAGTTTTAGACAGTCAAGGAACTCTGAAGAAATACTGCACTCCAGCGGAGTGCTATGTCTATAGAAGACTATGTGCCCTGACGCGAAACTTGCATTAGGTTCCCTCGCGTTCATCCCAAACTATTGAAATGGGAGAGATATAGATGATTGCCCGAGAAGACATTCAAGCAACCTGTGACGATATTGTCCGTGAATTTTCGCCACTGCAGGTTATCCTTTTTGGTTCGTATGCGTACGGTACGCCGACAGAGGACTCAGATGTTGATTTACTCGTCGTCATGGACATTCCCGAATCGGAGACGCGCCGCCAAGCCGTAGAGATTCTGCAACGTATCCCGCGACGTTTCAGTATGGATCTACTCGTTCGTTCCCCCGAAGAAGTCGCTTATCGTATTTCTCACAACGACTGGTTTCTACGCGAAATCACAGAAAAAGGTGATGTGCTCTATAAATCTATCAACTTCCTTCCGAAACTGTTGAAAAAGGAAAAATGCCTTATGAATCCGTTGACACTGGAATGGGCGCAGAAAGCGGAACGTGATTATGCCGCAATAGCATTGCATCACGGAGCAGAGGATCCCGATTTTGATATTATCTGCTTTCATGCCCAACAGTGTATTGAAAAGTATTTAAAGGCATGGCTACAAGAAGCAAATATTCCGATCATAAGGTCGCATGACTTGTTGGCACTATTGGATTTAATTATCCCAACGATTCCAAGTTGGCGCGCTTGGCAATCAGATTTTTTGGTTATTGCTCCATACGCTGTCGAATTTCGGTATCCTGGCAAGTCCGCAACCGCCGAAAACGCGCAGCATGCGATAAGCATTTGTACAGAAGTGCGTCAGGCTATCCGATCAGAACTAAAACTTCCTCAAAACCCATCAGAAAGGTAGGTTTAAAGTATGACCGCAGCAGCAATAAACATTCCAAAACTGGAAATCTCCGAACAGGAACGCGCTGAAGGCAAACCTACACCGGAAAGCGTTGATGCGGGGGCACGTCTCCTACGCGAGGCGGGATTGGTGGTCATCGAAAGCGTCCTCCCGCGCGATTGGATAGCAGAACTCAACGTCGCTATGGAAAATGTCCTTCAGAACGAAGAGGAGAGACAGAACGGTGAACATCCGATGCTCAAAATGCCGTTCATGGATCCACGCATCGTTGATAACCCCTTCGCAATGCCGATTCTAAAAGCAGCGATGGGTGATAAAATCTTCGCATATCTGCCTTACGGGTGCAACAGCACCCGCCCTGGAAATGAGACGCAATGGATTCACCGGGACTCAGGGCAACTTTTTCCTGAACTGCCGTTCGCACTTCCTGTTACAACAATCGTCGTTAACATTCCGCTCGTTGATTTTACCATAGAAAACGGTGCAACGGAGGTATGGCCAGGCTCACATCTCATCGTTGATGACGAGGCAGTGCGCAATACACCCTACAACGTCTGTGAGGAAGATCGCGCCGCAAATTACCCATCATTTCAGTTAGAGATGCCCGCAGGTTCCGTTGTCGTCCGCGATATGCGGTGCTGGCACCGGGCAATGCCAAATCGGACAGAATCCACTGTTAGACACATGCTTGCACTCGTCTATTTCCGTAGACTTCATCATGCCCCTGATGCACCCGGAATCTTCGGTGCACGGGTACCAGAAGAGATATGGAACAACATGTCTGAAGCAGCACAAGAAGTATATCGGTTCCAAGCACACGGTTAAGAACTATAGCGAGGGAAATATGAAACGAACATTGCTAATTCATCCAGAAATGCCTGAACTTGATAGAGAACACGGGTTCTCGAATATCAACGGTCCTTCACTCGTTCGCGTGCCAGAGTGGGTGGAGAACCCGTTGGGTAGATACTATCTCTATTTCGCGCACCACCGAGGGGCTTATATCCGCTTAGCCTTCGCCGATGCGATTGAAGGGCCCTATACTGTCTACCGCCCCGGCGTACTGCATCGTAACAACACTGTGTTCCGAGAGGGCGACCACATCGCCTCACCGGATGTACATATAGATGAAGAGAACCGCCGTTTCTTTATGTATTTTCACGGGAGTTATCAGGGTCAGTCAACCTGTTGGGCAACCTCTACGGACGGCATAAGTTATACCGCTTCAGATATACGGAATAGGCAGATGGGTCCCTATTTTCGTGTTTTCTGGTGGAACGGTTACCCGTATGCAACGAATCACGGTTGGATCAGTCGTGGACAAACCCCGGAATGGACAGCGGACTTTGTTCAGCGAGACACGCCGCTTTTTCCGCGTAAATCGGCAAAAGAGCGTGCCGGTGCACCACGTCACACAGCGAACCTCCTTGAAGGTAATACATTGACCGTCTATTATTCGCTTTATGCGGACAGTCCAGAGCGTATCCGAAAAAGCACCGTCCAGTTAACAGACGATTGGAACGATTGGCAGCCGTCCGAACCGATAGAGGTCATCGCTCCGAAATACGATTTTGAGGGTGTGGACCTACCGATTAGACCGTCAACAGGTGGGTTAGATCGCGAGCGCGTGCATGAACTCCGGGATCCGGAAATCTATTGTGAGGATGGAGAGAAGTGGCTACTCTATTCTGTAGCAGGGGAACAAGGGATTGCGATTATGCAGCTAACTGATTAACCGATACTACTATTTGGAATGGAAGTTTCACGATAGAGAATCTAACAATTCATTCCAATATTGTAAATGAATTTCCTTGTTGTTGCTAAGAACGTTTTTCGATAAGTCTTCCGACGAAAAAGATTAGAATGCCGAGTGTTAGAAAACCCATCTCGACACCCATGGCTTTGGATTCACTATAATCAAATGGGTTAACCAAGGCGAGGAAAAGTCCAGCACCTAAACAGACGATCCCCATCAGTTCCAGCGTTTTGCCAATATAATACACCGATCCTCCAATGTTATAATAGCTGTAGGGCGAGTTTTTATACACTCTACCCTACAGCAACCGATTAATAGAGACTTTTAAGCCGTCCCCACTGAATTAATTTTTGTTGTTTATTCGGTTCAATTCTCGCAGTGAAAACGAGGTCAGGAAGAAACTCATCCGCCTCTGTGTAACCGTCCGGAGCCCAAGCGATTTTGCGCTGCTGCTGACCGCCATCAACATCGTTATAAGCGATTGAGAATCCGACAGTCCGACCTTTTTTGGCGATATCATCAAGGCGGAAACTCAGCTCACACGTTTGTCCGTTGTTTCCCCATTCGACGCGCGTTAGCGGATAATTGAGCATTTTCGACGCATTCCGAATAGGGATTTCAAAGCGATAAAGATCGTCTTTGCGCCCTGAATGGTGCGGGTCCAAATAGATGATGAGATGGTCTTCGAGGAAAAGTTTTGTTTGATCCGTTTCAAGTTGATCGTCTGTTAGTTTTATCGCAATATAAAGAAAACCACTCCGCCAGACCGCAGCGAAAGAACCCGTGAAGTCACTCGATTCAGCCCAATGTTGACCGCTTGTTAAATCTTGTTCCATCTTTCCGGGGATCGCTGTTTCCCAAACCGGATCGTCAAGATAGCCATCAACAATCGGGGCAACCGACGCGAGTTCCGCATTATATTGGAAATTTTGAAGATTTCCGCCTGTGACATGTCCTAATGCATAGGAGGTCGTCATAAGCAGGAAACTAATTACTGTTATTATCTGTTTGTTAAGGTTCATGAATTCCTCCTTTTTCTACGCCTCTTCCTGAAAGAGACGCGATGGAGTATCTTTTTATTCTCCTTATAATCACAAAGCTCAAACAAGTGTATAACGTTTATCAAAAAATTTTGTTGTTTCTATCCGTAATTGCTTCACTTTATAAGTATAACCCAAGTTGCCACTTGTAAATCCATGGGATATCCTTTATAGTGTTTTTAACGCAAAAACAAAAGGAGAACCCCATGGACTTGACTATTGTAGCACTTTATACGATTTGTGACGATCTTTTAATCTCAATCGGGCA
>JAJDTJ010000087.1 GCA_022827225.1 Candidatus Poribacteria bacterium | reverse complement strand
ATCAGTCTCATTGAACAACTTTTCCCCAAGTCGATTCATGCGGTGTCAGCAGCCGGTTTTGAGTTGAAAGTGCTTTTGTTTGTTATCGCAACGAGTATAAAGCAGCTATTTGGATAAAGGTAGCAACTTGGGTTAATTATAAAAACAGAGAAGTAGAGTCGGAATGCTGCGCATAGGAGAAAAAAGATGAGTGAATCTTTTGAGGGAGCGACAGCGTATGCGTTCTCCTTCGGGCCTTGGAACATACACGAAGGATCGGACCCGTTTGGTCCTGCTGTTCGGGCATCGTATAGTTTTGATGAGAAGGTCGGATTTTACCGTGATCTCGGTTTCGTTGGCATCCAGTTTCATGATGATGACATTGTCCCTGATATTGATGGCAAAACACATTCGCAGTTGATTGCGCGGACGAAAGCTGTGAAATCACAACTCGACGACCACGGTTTAACAGCGGAGGTGGTGGCTCCACGTCTCTGGGAATCGCCGCAAACGATTGATGGTGCTTACACGTCGAATTCTCCGCAGGAACGGCAGTATGCGCTGGATCGTTCAAAACGGTGTGTGGATATTGCCAATGAAATTGGGTGTAGAAACCTTGTGCTATGGCTCGCTCGTGAAGGCACTTACATCCGCGAAACGAAATCGTCGGCGGATGCGGTTGGACAGATTCTGGATGCTATTAATGCGTTGCTTGAATACGACGCGGACATCCGTATTCTGATTGAACCGAAACCGAATGAACCGATGGATATTGCGTACATTCCGACGATTGGACATGCTATTGGGTTGGCTTATGCGAGCGATGCGCCGGAGCGAGTTGGTGGCTTAATTGAGAGTGCGCATGCGATTCTCGCCGGATTAGAACCGTCGGATGAAATGGGGTACGCGCTTTATCATAAGAAACTTTGGAGCGTCCACCTCAACGACCAGAACGGCCTTAAATTTGATCAAGATAAGGCGTTCGGTTCTGTTAATTTACGTCGCGCATTTAATCAGGTCCGGGTACTTGAAGAGAACGGATACGGTAGAAACGGCGAATTTGTCGGATTAGACGTGAAAGTCATGCGAACGCAACCGCGGGACATCTCTACAAAACACCTATTGAGCAGCCGTCGAACCTTCCTTAACCTGCTCGAAAAGGTGCGAACATTTGATAAAAAAGTTGAACAGGAGTTTATCGCTGCCCGAGACTATGAAGGCTTGGATTTTTATATCCTTGAACACCTGCTTGATATGTAAAATCTATTGATGTGCTCGGTTTTTTGATAGATGATGTGTTAATGCAATGGCGCATAACTAAGACAGCAGAGGACAGAAACAGACATGACAATGGATAAGAATCCCCTACCCGAGGTAATTGCTCCCCGTTATCACGCAGTGATGCTTGTTGGTCCCCCCGGTGTAGGTAAAGGAACACAAGGGAAAATGCTGGCACAGATCCCCGGTATCTTCCATATCTCAAGTGGAGATATGTTCCGAGAACTTGATACGAATTCCAAATACGGGCAAATCTTCCAACAATACGCGAGCGTCGGCAAATTAGTTCCAGATGAGATCACGATCGAAATTTGGCAGCATTACATGGATGCGAAGGTGCGTGATGGGGTTTACGCGCCGGAATGCGACTTGCTTATTCTTGATGGTATTCCGCGGAACATTACGCAAGCGAGGTTGATAGAGCCGTATATAGAGATTTTTAAAATCATCTATATGGTTTGTGAAGACCGAGAAGTGATGTTCAAACGGATCCGTGGACGCTCACTCAAAGAGAACCGGATTGATGATTCGGAGGAGCTCGTGGTTCGTTACCGATGGGACGTTTACAAACGTGAAACCGAACCGCTGATTGATCACTACCCACAAGAACTCATCCGTCTCATTGATGCGGACAACATCGCGTCGGATGTGCTTCTTCAAATACTTTCCGCCATTGTGCCTATTCAGAAGAAATATTTCAAGCCACCGTTGATGTAGATGTTGCACGAGTTCCATGGTGTGCGTGCATTTCAATTACGTCGGCGATAGAGCAAGATTTCAGGATGCGCGAGTGCTCGCATCGGGAACGGGGCACCGGTATCGGATATTCGGATGCCGAGGAATTCTGGTGTACGCTGGAAGGTTTTGTGCAATTCGTACGGGCTGTCTCCCGCTAAAATTCGCGTATAAAACGTTACGGTCTCTTCCAATTCAATCTCGTCAATCGGGTACCAATCTTCATCTTGGTAACCCTGGGGATGTTGTTGGTATTTTCGGAACACCTCAAGGTCTGGCACGAGGATAAGTACCCATTCCGCTTCTTGATCTGACACTTCTAAATCTACATCCGGTAACAGCCAGTTGAATAAGGTTACGGGGGCAGTCGCAATAGCTTCCTCTGGCGGGATGTGTGCGGCTATCCATTCTGATGCTGCGAGACGCGTCGGTTGCGTGAGCATCACGGCAGCGAAGGCGGCAGTATAGATGAACGAATAGAGTACAACGATACCGACGATAACACGCCCTCCCCACTTTCCAAAGATAGCGAATCTCTCGCGTTTTTCCGACACCAGAAGTTGTGAACGGTTGTGTATAATTTTCAGAAGATTGGCGAGTGCGATGGCGACAAGCAGCGTCAGGGCGGGATAGAGTATCAACAGATGGCGAGTGAATTTGACCTTGTGTGCACCGATAAATAGTAGGTCCGGAATAACGAAAGTCAATAGAAGTATCTCCAATATAGCGAACTCGCTTGTTCTGCTTTTCAGTGAAATCATCGCTTGCAGGACACCCAAAACGGTCAGGAGTGCGAGCGGTAACCCCATCCCCCATTTCAGTAGTACGAGTAGGTAGGTAAACCGTCGCAGCCATCCCGATTCTGCTGTGGAGATGAGACCGAAGTGTCCTTTGTGGTAGTGCGTGGCTTCATACCAGAAATCGTCAAAGAAGAGGTTCCATGTCGGCGAAAGCAGATCGATAACCCAATAAGGACAGAGGAGCGTAAACGTTAAAGCAGATACACCGATAACCGTTGCAATCCTTTTGTAAAAATGATCAAGACCGATGAAGGCGACGAGGGCAAGACAGACGAAGACAGTGGTGAATTTGACAGCGAACCCGGTTCCGAGAGCGATACCGAGCCATACCGCAGCCCACGGTGTAAACGGCTTTGAAGAGAAACGTGTGCGTGCGACAAAGTAGAGGAATAGGGTTACGCAGAAGGTTGCCGGGATGTCAACGAGTGCGAAACGTGATTCGTTAGTGGCATGCAACATTGAGACGGCAAGCAGCCCAGCCGCAATTTGACCGATGCGTCTGCTGCCTGCGTGTTGTCCGATAGCGTAGGTGAACCAGAGGGTAGCGGTGGATAAGAGGACATTGATACACCGTGCCAGTAGAATGACGTGGGCTTCTGTGAGGTGCAAGCCTGTGAGTGAGAGCAATTTGCCGACCGCAGCGATAGTATAAAACCACGCGGTTCCGGGCCAGTTGTAGGTTTCAGGGGGTGCTGTGAAGTGAAGGAGGTTCAGTACATCTTGTGCAATAATCGCCTCACGCGGGTCAGGCGTATCGGGTAACCCGACGTTTATACCGACGAGACGAAGTCCGAAGCCTCCGATAAGAATCACGAATATCACAGCGTTGCGGGGTAGGTTCAAACAGTTTCTCAAAGCGAGAAGGTGTCTCATGATTGGGGCAAACCGAGTTTTTCAAAGATACTCTGCCAACGTTGGGCATGGTTATCATGGATATAGATTGGCACAAAACCGAGGTTAAGGTAATTCTTGATAGCAGGCAGGCGAAAATCGTCGGTATCTAACATTACAGATGTTACCTGCTGGTTTCTAAAGTAATGCAGGAGGAACACGGTTAGCCACTTACCGAGTTTATGTCCGGTGTGTTCTGGCAGGACGGCGAGCATATCAATATAGCCGACCTGTTTGCCATCGGTGGCCCTATTCCAACCGTATGCCGTGCCGATCGGAATATCGTTGTGGATAACGAAACAGAAGCCGTTCGGATCAAAATTGGGTTGGTTAATAATATCGGCGTAGGCATCTTGAACGGTTCTGCCGAGGTCTACAAATGTTGTATCCATGATTCGTGCCCAATATGCTTCGTCGCCTTTTTGATAGGTTCGGATGTGATAACTATTTGGACACTGAAGTTGCGGCAGATTTTCCAGATCGTGCCGTACCATTCTAAGTTGATCTTCGACCATACGTTTAACTTGATACTTTCGACCACAGTTCCTCAGAGAGTGTTTCTTTAACGTTTGCAATTTGGGTTGAAGGGAATTTCAAATTTTCAAAAATATCTCGCCACCGCGCCGCTTGTCCTTCTTCAACGTAGACGGGCATGAATCCTAAATTGAGATAGGTTTTAATGGCAGGGGTCCGAAAATCGTCGGTGTCCAGCATGGAACATCTGAATCCGTTTTTCCGAAAGTAGTGGAGAACGGCGAGTGAGACCCATTTTCCGAGTTTGTGTCCGGTGTGTTCGGCGACAACGCCGACCATGTGTACGTATCCGACCTCCTTTTCATCTATGGATTGTCGCCAAGCGCAGGCGGTTCCGACAGGGGTGCCGCGGTGCGTTGTGAAGTAGAGTCCATCGGGAACGAAGACATCCCTGCCTGTAATCTCGTTTCGTGTATCTTGGGCGGTGCGTTCTCTACCACCGAAGGAATCGCTGATGATCCGTGCCCAGTGTGCCTCATCTCCTTTGCGGTAGGTGCGTATATCGTAGCCTACGGGAAGTTGTAATTCCGGTAAGTCTTTTAAATTCGGACGCACCATTCTGAGTTGTCGCGGCATCTACCCCTCCTTGCATTTTTTATATTTCATACTATAGCAAAGTTTAGAATTAATAGGACATTTTATGTAGGTTCGGTTAGGAAACCGAACCTACCGGGGGATGAAAGTGTCTCTTTATTTTTAGGTTTCACTATAAACTTTGGACAATTTGTCTTTAAAACGCAATGCTCACGAAACAAGGATTGTCCAAATTTTAGTGAATTATAGCATACCTCAAAAATTCGTGCAAAACCTTTACAATATTTTCCAAAAACAGTATAATAGTTTTCAGCAATTAGCCATCAGCTGTCGGAAACCGTTAGCGATTCGCCGTCGGTTGGAACTATCTGATTCAAATTGCAGCTACCGGAAGTACGGAAACAGCCGTGTAAAGGTGGGACCTAAGTGAAACGAAAAAAGAAAAGCAGACCTAATATTGTGCTTGTCGGTTTTATGGGAACTGGGAAGACTTCTATAGGTAAACGGCTTGCGACCCAGCTCCGAATGCGGTACGTCGATACAGACGACATTATTGAGAGTGATAGTGGTCGTTGTATCAGCGACATCTTCTCGGAGGATGGGGAGGAGACTTTTCGCGAACTCGAAAGTAAAGCGGTTCGGAAAGTGTCAAAATTGAACAATCACATTATCTCTACCGGTGGTGGTGTGGTCTTGAAAGAGACCAATATGGCGGCATTGAAACGTAACGGCATTATTTTTTGTTTAACGGCGACACCGGAAGAGATTTACCGACGGGTCCGAAATCAGTCGCACCGTCCTTTGCTTCAAACACCTGATCCGCTCGCGAAGATAAAATCGATGTTGGAAGATCGGCATCCGTACTATGTGAAGGCAGATTATATGGTGGAAACGACGGGCTGCTCATTCGGGGCGATAATGTCGTATATCAAACGGGTGTTTATCGAAAGTGTTAGGGATTCAAAATGACAAGAGCTTTACGCGTGGAACTCGAAGCGAACAGTTATCCGATTGTTGTCGGCGCGGGCTTGATGAACCGAGTTAGCGAATTTCTCATGCCACTTATGAAATCGAATAAGGTGCTGATCGTTTCAGACGCGTTTGTTAAAGCGCGGTACCTGCCTATCGTTCAGCGCAGCCTGACCGATGCCGGACTTGACGTAAACAGTGTTGAAATTCCGGTTGGCGAAGCGAGCAAATCGTTGGCAGAATTCTCGCGGGTACAGGATAGTTTGGTTCGGCATCAACTTGACCGTGGTTCAACGCTTATTGCCCTTGGCGGCGGTGTTGTTGGTGATTTAGGAGGCTTTGCGGCAGCGGTGTATATGCGTGGTATCTCTTACGTCCAGATTCCGACGACGTTGCAGGCACAAGTTGATGCGAGCGTCGGCGGCAAGACGGCGATCAATCACCCAAAGGGCAAAAACCTCATTGGCGCGTTTCACCAGCCGAAGTTGGTCGTCATTGATGTAGATACACTCAGGACCTTACCGCAACGCGACATCCGAGCTGGACTTATTGAAGTTATCAAGATGGGTGTTATCCGGGATGAACGGCTGTTTGAAATGGTTGAGGAAAACTTGGAAGCGATTTTAAATATAGAGGCAGCGACGCTGATTGAGATGATTTCGAGGGCGTGCGTCAATAAGGCGGAAATCGTTGCTAAAGACGAAAAAGAGAGCGGCTTACGGATGGTGCTTAACTATGGACATACCTTTGGACACGCGCTTGAGGCGTTGACGCATTACAATAGATACCGGCACGGTGAGGCGGTCTCTATCGGGATGAATTGTGCGGCGCGATTAGCCGTTAATTTGGGGATGTTCTCTGAGACCGACTTTCAACGGCAGCGTTCGCTTTTGAAACGCGCGAAATTGCCGCTGACTTTTCCAGATGATCTTACGCCAGAAGCACTCTGTGATGCGATGTATTTAGACAAAAAGACGCTCGGCGGTAAACTCCGCCTCATTTTGCCGACGCGTATCGGAGAAGTTGTTATCCGTGATGATGTAGAGGATCGTCAGATTTTAGAAGCTATAGCGCAATGTTTTTAATGGCTGTCAGCCGTCGGTTTTCGGCAGTCAGTTAAGAGATGTGTTATGGAAGCAAAAGTTAACTGAACTGCCACAACACAGCAACTGACCGCTGATAGCCAAAAGCCGATAGCCACAAACGAGGGATATAATATTTATGGTAAAAACGATTCAATGGATGACCATCTGCTTGGTTTTATGTCTAAGCGTTGGCACTGTGTTTAGCCAAGGTCTCGCCCCACCGTCGAATGTTACGGCGGTGGACACGCCAAACGATGATGGGTCGAGTATCACGATTACGTGGGATGCAGCGGCTGAGGGGAGTGGTATCAGTGGTTACCAAATCCTCCGTCGGATTGCTGATGGCGAGCTTGAAGCGGTTGGTGATTTACTGCCTGCTGAAACGGCAATGTATGTTGATAAGGCTATTGAGAAGGGGACGGCTTACGTCTATATTGTGCGTGCTGTTAGCGAAACGGAGGCGACAGTCGATTCTGAACAGACGGCTCCAGTTGAAGGAAAAGGTGAATGGTTTCATACTGGTAAAACCCCGCTGTTTATTGCCATGCTCCTTTTTTCTGCCGCGATTGTTTGGAATATCTATAGTGCGCGAAGTGGTAAGGAATTGTTTGTACGGCGTATTCCTGGCTTAGAAGCGGTAGATGAAGCTATCGGCAGAGCGACGGAAATGGGACGTTCCATTCTATACAGTACAGGCTTGGGGGGTGTCAGTGGTGTCGCTACGATTGCAAGTATGACGATTTTGGGACAGGTCGCTCGGCGGACGGCGGACTATGAGACCGCATTACGTGTGCCGTGTCGGGATCCGATTGTGCTAAATGTGGTGCGTGAAATGGTAAAAACGGCTTATCTTGAGGAAGGTCGCCCGGATGCCTATAATGAAGATGACATTTTTTTTCTCACCGAAAGCCAATTCGCGTACGCTGCGGGTGTAGAAGGGATGATGCTCCGCGAGAAACCGGCAGCGATATTTTTACAAGGTACATTTTACGCGGAATCTCTCATCCTTGCTGAAACCGGCAATTCTGTTGGGGCTATCCAGATCGCTGGAACAGATTCGGAACACCAACTCCCATTTTTTATTGCTGCGTGCGACTACACCTTAATCGGCGAAGAACTTTATGCTGCGAGTGCATACCTTTCCAGGGAACCGATGTTGCTCGGCAGTCTGAGAGGTCAAGATTGGGGTAAACTACTTATTTTCGCTGCTATCGTATTGGGTGTGGTGCTTGAGTTATCTGGCGTTAGTTGGATTACGACACTCTTACAGCGGGTAAGTTAAAAAGTGGTAGGTTATAAGTAAAAAGGCTTATGCGTTCCCAACCGCTTTTTCTTATAACTTGTAACTATTAACTTGTAACCTTAATAGGAGATTTTATGAAGCGACAAGTCCCTTTAGTTCTCTGCTTTGTTTTCGGGATTGTAATGATCCTAACGCAATTCAGCCCGCATTCATTTTCGCAAGGGGTTTACAAGGAAGTTATCAGTTGGGCATTAATTATTGGTCCTTTTGCGTTAGTGTTAGCAACAGTGACGCTGATTCAGACGCATACGGCGCGAATTCGTCGTCGAACGGAACATTGGCAGTACAGTCTTGTTGTATTCGCGGGTCTTATTATAATGGTTCTGATCGGTATTCCGTTTGGACCGCAGAATACTATATTTGAGTGGTTATACAACAACGTCCAGTTACCGATGGATGCGACGACGTTCTCGCTTCTTGCCTTCTTCATCGTCTCAGCTGCCTACCGTGCTTTCCGTGCCCGAACTTTTGAAGCAAGTTTACTCTTGATTACTGCTCTGATTGTCATGATGGGAAATGTGCCCGTTGGGGATCTTATCTGGAATACAGTGTTGTTTTGGACCCCGTGGGAGGATGGTACTTCCTGGTGGCGACAGTGGATTTTAGATAACCCGAATCTTTCCGCGAGGCGTGGCATTATTCTCGGTGTGAGTTTAGGTGTAATTTCACAGTCTATCCGGATTATATTAGGAATCGAACGTTCATACTTAGGCGGAGGAGACTAACAAATGGCGAATATAGATCGACGAATTGTTTTTATATTGGTTGCGTTGGCGGTTATTATTCCGATGTTATTATCCATCAATTTACCGGTTTCAGTATCTGAACCGACGCAGAAATTCTATGATTATGTTGAAGATCTTCCTGCTGGTTCAACGATCATGATTGCCTTTGATTATGGTCCCTCCTCTTTAGCTGAACTGAATCCTATGGCAAAAGCGTTACTGAAACAGTGTTTCGATAGAGATATACGCGTCATCGGTATTACACTTGTTGTAGATGCCCCTACCTTAGCGAGTGCCCTTATCCAAGAGGTTGCTGCAGAGAAAGGGGCAGTGGAAGGTGAAGATTATGTCTTTTTAGGTTTCCGTCCTGGGGCTGTGCAAGTGATTCTTGGGATGGGGACAGACATCGCCAGTGTCTATGATACGGATTACAACGGGACGGCTATCGGTGAGATTCCGATGATGCAAAATATTACGAACTATGACCAAATTGATCTTCTGGTTGATTTCACCTCCAGCGATACAGTAGAGTCATGGATTGTCTACGCGAATGACGAGTACAATCAAAAGATCGCTGCTGGGGTCACTGGTGTTATTATTGCGCAGATGTTTCCGTATTTGCAGACTGGACAATTAGTAGGTTTGCTGTCTGGTATTTTGGGAGCGGCTGAGTACGAGAACCTCATAGGGGCTCCTGCGAAAGGGATGCAATGGATAAATGTAGAATCGTTTGTCCATCTTTTGATTGTCGTACTGGTGGTCATTGGCAACATAAGTTACTTTATTCATAGGACCCGGGAGGAATAGTTTGATGGATTTCTGGAGTTTAATTGGAATTTGGGTTGCAGCGTTTCTGACTCTCTCCATCTACAGCGTTCTTTATCGAGACAACCCGTTCTACCGATTTGCCGAACACCTTTTTGTCGGTGTATCTGTCGGATATGGCATTGTCCTTTCTATCTATCAAGGATTTATCCCGTTGGCGTGGAAACCTTTTGCAGCTGCAATAACTGGGGAGTCGATGAGCGGTTTCATTAAATTGATTCCGATCTGTATTGGTCTGCTGTTTTTTGCGCGTTTATCGCCTCGGCATACGTGGCTGATCCGCTACCCGATTGCGATTCTTATCGGATTTGGTTCAGGCATTGCGATTCCGAAAGTGCTACGTGCGAACATATTTGAACAGACGCACGGAACGATTGCCCCGTTTGCGGAGATTGCCGCCGGAACGCTCTCTGGTTGGGATATTTTTGAGGCGGTTCTCATAGTTGTTGGGGTGATTTGCACGCTCACCTATTTTTTCTTTGCCGTAGAGCATCGAGGGCCTGTTAAATGGCTGTCTAAAGTTGGCATCGCTTTCCTGATGATAGGGTTCGGTTCGGCATTCGGAAATACGGTTATGGGTCGTGTCGCGTTGCTTATTCAACGGGTTGATTTCCTGCTAAACGATTGGATCGGCGCAATTCTTACAATTTTTTGATCTTTATTGCTAAAGCTCAAACTCACACCATTTAACCGCGAGGAAGATAAAACATGAAACTCGGATATAGTACGTGGGGAATGCCCACTGTTCCTATAGATACTGCTATTTCTCACTTAGCGAACCTCGGGTATGATGGCGTTGAACTTACTATCATACCACGGTTTACAACTGAACTCAGTACGCTTGATGCTGCGGAACGAAAACGGATTGCGTCTCTGTTGAAACAACATAACTTAGCACTGCCCGCAATCGCGGCACATTCAAGTTTGCTGGAAATGGATCCAGAGGCGCATGCAAAAAATATGTGGCGGTTGAAAGGTGGTGTTGATCTGGCAGTAGAGCTTGCACAGGGTAATGAACTCGCGGCTGTCAACACGACTCCGGGCGGCAAACCTGAAGATTGGGATAGAAACAGAGATTTCCTTGCGGAACGCCTCGGTGAACTTGTCGAGTACGGTGCATCGCGTGGCGTTACGATCGCTATGGAACCACACATCGGTGCAATTGTTGATACGCCTGCGAAGGTGCTTGAACTCCTTGAAATCGTTAATTCGCCGTATCTCAAAGTCAATTTCGACATCAGCCATTTCGATATTATCGGTATGCCGACGGCGGAGACGGTATCGGCGCTGGCAGCAGTATCGGCACATACACATGTCAAAGACCAGCGCGGTATCGCCCCTGACTTTGAGTTCCTGATCCCCGGCGAAGGTACTTTTGACTACGTTGGCTACCTCAAAGAGATGCAGGCACACGGTTATGACGGATTTATCACAGCTGAGGTGAGTTTTATGGTGCAGGCACGCGAGGACTACGATCCGCTCGCTGCTGCGACACTCTCATATCAGACCCTCTCAAACGCCTTTACGGAAGCCGGAATCGAACGAGGATAACGATGGGAACTCCGAACATTCTTTTATTGATGACAGATCAGCAGCGATGGGACGCGATGGGGTGCAGCGGCGATTGGGTGCGGACCCCGAACTTGGATCGCATCGCGAGTGAAGGCGTTCAATTCACGAATTGTGTTACCACATCACCCGTCTGTATCCCGACACGGCTGAGTTTAGCAACGGGTTTGTATCCGCATAACACCGGCGTTTGGAACAATATGGGGCATACCATGTTGGTGGAAACGCCGACCTGGATGCAGGCGGTGCGTGATGCGGGTTACCGGACGAGTCTTTTCGGCAAAACGCATCTCCATCCGCATGGTGGTGATTTGCGCAAGCGCGAGGGGTTAATGAATGCCTACGGGTTGGACGATGTCAACGAAATCGGCGGGCCGCGCGCGAGTGCGAGTACCTTATCTCACATGACAGCGATGTGGGAGGAGAAGGGGGTCTGGGAAGCATACCGCGCCGATTATCGGGAACGGTTCAGTACAAAACCCTACCTCGTGCGTCCATCAACGTTGGCACTTGAAGACTACGCCGATGTTTATGTCGGACAGCAGGCGAAGCGGTACCTCCAGAACTATGATCGTCAGGAGCCGTGGTGCTGCTGGGTCAGTTTCGGAGGTCCGCACGAACCGTGGGATACGCCGGAACCGTACGCCAGCATGTACGATCCGGAAACGATGCCGCCGGCGGTACCGCGTCCCGCTACTGAAGAACGTCCGCGTGGACACTTGGATAGGGTGCTGCAGCGGATGAATCCAAAGTTTGAGTCGGGTGAAATCGGTAGGCTTCGCGCGAATTACGCAGGGAACGTCACGCTGATTGATGATCAAATTGGCGAAATCCTTGACGCGATTGCGGCGCGCGGCGAGCTGGATAACACAGTTATCGTGCATACCTCCGACCACGGTGAAATGAACGGCGATTACGGACTTATCTATAAAAGCAATTTCCTGAACGGCGCGGTTCGGATACCGTTACTTGTGCGAACGCCTAAGGGATCGGGGTTACAAACCCCTCCTACAGGGAGATCGGGGTTGCAAACCCCTCCTACAGGGAGTATCTGCGATAGTCCGGTAGAATGGATTGACATCGGTCCAACGCTCGTTGAATTGGTGGGCGGCGAATTAGAGCATCGTCAGTTCGGGAAGTCGTTGTGTCCTGTGCTAACGCAACCTGAATCGGAACACCGAGATTTTGCGATCTCTGAGATAGACGGTGAAATTATGTTGCTCAATCGGGAGTGGAAGGCTGCACTGAATACAGATGGCGAAGTTTATCTGTTGTTCGACGTGCAAAATGACCCGGATGAGACAAATAACCTTGCTGGTAATTCTGAAGTTTCGGATATTGAAACGGCGTTGCGCCTACAAATGTTAGAGCGACTTGTACAGACGCAACTGAGAAAGCCGATCTATCAGTGAAGATGGAATCCTATAGGGCATTTATGGTGGTCCCTAAAGACCGTAGTGATAGATAGATACTTTTGGTTTAAGTTTCATTGCTTTTAAGTATTTAGAGGACATGCGAAAGAATCTGAGTGAGGTTTACAAGGTATTGCAAGAAGGCGGCAGATATGTCATTGTCGTCGGCAATAATCGTATTCGGGGTCACTTGTTTGAGAGTTGGAAGTATCTTATGCCGATCGCCGAAGATATTGGGTTTGAAGTTGAAACTTACTTGGGTTCAGAGATTATCAGGCATTTTATTATAGTAAATTATGTAAATAAGTTTACATATATTCTGTAGGAGCGATCTCCGAATCGCGACCAAACCACTGGTAGTCGGGAATCGGAGTTCCCTCCTACAGTTCAGATGTAAAGTTAATTGTAGAATCCACTATAAAGTGCCCAGAGGGGAACGGATCAATACTGATTGGATTCTGGTTTTAAAAAAATAACAGAAAAAAGGCGGAAGTATGCATAACATTGTAGAGAGAGGCAAACAAGCATCACTACGAACCGCCTTTCAGCTTAGACTTCGCAATGCATTAGGCTCTACCGTAAACGGGTATCGCAGCACCGTTGATGATGGCGGCGTCGTCGGAAGTTAAGAAACATATCACTTTGGCGACATCGGTGGGTGCGACCCATCGGTCGTGCTCTTCGTCAGGCATGGCTTCCCGATTCATGGGTGTGTCCATAATGCTTGGCATAATGGCGTTGACATTCACGCCGGAATCCATGACCTCAGCGGCTAAGGATTCCGTCAAGGTGCGGACACCGCCTTTAGAAACGCAATAGGCACTCAACCCCGCTTCGCCTTTTAATCCGGCACGTGCGGAGACGTTAATGATCTTCCCATAGTTCTGATCTGTCATGTGTGGAATTGCAGTTTTACAGCAGAGGAAGACCGATTTGAGATTGAGGTTCATCATGAAATCCCATCTGTCCTCTTCGAGTTCCGCTGTCGGTATTCCGCCGACAAACCCGCCGACGATATTTACCAAGACATCCAACGAACCCAATTGGGATATGAATTCCGCAATAGTTTTCTGGACTTCGGTTTCCTCGGTAACGTTTGCGAATAGGAAGGTAACATCTTCACTGAGTTCGGGGTTATATTGCTTGAAGCGTTCAACCTCTTCTTCAAAGAGATAGGTAACAGCGACAGTATCGCCTTGGGCGAGGTAGGCTTTCGTGACGGCACTGCCTAATATACCGGTGCCACCGGTGATGAGAACGTTTCGGTTCTGTTTTGTCATTTTAACTTTCTCCGTTTCGTTTATAGTAGATTTTAACCCAAGTTGCTACCTTTATCCAAATAGCTGCTTTATACTCGTTGCGATAACAAACAAAAGCACTTTCAACTCAAAACCGGCTGCTGACACCGCATGAATCGACTTGGGGAAAAGTTGTTCAATGAGACTGATTGTCA
>JAJDTJ010000105.1 GCA_022827225.1 Candidatus Poribacteria bacterium | reverse complement strand
GCAAATAGCGGTCTCAAGATTTTTTGCCAAGTTCAATGAAAAAACAAACTCACAGAATATTAATGTCCGTTTTCAAGACGATACACCCCTGCCTTTTGACAAGGCAGCATAAGTTTACAATATCGTCCAAACTTTAGTATGACATGGAAGTGAACCCCGATTTTCCGCTGGAACCCTTCAAGATTACATTTGAACAGTATCGAGAATGGTTATTGGTCGGTTCGCAAATGCTAAAGGAAGATTTCCTTTTCACGCGCCGTCGCCGCCAGCAGGTTCAGGAAAAATTGAATCAACAGATGGGAGATATGATCGTATGAAAGGACAACCCATTGAAACGAGAGAAAACGATATCGAGCACTCGGTAGGTCAGCGGCCCATACATACGACTTATGAACCACCGGGCCCGCTTCCGCAGTTCCGTGCTCGCCCGAAATTAAGTCAAACGCAACCCGCGACAAAAAAACAAGCTGCGCCATCAACGACAATAAAACCAGAGCAGAAAGTTTCACCAGAGGTAACTGTTGACTCTGGATCCGCAGCGCCGAAGGAAAGTAGTTGACTTAATTCACGAATGCTGCTAAAATTCCTCCAAAATTCAAGCATTTGGAGTAGGACTTACGCAAAAAGTCGGAATTTCCATCCCCTGAACCTCCCGTATCGCCTCTTATCAACGGAGTAGGCGACTTAAAGGAGAGATGCGTAAGTCCTATTTATTACGACTATAGCCGATTTCTGTTCATTTGAAACAACCTTCTATAATCAAATCAACTTGATATTCCACTCGACAAACAGATACAAAATGGACGCGGTCCCAACCGCAGGCACCCTTCCCTGTAAAGGAGAATACTATGCGTACGAATCGCGGTTCTACAGATTTCTGGTATACATTACTTGACCCGTTCTACAACTACGGACTTGCGGGAGACGAATTGAAGAAGATAGACCACGAGACACAAGAGAAACTCCTTGCTTACTTCAAAACAAAGATTGAGGAGGGAGCCTCTGACGGACAGACGGCACTCCCACCTGGTCTTCACGACTACTTTTGGCGTTTTTCTGAAGAGACGTTGTCAAAACTAAGAATGTTAGCAGAAGGTGTTCTTGAAACAGCTCCAGACAATGACGCGGCAACTGCATTATTGGCAATGATAGCATCTACTTGTCGGGACTCCGAATATGAGTTACTTTTAGAGGAAGCAGTGGCATTGGTCCCGAAGGATCCTTGTATGAATTTGTTTGTGATTGACCAGTACAGGGCAAGTCACGGTTTTGGTGGCATCAGCACCCAAGAAAAGGTGCTTATCGCACTTGAAAACCTATTTGAGTGGGCAAAGCGACAAGACGATACGCCCTACTATCAAGATGCGAAGTTTGCCTATCGAAGGCATAGAATAACGCCGTATGCAGTCTATCAGAAACTCAAGGCATTCAAGGCAGACTATGAAACGCCAGAGCGAATTGAGCAGCTCGGTACATTCATGGAAAAGTGTAATACCTTGATTAAAAGATGTAGCGTCTTATTACCCGAGGCGCAGGCAGCGTTTGAGAAAGAATTGCTTCAAGAATCGGCTAACGCGTGTGGCTTAGACAAGGGAACACCCGAAAACATAGATTTTTGGGATACCTACCTTGATTCACTGGAGAACCGTGGACTCTCAAGACCTTGGTGGGAACTCACACCGAAGGTTCAGGAACAACTACTGGACTACTTCAAGGCAAGGATTGAGGCAGGCGTTATTGACGGTAAAACGACACTGCCACCGCAGCTGCCTGAGTACGTTTCACGTTTCCCTGAAGCCATGCTTTTAGAACTCCGCGAGTTCGCTGAAGAGGTGCTTGAAAAGCAACCGGACAACGGGGCAGCAGCTAAAGTGTTAGCAATTCTTGTTTGGAAAGGTAAGAACGTCTTTCACGGCGAGAAAGACAGAGACCTTCAGTTCCTTGAGCAGGCGATGACGCAGACACCTAACGACCCGGAAACCTGTTTTTTTGCAATTAGCCACTACAGAGAATTTTTAGATCTGTTGTTTGAATTGACGCTGACCGCACTCGAAAGACTGTTTGAAAGCGCGAAGCAACAAGATGAATCTGGATTGTATCACTGGTTGACAAAACTTTACAAGGATGTAGGCAGAACGCCTTGTTATATCTATCGGAATCTGATGAAAAGTCCCGATGAAAACGCTGAGCTGCTTGTGCGGTGTAAACCGCTGATTGTTGAAGCACAGCACGCCTTTCAGCAACGGCTCGAACAAGAACCGGACGATTGGTACGCTTTACGCGGCCTCAGCGATATCTATGAAGCGTTGGGCGAAACCGAATCAGCAAAAAAATATTCGTGGACGGGGCATTCAGAGGTGAAGGTTGCCTGGAATCAGACAGCGTGGGTTGGTAAAAAACTCCCGGATTTTTCAGCGGTGGCATTTGATGGCACCCCGGTTTCATTCTCGGATTACCGCGGGAAAATGGTGCTTCTCAATTTCTGTGCAAAGTGGTGTGGCTTTTGCGCGCCAGAGATGTCGCATATTAAGGAGGCCTACGAGCAGTATCACGGGGATGGCTTTGACGTTATCGGTGTGAGTCTCGACAAAAATGAGGCGGAATTCCGCGAATTTATTGAAGAGCATGACATCCCCTGGCTCCAGATTTTTGATGGAAAAGGGTGGGAGAGTGAACTTGCGCGATATTTCGGTATTAATAGTGTGCCTTCACAATGGCTCATTGACCGAGATGGCAAGATTCTCTCGGTTAGTACCAGCGGTGAACAACTCGGGCAACTCATAAAGTGGACTGAACTCACGCGGGTTGGGAAAGAGGTTCCAGACTTCTCAGCAGTCTCTGTAGATGGAACGCCTATTTCGCTCTCGACAAACCGCGGAAAAGTTGTGCTCCTCTATTTTTGGACGACGACCGACTACTGTGAAGCGGAATTAAAGTGTGTGGGGACGGTATACCAAAAATACCATGACAAAGGTTTTGAGATTATCGGTGTTGACGTTGGAGGATGGGACAATGAAGAAGCATCACGTAACTATATCCGCGAGAAGGGGTATCCAGGACAGCATATCTATGATGGTGATGAGGGTCCCCTGGCTCAGCAGTTCAGTCTGGTGGTAGAGCGACTATCTTCCGTGGTTGACCTCCCGGCAGTCGTGCTGATTGATACCGATGGAAAGGTCGTTGAGGCGCGATGTGGAAAGGTCTATTCGCCTGAAGCATGGGGTGCAAGATTGGAGCAGCTCGTTGCGGCTCACCTACCGCGCTGATGCGTGTATATGCTTGAAATAAAAAGAGACAAGCCCCGAGCAGGTCAAGGCTTGTCTCTTTTCGTTTAAAATACCCCCGACGAGATTTGAACTCGTGTCGCCGCCGTGAAAGGGCGGTGTCCTTGGCCAGGCTAGACGACGGGGGCACAAAATGTGGTTTCAATCCCACAATGAGCCGTACAGGAATCGAACCTGTGACCACCTGATTAAAAGTCAGATGCTCTACCTGCTGAGCTAACGGCTCAAACCGATAACAAAGTTTAATGATACCATACTTTTAGGTAGATGTCAAATTAAAACGCAAGAATCCGAAAAAAATCACATCTATTTTTTATTCACGCTACCAGAGCGGTTCTCCCAATTGCACGATCTGTTCTCTGTCGGGTCCGATGGAGATTATCGGGATCGGCACGTTCAGATAATCCGATACATAAGCGATATAATCTTTTGTGCGTTGCGGAATATCTGCCGCGGTTCGCGCTTCGGTTAGCGGCTGTTCCCACCCAGGGAGCGTCTCGTAGACCGGTTCACACTCTTCCAAAACCCCGAGGCTACTTGGGAAACGGGTTGTCTCTTTTCCTTTATAGCGGTAAGCAACGCAGACTTGTAAATCTGCGAGCGTGTCGAACACATCCAACTTTGTCATTACGATGCCGGTAAGTCCATTAATCTGGGTTGCGTACCGGAGTGCGACGAGATCGAGCCATCCGCAGCGTCTCGGTCGTTGTGTCGTTGCGCCGTATTCCTTGCCGATCTTCCGAATTTTCTCATCCAAATCAGGTGGCATTTCTGTGGGAAAGGGTCCGCCGCCGACACGTGTGACGTAAGCCTTAGAAACGCCGAGTACCTGCTCAATCGCCTTGGGACCGATACCGAGTCCAGTACACACGGCACCTGCGGTACAGTTAGAGGAAGTAACGTAGGGATACGTCCCAAAATCTATATCGAGCATCGTTCCCTGCGCGCCTTCAAAGAGGATGCGTTTGTTAGAGGCGAGGGCATCGTGCATAAAAGCAACGGTGTCCGTTATATACGGAGCGAGCCGTTGTGCATAGCCGTAGTAGGTTTCGAGGAGGACATGCCGATCGGGGCCACCGATTTGGAGTGCTTCCGCCTTGGTTTCGAGGTTGTAATCCAATTTCTTTTGGAAATAGTCGAACTCCAGTAGATCGCCGACACGAATCCCCGCATGTCGATTCATCTTATCGGAATAGGTGGGTCCGATACCGCGCGAGGTGGTGCCGATTTTGGTGGCACTCCCCATCTGTTCCCACTGCTCGACTGCTTTGTGATATGGCAGAATCAAGTGGGCGCGATCGCTGATTTTCAGGTTATCGCTGCTAACTTCAATACCCTGCGCCTGCAACCGGTCGATTTCTCCAAAAAGCGTCTCCAGATTGATGACGACTCCGTTACCGATAACATTCACGGTGTCAGGTCTAAGGATACCGGACGGAATGAGATGGAGAATAAACGTCTTTTCACCGAGAACGATGGTGTGCCCTGCGTTATCGCCGCCTTGATAGCGGGCGACGACATCCGCATCCGCGGCAAAGACATCGGTCAGTTTCCCTTTACTCTCATCGCCCCATTGGGCACCTAAGATGACAATGTTAGACATACAAGACCTCTTTCTACCTACAAACTGCAAAGACGTATAGGCGCGGTCGCCGCCGCGCATACCATAATTTACATATGTGTTTGACACTAAAACGGCTTACCCCATAAAGCGGTGGCAAGACTAGCACCAATATGCCCCTACCTATGAGGATTGATTTTAGATGTGTGAGGAATTCCGGTGATTCTAACGCTTCGAGAACTGGAAGCGTGCGCGTGCGCCTTTCTGTCCGTATTTTTTTCGCTCGACCATTCTCGGATCGCGCGTCAAAAATCCAGCCTTTTTTAAGGACGGCTTCAAGGCTTCATCCGCTTTGACGAGTGCGCGTGCAAGTCCATGTGAAATCGCACCTGCCTGCCCGGTGTGTCCGCCGCCTTTGACATTGACGTGGACAGCGTATTCACCGGCCCTCTCAACATGCTCAATGGGGCGCTGTGCGGCCTGCCAATGGTCGGCGCGTTGGAAGTATTCTTGGATCGGTTTCTTGTTGACGGTAATCCCCGCTTCTCCACCCGGGATAATACGGACCCGCGCGACTGAGGTTTTACGTCTTCCGGTTCCCCAGAACTGTTCAATAGCCATACTGCTCATACTCTCCAAAATTGTAGGAACGTTTAGGGTAGCAATTCCCTCACTTTAATTAGAACGTTAAGACTTCCGGTTCCTGTGCTTGATGCGGGTGAGACGGGCCAGCGTAAACTTTGAGCCCCTTCATCAATTGTCTGCCGAGGCTATTCTTCGGGAGCATCCCTCTAACAGCGTTCATGATAATTGCCTCCGGTTTCAGCTTCATCTGTTCATCGTAGGTTCGGTATTTATCACCGCCGGGATAACCGCTGTGCCTAAAATAGGTTTTTTGCTCCCGTTTATTACCTGTGACCTGTACCTTTTCCGCATTAACAACAGCAACACGAAAACCTAAATCCGCGTGAGGTGTGAACCGCGGGTCGTTTTTTCCACGCAATACCTGTGCGATGCGGGAGGCTAAACGCCCGAGTATCTGTCCCTCTGCGTCCACTACATACCATTTAATATCTTTATCCGCTTTCGGAAAATAGGTTTTCTTTTTCAATACCATGGTTCCGTGTTCCTTTAACCACATTAAATGTGCCTTCACTTTACAAAACTGTTTGTCGTCCATTGCTCGCGTGTGGGAGGTTTAGAAATTATTTGCCCATAGCGAACTTAACCGGATAATATTATACTATGAAAAGTAGTGTTTGTCAAATTTTTATTCCCTGTCAGGTGTTAGCAATTTGCCATCATAAGTTGAAAATCGGTTGGTAGTGATTAATCCACGGGCATTGCGTGTAGTGGGATTTCTACGCCTTGCTCGCTCCAAAATTTGTGTGCACCGCGGTGTAGCGGAATCCGAAACGCTTTCGCGGCATTCTCTATCGTCATATCTGCTGCGGCTTGGTTGGTCAGAAGCATCATCTGATGCCCTTCCGGTGAATAGGCATGCTTTAGAATGGCATAAATTGACGCCTCGCTTACATCCTTGTGCGCGATGAGTATAGTCGGCATCAAGATCGTATTCACCGGTTCAACTTTCCCTTCATACGCGCCTTCAGGTAAAGTACCAGAAAGGTAAAACGGGTACTTTTCATAGAACCCGTACTTCTTAGCAGGCGTGTCAAGATCGAGCATACGGATGGATTTTATCGCCGTCAACTGGATAACAGCACTATTCGGGACACTGACAAGCCACTGGAAACCATCTACCTGTCCATCTTGGAGTGCTTCGGCAGCTGCAGTACCGCCTTTATAAATCGGTGTGAACTCGCCCCAGATACCCGCCAGTTTTGACAACCGTTCCAATGTCTGCGCGGTACCGGAACCGCTCGCACCCGCGGCGATTTTCTTGCCAACGATGTCCTCAAATTGATGAACGTCACTGTTCGCCAATGTTGAGAACTGGTCATACGCGATGAAGAGGAGCGTTACCACTCGGATGTTGGTTTTCGGTCCCTCTTCAGCGAAAATTTCTTTGCCGTGATAGCCGAGATAACTTTCGGAGGCGAAGACGACACCGAGCGATTCTGGGTCTTCATTCACACGCCGTGTATTTTCGACGGACCCTGCGGAACCGTCAACCGATATTTTGATATGTGGCTCGTGTTTTGTGAGCACTTGACGGATGCCGCCGGCAAATTGTGAGAAACTGCCTCCCGCTGCACCGCCAAGAATTGAGAGCCATTCCGTCTCCTGAGAAGGCGCATCAGCCGTCTTCGGTTTTTCGGTTGACTGTTTATCGCTACAACCGTAGAAAACAGCGAGTGCCATCAGCGCGAAAAGTATGGATTTGCGATATATGGATTTTGTAAACATAGAACTTCCCTTTTACGTTTGTATATTGTATATCAGGTTTGATTTACAGGTGATTTTGGATGCGTAAAAAAATGATAGCAGATATCTCGCTATATTTCAAATGTTTTCTCTTATCGTAGGAGCGAGCGTTTTGCTTGGGGATTTCTCGGTACTCGCGATATAAATTTCGCCTGCATTGACCCCTCCCAAACCTAAAGGATTGGGTTTTGTAACGGAAGATTAGATAAATTTCTTGATAAATGTTAAAACAATTGCTAAACTATAATTGTGAAAAGGTGCATAAGTGAAAAAGGAGGCAAAAAGCAGTGAAACGCTTCTTCTCATATCTATTACTGGTAGGATTCAGTGTAGGTCTTATTTTGTGTAGTGTTGGCGTTAGCGAGGCTGCACCGAAAAAACGGATTGCGGTGCTCTATTTTGAGGACAGCAGCCGCTTTGACTCGCCTACAGGATGTGGTTGTGTACCCGGCTTCATCGGAGCGATTTTTGGCACCAAAAAACGATGGGACTTGGAGGCAGGATTCGCCAAAATGCTCAACCGGAAGTTAGTCGAAACGAACGTATACGAGCCGGTACCGAGAGATGAACTTTTAGACGCGATGGCACTGATGACGCTCTCGCGACATAACTTGAAGAAATTAGATCAATCGCAACGCGCGACGCTCGCGAAGCATCTCAATGCGGATGTAATTGTGATAGGGGATATCCGAGATTTCAGTCAGGAACGGCTCCGAACCAACGCCTCGCGGACACTACGCGAAGGTGGACGCCAAGCACCGCAAGGCGTCGCAAGTTACACGGCACCCGTTATCGTCCGCGGCTCGTTGCACCGCGCGACCATCAAACTGAACATGAAATTTTACAACGCGTCTGGCGAAACTGTTGCTCAACCGCGAATCGCCGCGGCCCGTGATCACTCGTATGCTGGAGCAAGATTCGCATCGCTCGAAACGAGTGTGACAGAGGAAGGGACAAATGTCACATTCGGTCAGACATCTGAGAAGCAGCGGCGAAATCCACGTCCGATCATCAAACCGAATGAACTTAATGAAATCCAGTTCGCGAGTGCAAAATACGATAGAACGCTCTTCGGCATCGTGACGAATGAGGCGTTGGTAAAGGTGGTATTGGCACTCCGAGATAATGTCGGACCGAACTTCATTACACCTTGGGAACCGAAACCTACAACCACCGAAAAAGAGAAGCAAAATCCTTCAGGGGCCGGTGGCCCCGTCAAAGGAAAGGTTCAGTATGTTGACAATGAAAATCCGGATAAGATCTACGTTAATATCGGTTCCGACAGAGGTATAGCGATCAACCAAGAATTCGCTGTGTTTACGAAAGGCAAACCGATACGCGATATTGATACCGGTGAAATCCTAACGTACGTCCCGAAACCGATCGGAACTTTGGCGGTTTCAGAGATCCTGACAGGTAAGGTCTCCGTCTTTCGCGTCGTTGAAATAACGGAGCCTCTTAAGGAGGGCGATGTTGTTAGTGAGGTTACGCCGGAAGCACAGGCTTCTGAAACGGATGCCCCTCAAAAGCAAGAGTAAATCTTGAAAGGAGTGTTATAGATGCAGCACCGTTCGATTTTTAACAGCATGCTTACCGCTAAAAACAAGGTTTATCTGAAATTGATCCCCATTTGCTGTGTTTTGACAGCGTGTTTTGCCATGCTATTCGGATGTGCGGATCCGAGCACACCGAAGCAGAGCGAGCAGACGGATACAACTGCGACCCAGAAGATTAAAATCGGCTTGTCCATAGAGTCATTGCGGGTGGAACGGTGGCCAAAGGATCGGGACATTTTCATCGCTGAAGCAGAAAAACTGGGTGCCGAGGTTATCGTTCAATCTGCTGATGGTGATGAACGGCGACAAAACGAACAAGCAGAAAACATGATTACGCAAGGCGTGGATGTCCTCGTCGTCATTCCGAAGGATAGCGTCGCTGCCGCTCAGATCGTTCAAGCCGCACACGCGGATGGGATCAAAGTCATCGCCTACGACCGGTTAATTCGTGAGAGTGAACCGGACCTTTATATCTCCTTTGATAACGAGAAGGTCGGGTATCTGCAAGCCGAATATCTATATCGTCAAAAACCGAAGGGCAACTATTTTTTGCTCGGGGGTGCGCCGACGGATAATAACGCACGACTCCTCCGGCAGGGACAAATGCGTGCTTTACAACCTGCTATCGACAGCGGCGACATCCGGTTGGTGGCAGAAGGAAAACATTGGGCAGTCAATTGGGATGCGCGCGATGCCCTGAACAAAGCGGAACAGGTACTGACACAGACAAACAACATGGTAGATGCTGTGGTCGCCTCCAACGATGGCACTGCGGGTGGCGTTATTCAGGCACTCGAAGGTCAGAATTTGGCAGGGAAAGTCCTCGTCTCTGGACAGGATGCCGAACTCGCGGCGTGTCAACGGATTGTTAAAGGCACGCAGACGATGACCGTCTATAAACCGATCCATCTTATTGCGACGAAGGCAGCACAAGCCGCTGTCGCACTCGCGAAAGATGAAAAGATCACTGAAGCCACGCAGACTGTTAACAACGGTAAAATTGATGTGCCGTCAATCCTGCTCACACCCATCCAAGTTGACAAAGACAACCTGGAAGAAGTCGTCATTAAAGATGGGTTCCATACACGTGAGGCTGTATATCAAGAATAGTTATCAGTTGTCAGGGCGGTTTTTCTACGAAAGACCTTTCGGTTAACAGTTAACAGTACGATTTTTCTGCGAAAAATCTTTCAGTTAATAGTTTTCAGTGCTCAGTTGTTAGTACTCAGTTAAGGTATTGTTCAGAACCGCGTTGGCAGTTATGGTGACTTGATTGATCTTAGTCCTGAAAACTGAGTACTCTTAACTGACAACCATTAAAATGCCTATTTTCCTAATTGGTGTAGATACTGAAGGCATCGGAATCGGTGACCGACTCAGTTGGGTCTGGCGTTCCGATGCGTATCAGAATATCATTGTTATAGCATGCCTTGTTGCTATGGTGTGGCTCATCCGTTACGCTGCACGGCAAGAGTATTGGCGGAACGCCGCGAGACAGATACGCGGAAACCGTCTCGCTATGGTCTGCCTCTTTATCCTCTTGGGGTATCTCCTTATCGGTGTGTTGGATAGCGTTATCTGGCGCGATCCGTTAATACGTCAAACCGACCAGACACTCACCCGAAACGAGGAGGGCGCTGTCGTCTATAGACCGAGAGGTTTGAGTCTGCTCGATCGGCTCTGTACACCACTTCGCGAACGGACTGAGAAAACCTACTCCGCGCCGTTAGCAACGCATCTCTATGCGAAAAGTACCGTCCAGATGCCTGACGGAGGGACGGTTCGGGAATACCCACCGCTCGAATACCCGCGTACACATCTCTTAGGCACTGACAAGGTGGGTAGCGATGTCTTCTATCGTGCTTTAAAAGGTATCCGTACGGGTCTCATCATCGGCGGATTTACTACGTTGATTGCTGTGCCGTTTGCGATCTTTTTCGGTGTTATTGCTGGATACTTCGGGGGTTGGGTGGATGATGTCATTCAATACGTTTACGCGACGCTTGATTCTATTCCGTCGATTCTGTTGATTGTCGCCTTCATGCTTCTCTTTGGGCAAGGGTTGTTTAATCTCTGCCTCATCATGGGGATTAGTAGCTGGACGGGATTGTGCCGTATCCTGCGCGGTGAGACCTTGAAACTCCGAGAATTGGAGTACATCCAAGCTGCTGAAGCCTTCGGCGTGCGGCGCGGTTTAATTATCCTCAAACATCTCATCCCGAATCTGATGCATATCGTGTTAATTACTGCTATTTTAGGATTTAGCGGATTGGTCCTGACGGAGGCGTTGCTCAGCTATCTCCAGATCGGTGTTGAACCGACGACGGGAAGTTGGGGGAACATGATTAACACGGCGCGTCTCGAACTCGCCCGTGATCCGATTGTGTGGTGGAATCTCGCCGCAGCGTTTATCTTTATGTTCGGGTTGGTGCTGCCTGCAAATCTGTTCGGTGATGCCGTCCGCGATGCCTTAGATCCAAGATTGCGGACGGAGTAGGTAATTAAGGAGGATCAAATGTCAGTACCACAACTCATTCACCAGATAGATAAAGTAATTAGAGATACGTCCACGTCTCGGGAAGAAAAGATCGAAAACCTGCAAAATCTTGCAATGACCTGTTGGCAGGAAGTTGTTCCAGAATACGGAAGCTCAGAGACCTTTCAGGCTCTTGAACCGGCTGAAATACAAAAGCGTTGGACAGAAGTCCGTGATGAAGTCGAGAAATATGAGGCAAAATCTCAAATTTTATATGTTCTTGACTGGCCAGCGTCCAGCGGCGATTTCTATTGGATAAAGTAGGTAGCGTTTGAATTGTACGAGATCCTTCAGACTATAATATCGCTCACCATCACTAAGCAGATTTCAAAGAAAGGAACGACTTATGAAAACGGTATTTAAGTTTACTTTTTTTATCTTGTTCGGTATCTCTGCTTTGGGGTTCGTGGCGACGGCTTTTTTCTATATTTTCAACCCAGATAAGGCGGAATTGACGGAAGCACCAGAACAGGCTGCATCTGTTTCTGATACGGCAAACGAAGAATCGGCACTCATAGAAACATCGAATCAGGAAACATCGAATCAGGAAACCAAACAACCCGCGCCTACAGAAACGATCACGGTAGCAGAACCGGAAGCACCATCTGATGGAGCAGAAGCGGTTACAACACCAGCGTCAGAAGCATCGTCTGAGGATCAGACACCGGTAGACACCGAGGAAAACGCTGAAACACCATCGCCTCCAGACGCGAAACAGATTTCTTGGGATTTAACGCCCGCGGAGCAAGAACTGGCGATCGGTGCCTGGATTTCGATTGACGGGTATCAGGACGATCTCATCGGCGCGACTGTCGGGCAGGACGGTGCTACTCGCATTTTGCAATGGAGCGAACCGAGCGATTTATTCGGGACGAACGGTATGGTAAAAATTACGAGTCAATCAACAGGACTTCCCGCACCGGAGGACAGAATTATAAGCGTCGCCGGACTCTTTGAAAATCCGCGTGAAAATGAGACGATTGTTCAGATCAATAACACATTACTACGGGCGCAGACTGTCCAAATCCGTGTGACAGGTCAGATTGACCGAATCGTCGGAGATAAGACAGCAAAACGGTGGACAGTGTACCTAAAAAAAGGCGTTTATGTTGATTTCGCGGAGCAGCAAAAGCAGGAAAATAATAGTCAGTGAAATCCGGTTGTTTATCCTAAGACAAATAACGAAGTTTTTCCCCCAAAGCACATCTAACACTACAAACCTAAACAGGTATCCAAGATTTTTGAATCCATTGGTTCCGAATAGTATACAACGCGCTCATTTGTTGTTAGGGGGAAATAATTATGAAAAACCTTTTTCTACTACTCTTGTTTTTTGCCCCAATTTTGCTACTGGTAATCGGTTGTGGTCGTACTGAGGATGAAACGCAGCAGCGAAGGGAAGATTTGGTAGGACATTGGGAATTTGTGTCATTTGGGGAGCAGTCAGTTGATGAAACGATCAACGCCTTTTTTGATGAGACCGGTGTGACGGTTAATCTCACACAAAACAGCCTCGTTTTTGAACACGACGGCTCGTGGTCCCGGGAAATCGGAGGTGAATTTGTTGGAAACTTAAGCAATCTAATTGAAGAAGTTACTTTGTCTAAGACAAGTGTGAATTTTTCTGAACAAGGGACCCATTTTGTTTCTGCCTCCTCATTGTCATTGGTGCCACAAGATATCAGTGTAGGTGTTAAGCCTCAATACTTCTGGGAATTAGTCGGCACAACAGAAGCGGATTTTGCACGAGAGTTCCGAAGCGAGGTCTTTGGAAAAATTTACACGTTTAGTTGGACGGTACAGGACGATATGCTTATTCTCACGGAAGCAGAGAATGGAGAAAAGACAGCTCTTAGAAAAAAATAGGGTCACCTCCGTAATTTGATTTTTCTTGATTTTTTCCTCGAAAAGCGTTATTTTACATGATAAGCCTTCGGTGTATGTAATCTGTCTATCCAAATTATCGGATATTAGGTATCCTGAAAGGAGAAATCAATGATCCCGAAAGGTTTTGTTATCCCAGTCTTACTTGTTGGTATGATGCTTTTAGGCGTGGTCGGCTGCGGTGACGATTTGAAAAAACCTGAAGAGTTAATAAAAGAAAGAGATGAAGAATCTGCAGTTGAGTCGTCTGTTTCACCATTAGCAAATGAAGAATTGCACGGTTCTTGGGAGGTTGTTTCAATTTTCGGTAAAACGCCTAAAGAATACCTTGAATCTTTCACACTTGGCGGTGAAGCAGAAATCACGGTAAAACAACTTAACTTTGTCTTTGCCGCTGATGATTCGTGGACTTGCAATATTGAAGAACAAACTGTCATTGATTTCCCAGATATACCGCCTGCCACTCTTGAAACGACTGGCACATGGTCGGGGACTTACGCTTTCGATGGTCTGACACTCTCCTTATTTACAAAAGAAGCAGAGATACACATAGCCACCGAACCTAAAGATTTTTTTCAGGTAGCATTTGATCGGGCAATCGTAGAAGCAGAGCAAGATTATGACGAGGGCTTTAGGTCTGATTTCATCAAACCCTTTGCGCAATCGGCTTGTACGAAACAGGGCGATACACTTATTCTGGCCATCCGTACTGGTGAAGAAATGGTGCTTGAGATGCGGTAGGTTTCCTTTTCCGCAAATGAAATTTGCTCTTTTACAGCGATTCTAAGAACGCAATAAGCGCGTTGCGTTCAGCTTTTGACATCTGTTCGACAATTTGCCGAGATCTCTCTGCTTCTCCTCCGTGCCAGAGTATCGCTTCCATTAGATCTCGTGCTCTACCATCATGGAGGAAATTGGTATGCCCGTTAACCCTTTTCACTAAACCGATGCCCCACAAGGGGGGTGTCCGCCATTCACTGCCGTTGGCATGAAAATCGGGCCGATTGTCCGCTAACCCGGGTCCCATGTCGTGCAACAATAGATCTGTGTAGGGATGGATTGTCTGGTTGCTGACTGAAGGGACACCGGTTAAAACACCGGTTCTTAGTGTCGGTACATGGCAACTTGCACACTGCGCTTCGGCAAAGAGTTGTTCCCCGTGTTTGACTTGTGGGTCGTCGAGATTGCGTCGCGCTGGGACCGCCAAAGTTTGAACGTAAAACGTCACGACATCCAAAATCTCGTCGCTGACTTCTGGTTTTGGACTGTGGTGGGTGAGTTGGGGTTGTCCTGCTGAGTTTTCTGTTTGGAACAGTGAGGTTGTTATCCCCATATCGTCATGATACGCTGCTGCGACCTGCTGAAGGAGTGTCGGTTGATTCGCTTTCCATCCGAAACGACCAAGATTGTAGCGTTGTTCTACTACATCCCACACATAGTTGGGTTTACCCGATATGCCGTCTCCGTTAGCATCGGCTTCGTCTGCATAAGCGAGGATAACGTTTTCAGGAATCGCTTCGAGTAAACCGAGTCCGAAAACGACTGGTGCGACGCGTGGTGAGACTTCAACTTCCGAGGGTAAGGGTTGATAGGTCTCTGTAAATGTGTAATTTGGATAACGCAGATGCACGCGTGTGCCATCTTCCGTCGTCAACGTTTGTTCGGTATAATCAATCTTAACTTTGCCCTCTGGGTCTGTTCCCACAACAGCGCGGTTGTTAAGTTGTGTACCGAAGCCCGGTACTGGAATTGGTGGTTTCCCATCTATCGAATCTTCTGCTTTTGGAAGGCTGAGTCTGAAGAGCAGGGACACGAGTCCTTCGTCAGCATCCGGTGGTCGTCCACGTCCATCGCGAGAATGGCAATTGATGCACGAGACGTTGTTGTAGATGGGTCCCAACCCCGGATTTACAACCGCCGGTGCTGTCACAAAAACAGCCTCAAATTCGACATCGCCTTCCAGATGCTTTTCAAGTGCCGATGCGGAAAGATTTGGAGCAGGAATTGAGAAGGCGTGACTTGACGCATCAAAAACGGTCGTCTCACCCCCGGCAAGTTCGCTTGTCGAAAATACCGGTGCTGACTTCACAACCACAGGAGACTCTGAACCGCACGCGACCAACAAAACTGATGCTAAGAGGACTGGGCAGAATAAACTGTAAAAATGTTTCATATTGACGGTATTTTTCAAATTAGATTTTAGCAAGTTTTAGTAGGTTTTTATAGGTTTTGGCACACTGCAACATACCCTTTTCGCATTTACATATTTCGGAATTAAGCCTCTCCTACAAGATGTATTAATTAAACTCACTCGATTGAACGAGCGGGAGTATATCTTGTTCGAGCGTCAGTTGAACCTTGCTGACAGCATCAATCGCGGCTTGGACAGCACCCCGGTTCGCAGTAATCGAATCGCGGAACGGCCCCGGAATCGCGCCGATTGCATCAATCGCTGCCTGCACCTCTTGCTGGAAACGCGCGTCTAAATCAGGATCGCGGCTGTTTACGAAGTCGTTGAGACCTTGCCCATCCGTCATAAATTTCCCCATGTAGACGTTCTGAATCCCGCGGATATTGTCTTGGAAATCTGAGATGGAGTTGAAACTAAACTGAGATTCAACAAGAGTTGTATCAGATTGGTTGTAAGGGTCTGATATTTTTCCGTTCGCAACTTCATCAGCGATGACGATCATGCCGTTGATCATCTCTTGTACGGCTGCACTTTGGGACGGATAGACGGCACTTCCCGCGCCGGCTTGTGCGACGGTGCCGCTGAAGTTTTCACCCTCTGGTGCCCACGCCAACCGGAGTTGAGCGGTACTCGCCTTGAGGTTCTCTGTCGTCGAGACGAGATACTCCAATTCACGCTCGGTTATATCTGACGCTTTACGCTGGTCGCCATCACGGAACAGCAAAAACTCGATTGTGTGAAAACCTTTCTGCGTATCTTCTAAACCGCTGACAAAATCGACTGTTAATGTGTCATTGCTGTCCAAAACGGACTGTAGGTTAACGTGATCAACGGGCCAACTATCCAATGCCGGATCAAGCCCCTGTGTGTCAACCGGACCGAACAGGAACGCTTCGCTCTGTTCCCAAGGTGTTCGCGTTGCTTTCCACGCCTGTTGCGCTTTTTCGAGATTTGCTTGTGAGGTATCCGCGGCTAATGCTTTGACAGCCGTCAAGAGTTCACCTGCCTTATCATCCAGGTCTGTGTAAGTTGCCAACACAACGGTGTTGGCAAAATCGTTGAGCATCGTGCCAGCATCAAAAACTTCAGTCTGTCCGTCGTCTTGTTCATCGTTTTCATCACTGCCGCATCCGACAACAAAGGTGGATGTGAGTAGTAAACAACACAGTAATGTCCAAACTTTATAGAGTTTCATAAAAACCTCCATGGAATAGTTATCAATATTGAAAACCGAAGCCGAGTGCGAAGGTATTTTCTCGGTTTTTATCTTCTGCTGCTAACCGTCGAAGGGAGTAATGGCTTTTGAAAACCATTTTTGGATGGACGTGGTAGTTGATACCGAAAGTCCATGCGTTTCTTTCCCATCGAGGGTTGTCGAAGATAATCCCTTCAACGCTCGCCATCGTATCGTAATAATCGTAACGCGCGAAGACATCCAAAATAACGTTAGGATGTTCCGCTGTGTTATTTGACCGCCTGAAAAGTGACAAAATATCGTAGCCTGCCTCAATGTAGTAGCCTAAGGCTGAACTGCCGATCGGTGTCCGCTTTACATTGAGATTATTGGAGAGGGTTCGATTCACTTTAGAGAGCCGATTGGCGTTTTCAAGCGTTCCCCAGAGGAACAACCCTCGGACTTTTACGGCATTTATCTCATAAAATCCGTGAAGGCTGACAATGCCGACATAAGCATCGAAATCCACATCCGGTTTTGGACGGTTCGCCGCGGTGTCTCCATAGTAGCCAGAGATACCAACAGTTGCGTTCTCATGAAACGCGTAATCGAGTCGCCCAACGAAAGCCGGGGCTTCAGCATTGACCGTCTCAAATCGCAATTGGTGCCCACGGGCGATCCAGTGTCGTGAACTGAAACCAGTAGAATCCAAGCCGTTAACAACCTGTGCTTGATAATTCAGTGCACCGAGTGAACCGAAAACTTCGACCCCTGTTTCGTGCCAAATGGTGGGAATGAGGTGTGTCTCTGCTTCAGGGCGGGTTGTAGTGAAATAGTGTTGTGGTCGGTGGCGTTTGGCAATGAGTCCTACGGGGACAATGATATGTCCAACGCGAAGGTTGAAAGCGGGTTGAAACGAGAAAACAGCCGCGAGTTTTTCAACGATCACTTCGCCGCCTTTCTCAATCTCCATCTCAAATTCGCCAAACTCTTCAAATTTGTCGAATTCCATCGTGCTACCGGTACCGCCGTGCTCAAACTCTAATTCTGATTCGAGTCGGATCGTATCGTTAATACGATACTTTGGTGCAATGACAAAACGTTCCACGTCAATAGCGGCGCGTCTGCCTGGATCAAGTTCCCAATCAAAATGAGAGTAGTGAATTACGCCGTATCCAGAGACCGAGAATGGATTCGATTCAGCGGCAGCACTAACACTTATTAGTAAAATAGACATTCCCCAGGTGATGAGGAGAACCAGTTGTTTCTTCATAGATACACGTTTTACAAAATTGATATTGAGACTCATTATCACTTTAAGTTGTTTCGGTAGTGTAAAATCCTGAATGTTTATACCAAAGATCTCGCCCTAAAAATAGATAACGAATCTCATTATCATTTAATTATAACCACAGTTTTTAAGAATGTCAAATAAAAGCGCGATAAATTTGTGGATAATAGCGAGAATTTGGTTAATTATACCCACATTTTTCGTAAATGTCAAAAAAATCTGCAAAAAATATCAAAATAGTCTACGTATTGCTTCTTGGTATAGTGCTCTGTTTTCGTTTGCAAACGGTCCTTGTTCAGACAGGTTTTCTGGGAAGTCGGAGAACAGTTTCGCTTCACTGACTTCGTTGAGGTCGGATGGCGTGCCTAAAGTTTCAATCTCACCTAAATACGCGATGCCCCAATATTCGAGGTCGTACATGAAGCAGTGGATGTAACACAATACTTGAAGATTTTTCAGCGTCGCGCCTGTTTCTTCCAAGAGTTCACGGTGTGCAGTTTCTTCGACGGTTTCTCCGGGATCAACGCGTCCGCCGGGCAATACCCAGATGTCGTTATCACGCCATTTGCAGAAGAGGATTTGGTTTTGTTGATGTGCAACGCAATTGACGAACTCAATGTTTCCTACATTCTCTGGCGGATCACCGAAATGGAGAAACATGTATCCGTCTTGTTCCTCAATTTTTTGAATCACTTTTTATGACCTCACTGTTTCTCCCAGATTTGCACATTGTGGTTCGGCAAATCGAAAGGATATTCCCCGTACGCAAGTGTCGGCAACCCATTATCATCAACCGTGACAACAACATAGAGCCGATGCGGTGAAACGCTCGTATCGACGCGTTCAAGGAACTGCCACCGGTCACCACTGGAGGTCGTTACCCGTATCTTTGTCCAGAGGGTACCTTCGCCGTCTGTGTATGTACCATCCGATATTTGAATGCTATGCGGATCACCTGGCGGTAAGGTGAAACTTTCACCGATTGTGGATGTTGAGTTTAAGTGGGTGTGGGACACAAGCACCCATGTCCCCGAGACAGGTCCCTCAACGCCGTTCTGATCGACGACCCAAACGTGGTCGCGTTCTTCCATCGGAGCGGAAATATCTGCTTCAGGGATCCCCGGTTCTATTATTTGGTGAACACGCTCACAAGAGGAAAGTCCAATAACAAATGCCGTAATCGTCACTATAAATGTGAGTTTTGCGATGTGTCTGCTTTTGATGTTCATGATGGATTCCTTTAGAAAATAAAAAATTAGATTAGGAAATCAGACGTTTGTATAGACCGCGGAAAAGTCGCTGTTTATAGTAAAGCCCATAATTATTGAAACACATCAAATCGAAGCGATTCCCATCTTATCCCCCCTGATAAGGGGGTTAGGGGGGTTATCTTCTTAAAAGTGTTCATTTATTTTCGGATTTTACTATAAAACTTACAAGTTATAAAAATCGTAGAAGATATCAATAGAACATTCGGGTCGTAGCACTTGGTAGGGAAAACATCGAAGACACCCCTCAACCGTTTTCTGCGTTTTGAGACACGCCAAGAATTGTGCAGCAGCGGGTTGTCGAACGGATCCGTGGCGGGCAACAAATTGTCCCCACAACGCCCAGAATGTGGTTTCATAACCGACCGGTTCCGCTGTTTTAACATAGTCCGGCGGGAAGAGTCTTAGGTAGGCTGGAATGTTATAGAGCCATGAACCACCGCGCACCGTTTCTACATCAGGATGATTTGCTTGGATATAGCGAAACATCGCCGACAACTCAGACTTTCGGAGTGCCATTCTCTCCTTACTCAATGTCCCGTAGTCAGGGGTCTCACGATTTTCAAAGTGAAGCCGAAGTTTTTTTGTGCCGCGCCACGGATAGACATAGGAGAAACACCCAAAAAATCGCCGTTCATCAGAAGCATCTGGCTCCGCAGCCATGCGTTGAAGATAGAAATTATATGTCCAATCTTCGAGATTATCAGACGCGCAAAGTCCTTTGATAAATTCATCCCAGAGTGGATTCGGAATATCATGGGAGACTCGCAAGTTGAACAGGTTCCGCAACATCGTGTGGTCCATTAACACGTTTTCCAAAGCCTGATCGGAGACTTTAGCGATTTTCTGAGCGAATCTGACTTGCAGTGTCAGAAATTCCTTTGCGTATTGTATCAACGGATTCTCCTATATTGTTCCTGACCGACATCTCAACCGACTGTTCCATCCTTTCGCTGATGGAGGATCACACGATTGCCATCAGGGTCTTTGATGATCGCCCAAAAACATACGGCGGATTCACCGAGCGGCGAATGGATTTGAATGCCTAATTGTTCTAATTCTTGCAAAGCAGCCGTCACATTATCAACAGCGAGCGCGACCGTCCCGCCGCCGGGGTGTATGAAATCATAACCCTGCCCTAATACCAACGTGCCGGGATTTATCTCGAATTCTGCCCATGTGCCTTCATGCACCAAACACGCCAGTGACATCCCAAGCACGTCACGATAAAAGGTGAGCGATTCCTGCATATCGCTCACCGCAAAAAAAGTAAAGTCGATACCTAATACATTCATAGCTTAACATCTCCGCAACGCTAACCCAAACGATCCGTTAAACAGCGACGGATTGGATCGGATACTCGTTGGATGATGCCTGGTGTTCGGGGGGTGTCCAGAACGGGCTCCAATCTGTGGCTCGATCTTCGCCGATGTAAAGCGTCTTTCCGATAACTGCCCACGCCGTTCCATCGGATGTAAAAGCTATATAGCCTGTCCGAATCCGATCGGCGGATGCTGTGAGTTGATCGTTGAGTTCCGTCCACGTCGCGCCGCCGTTGTCTGAACGACAGAGCCAAGCACCACCGCCCCTCGGACCGTTTTGGACTGTAGCGATCATTAGGTCGGGGTCTGTTGGATGGACAGCGATACCGGTGCCGTAGCGACGCGGCAACCCTTCAATCCGATTCTCCCAGGAGTGCCCACGGTCGGCACTGACATAAACACCGTTTTGCGTGTTCGCATAAACTCGATTATCGTCGGCAGGACATGTAGCGACCTGATGGACATCTTTATGAAGTTCCGGCGTGACGGGTTCCCAAGAAATCCCTTCATCGTTGGAACGCATGATACTTCCGACGTGGATATCCGCGTAACAAAAACCGTCTTGGGTTTTAGCAAGCGTCCGGACGGCGGGTGGACCGCCCCACGGTGTGTACCAATCTTTCCGACATTCTAATTCGTCAAACGCGACGACCCGTTCAGCCGGTCCCTCTTCGCCAACGAGACGATAGACGTAAGCACCCTCATCCGTTCCGATGAGCAGTGTTAACGGATCTTCGCGCACAACGAGCAACGAAGCAATCGGATCTGCTATACCTGTTGGAATCCGTTTCTCATCATCTTCTGATAAAACCAGTAGCGTGCCGTCTGACAGGGTGGACACCACAGCTTGACCGTTTGACAATGAAACCATCGCCTCGTGCTCTTGATGGTCTGTACCGTTATAGATTTGGGTGGGTTCGCTGTTTCCGTTATCTTCAACGGCATAGATAGCGTTGTTCGTGGCAATAAACATTGTGTTCCCTCCTTTTTTCCATTTACGATGAGAATTATCAAAGTTCCTTTTTATTTTCCGTTAAGTGCAAATCAGTAATCGCCGCAATGAATCGCTCGGCTACTGCTTGTGTGAGTTTATCTGGCGTAAATGGACGCGTTTTCACCACCATTCGGAAGCGTCCCTGTTGAGTATAATGCTTCAGTGAGCCATTGAGGTGTAATATCGTCAGGCGCGTTAGGGATACTTAATAGTGCCACCAAGTTCCATCCTACAATTTCTCTTAGATTCTATTACCCGATGGAATATTATACTTTAACCCCATTACTTTGTCCACCTTTTCTGTAGAGACTTTCCATTAAAAGATTGTCACAGCGCATATAAGTTGCTATAATAGTCATGTCTGGAGAAGGTGCTTTTTGTGTTTTCTGTGATATAACACTTTATTTCGAGATGCTTTGGCGATTGCGATAGAATATCTCTTTCTGCGCACAAATACATAAGAAAAAATGAATAAAAGACAAGCCCTTTTAGGTTTTATACTCATAGTGATGATAACACAGCGATGGTCTCTGTTTGCACAGGAGGTATCCCCGGTGTTTGAACCAATCCACCCGTATCTGGCGACCCCTGCCCCCGGCCATATTTATGAAATTCCTGTCGTCATCATGAGGTTTTTACCGACGGCAGATGGAAAAAATTTAGATGTCTCCATGGCAGCGGATTATGGGAGTCTCGGTGAGATTTCCTTGGAGGCACTCAAAGAAAGAATTGATGCTTTTGACAAGCGCATTAAGTTTATGCTCGAAGAAGGCAGTCGATTTAGAGGCTATAAAACGCCTTCGGCTGCGCCATCGATAGGCTATCGGGTGGTAGCATATATTACGGTTTATGAACAAACACCTCGCGGGCCTGTTATTGGAGAGGTAAATGGATTCCCTATCTATGCGCCTGATTTTTATCAGATATTCGAGAGATTTGATATGGCACATTATGTCAACGTCTTAGGTGTCAAAGAGATTTGGGTATGGATGGGCGGAGTTGCGCCTGATTTTCCGAGTTATGACCCACGGCTCCATAAGCCTGAAAATTTCAGAAATTGGTGGGAATCCAACATGTCAAGTCCTCTGACGGGTGACATTTCCAACAGCAATCGGGATAACACTGATTTACCTGTGTATAATTCAACCTATACGGTTTATGGACAAAATTTCAGGCGGACCCAAGCGGAAGCCGTTCATAACCATGGACATCAATTGGAAGCGATATTGAGCCATGTCAATCATTTACAGCACGGTAATACAGACCTTTTTTGGAAAAAATTTGTCGGTCAAGACGAAAATGAAGATTTCATCACAGGGCGTGTGGGTTGGACACACATGCCCCCGAATACAACCAAACACTACGATACCCAAAACCCAGCACATGTCGAGAGTGATATTGAAGATTGGACCCCTGATAATAACGGTTCAAAGAAAATGGTTAATGTTGACACCTGGGGAAATTTGACTTATCAGTGGCCCGACGCGAACCTTACTGAGATTCCGCAACGTGTGGAGTCACAATGGTATATCTACTGGATGCAGAATATGCCGGGGCATGGAAATCGGATTCGATATGGAGAGAAAACCATGACAAATTGGTGGGTGTTCACTGGGGATTGGGATACGGCTATTTCATCCAAACTGGGGCTTACCTCCAAGTAATGCGTGAGCCGTGTCAACCGCTCTCATAACTACAAGAAACGATAACTATTGACAAGGAAGATTGCAAGCCAGAGGCGAAAAATAACACTTATCTGGTTACTATGATTTTAGACCTGTAGCATTTTCATGAATGTATTGTAACTTGAAAAGTCCTTAATCCAAAATTCACACTTTCCTTTTAGCCTTGTTCCGACCCCTATGAAGTGCCATCCGAGTTTTTCAGTCGCCTGCATGTCCCATTCGGCATCACCTATGTATACGACACGCTGGAAGCAGTGACCTAACTGCAATAGGCATTTCTTCATAATCACCACGCGTTCATCACCATCATCACTGGAAGTTAAAATCGTATTCTTCAAGTTAAATCCTGCGTGCCGAAGTTTCATTTTCGCGGTATGTCTCCAACCGCCTGTCGCGAATCCAACTTCATAGTCCTCTGCGGCGAGCAGTTTATTAATCAAATGAATAGCACCTCTTTTTGGGAGGCATTTGCCACCGTTTTGAAGATACTGCCCAATCAATTCGCCGAATTTCGTGCGAACTGCCTCAACTTGTTCCACTTCCTGAATCTTATTTTCTTCCATGATTTGTCGCAAACTACCTGTGTCGGTGACGTTTTTGTAGTTGCTCCAGTCATCATGGATATAAACTTCACCCAGGACTTCTCTTATCGCAGAAATGTAACAGGCATCATCGAAACCGAAACTGTCGACCAGTGTACCATCAATATCAAATATCGTAGCGATCATTTATTACTCTTCCATATTTTTTGGGTTGTTATGTTTTCAGGAAGGTCACCCCCTATGTGTAGGTGCAGTCCACGTTCTATCCGTGTAACATTGCCGCGTTCAAGTGCTCCGTTTTCTCGGAATATTTCAGTGAAACTTTTGGGAGTCAATTACTCGTCCCAGTAGAATTCACGAGCAGTTCTCGTCCATTTAGGGGTTGTACCGGCCGGTTATTGTCATGAATAATTGCTTTGAACGCTGCGATTTGGGCTTCAGACATCTCAATCGGAGTTGTCAGCACAATCCATGTGATGCCTTCTGAACAAGGCGGAGTCGTCAACGAACCGTCGTAACGATAGTAGGACAAGAAAAGCGATGGTGCCACATCCTCTACCTGATCATTTGGTGCGAACATAAAACGCGGATCGACGATCAAGCTGCCGTCCTCAGCGACATTCTCAATACGTTGCGTTTCACCGGGGACTGCGGGTAAATGGGACCAGATAGGGTCAAATGCAAACTTGTGACGACCCCTCTCAATTAGCAATCCAACGACTGCCAACGCACCATCTTCACTTTTGTGAACGAAGTGCACCTCCATGTCAAAGAGTTTACCGACCACTGTGTGTTCGCTCGGTGCATGGAAATGGAATTGGAGAAGCTCATACCGCGTGCCATCAACCTCAATCCAGTTCCCTTCCGGGCATGCAACCTCAATTGTATGACCAGTGTTGCGGATGTTCATGTTTGTTGGAGAGTAGTCGTACGGAATAGGGGGAAGTTCTGCTGGTGTGGGGTTCACAAGATCAATCGGTGATTGGTGCCGCCCTTCAGCACACAAGAGATATTCCGGACTGAGATGTCCCCAAACATCCGGTCCATTTTCCGCTTCGTAACCCCATTCTGTTTTCTCGGTATCGGATTGGGATGAGACACGCTGTGTCTTCCCACAACTTGTTATACACATAAGAACACACATCACACTAATAATGGTTGCGTTTGCGATATGATACAAACTGTATCCTGCAATCAACTTTACCTTGGTATCCATAATTGTCTCTATCCTCTAACGCAATTTGACAATTGTAAAGTGGTAACGTTGCCTATAGATATATTTATTCATCCGACGAATCAAAAGAACGCAGTTTTCATGCCATAAGAAATCATTTACGGTGTAGGATTGATATTTTACCCATACGCCATTTCGGGGTGTTTACCGAGAACGCGTAACAGGCGTTCATCCGCACCTTCCAAAACGTAATCTGGCATACGGTAGTTGAGGTAGGGCCAAAACCGCTGTGCGACGAAACGTTGTCCGTAGACTTGGTGGAACAGGTAACGTACCCGATCCGTCTGATTTGGTGCTCCGCGGTGCCACGTCTGCCCATTGAGCAGATAAAGGTCACCGGCTTTCATGAGAAGTGAAGTCGGTCCCTTGCCCTCAAACGTCGGGTGTTCTGGATCATCGGGTTGTCTGCCAGAATAGTGGCTGCCCGGAACGAATTGGGACGGACCGTATTTGACTTCATCTTGATCGCTCAACGCGATTTGCACGGACATGCGAAGCACTGGCATCCGCAGCCTCGGATCGTGCCGATCCATCTCTGGTGTGATTGGGAATTCCACACCATCATCAATGTGAAATCGGTTGATACCGAGGTCTTTTCGATTCAGGATACAGCCTTGAGCAATACAGTGGCAGTGCTCGCCCAACACAGTTTCGGCGATGCTGATAATCGGTTCACGCACGAGCAGATCCCGAAACATGAGGTCGCATTCAAAAAGGCGATGTACCACGATCGGATCTTTGCCGTCTTGCCGAGACCCCTTGACATTTCGCATCTGCATGAAGTAAGGCTCAGCGAAAATTTCATTAACACGTGCGACTATCTGTTCACACGCCTCGCGTGAGAGCACATTCCGGACGATCGTCACACCGTTTCGGTAGAAATCCTCCAAAATAGTGTTCAGCGTGTCCGGTGGCAGCGGTTCTGCGGGAAGTGTCCATTCTTTCGCCATATTTCCGAGTCCTATTTATATGCCTTGACAACCAGTGGAAGCGTTTCACGCTGTTTGCCGAGTTCAGCGCGGACACCGTGAGGATTCAAAACTATGACGGTTCCGGTGATGTCTTGAAGCGGAAAATCGCTTTGCGGTTGTGTGAACTCGACAGCAGGACGGTCATGTCCGTCCTCAACAAAACAGTCGATGAAATCGATGCCGCCCATGGTTTGGACGATATTTGTTTGTGGCAACGATAATGAAATCGGGGACCACTCGCCACCGAACTGCCGATCCTTGGCGGTGTTGATGACGCTGCAGTTCGTGAAGGTCACCCGCGCCCCTTTTGCCGATTTCTCCTGCACCTTGATACCAAAGCCGACGGTGCTTTCAACCGTACAGTTATCAAATTCGATGCTGCCACCGGGTCCATCATCTCTAATCTTCGAGACGCGGATTCCTGTCCCGTGTTTACTGCTGATGTAGCAATTTTCAAAGCGCATCGTCACGTCGTCGGATTCGTTGGTGGTATGTGCAAGAAAGATTTCGATACCATCACCAGCGTTATCAATAAACTTACACCCTGAGAAAACCACGTTCTTTATGCGTTGTTCGCTTTTGTCGGGTTCGATGTCTACGCCCGAGCAAGGCGGTGTCCCCCACGTATTGGAAAATGAGCAGTTGTCGACTTTGAGGTTTTCGGTACTGATGATACTGATGCCTTGCCGATAGTGGTTATTGCAGACGATGTCGCGCAAATGAACATCTTCAGAATAGATGCGTTCCTTGCTGCCATCAATGTAGATACCGTCTCCACCGCTATCTTCGAGGGTTAAGCCAGCGACGGTTACGTTTTTAGCACCTCGAATTGCGAGGGTCATCCGCCACTCAGCTTTTTCGTACGGTCCGTACCAACGGTTCCAACCCATCTGTTCAAGGACAAGTCCGGTGATATAGTCCTGTTTCCACATGCGGAAAGTTGCGCCGTATCCACGGATAGTGAGATTCTCGACATCTTGTGCCGTGAACATATAGTCGCCTCTGCCGCGGTACTCGCCGCGTTTTGCAGAAACGACTGTCCCAGGTTCAAAAATCAACTCCTGATTCCCGGCAAGTCTGATGGGTCGGACGATCCAATCGGCGCGCATATTCGGAACGATCAACCGCTTCGCACCGGAGTCAATCGCGGCTTGTAGGGTCTCTGTCGCATCTTCTGGGTTGAAACCCCACCACGCAGCGTTGGCAACTGAGCTTTTTCCGGACTGAACATCCGCAATCGCTTCAAGGTTTTTCACAGTGTCACCTCAACTTGTTCGATCTCATGAGAATGTTGGGTTTCGATACGCTCAACCCAACCTACACGTCTCAATCGAATCAACCTATGATGCAAAGGTCTTCTCATCATCGAGGAGCATCAACGCGAACCACGTATTGATGTCGGTACGTTCTGGAGCGATCCTATTGATCATGTTTGCCATTAACGCTTTATAGCGTTCATCTGTCGGTCCCATCTGTGTCATCCGCTCATTATATGTCGCAATATCGGCATCGCTTTTGGGATGTTCCGCTTTCAACCACGCCTCAACCTCTGCATCGGTCGATAAGGTTTGTAGTTTCTCAGCGAATTCTGTAGCGGAGACACCGAGGAATGTAAGCGTCGCTCGATCAATCCCCGAATCTTCACCATAAAAATAGGCACCGAGCGTGTTGCTGTTGAAAGCGCGTCCCTTATCAACCAGACGTGCAAGTTGAACCATCCCGTAGACATCAGTGCTGTATGGACTCCGCGGTGCGCGGCGATTGAGGTCTATGATGCCAAAACTCAGCTGGTCGTCGAGGTCCTGTAGTGCGACCCATGTCGTGATGTCCGTCCGGGTCGGATCAATTTCTTGGAGACGTGCGTTAAACCGTTCCTGTGACGCTTCATTGGGCGCGTAGTTTATCAACGTTTCGTTGAAAGTCTCAATTGCGTCGTCCGATTTATCACAGTTTTCACGGACCCATGCCCCGATTTCGAGATCGTTCGGGTTGTTCACGGCGGCTTCTTGAAAATCTGCGGCTGAAATACCGAGGAAGGTCAGGATCCGTACATCTTGTCCGGAATCGTCGCCGTATTTGTATTCCCCGATTTTCCCAGCGCGTTCGGCGCGTGCTTTATCTGCCATGCGTGCGACACCACAGATGCCAGCAATACCTTCGGCGCGTGCGCTGCGCGGTGGACCAGCGGTGAGATCAACCTGCCAGAAACTGCCCCAATCGTCGAGTTCCATCGATTGTAACACCGTTGTGATGTCGGTTCTGCCAGGCGCATAGCGAGCAAGTCGATCCTTCAGCCGTTGTTTGTGAGCGTCGGTATCGGGCAGTTGACGCAGTTCGGCATCATTAAACTCAGCGATTTCTGCTGCGCTCTTTTCACTCGTTTCAAGCACCCAGTTACCGAGTGCGGTATCGTCGTATTCTCCAGCAGCCTCAGCAAATCCGTCGGCTGAGATTCCTAAGAACGTTAAGACGCGCTGATCCAGTCCGGAGTTTTCGCCGTAGACATATTCGCCGAGCGTTTCGTCATTATGGGCGCGTGCTTTGTCTGTCATTCGTGCTGCCCCGACGATCCCAGCGACCGCGAGGTTTGAGGGACGACGTGGCGGTTGACGTGTCAAATCCATTGTTAAAATGTCCTTCCAAATTGAAAAATGGTGTATCGGTCTTTTAGGAATATTCTATGTATATTTACGGCGGGTGTCAACAAAAAAAGGAGCGAACAGTTTTAATTTGACATTTTTCTGCAAAAATGCTATATTCATCCGAAAAATGTTTGGCGAAAATGTTTGGAGGCACGTGATGGGATTTCCTGTTTACGATTACCGCACAGATATTCGCAATGTGTTGGTGACACCACAAATTCGTTCGCGGTTCCTAAAGATGGAGCCTGGGCAGAGTGCCCAACGCCATAGCCACGACTTAGGACACGAGATTTTCCTAATTCTGGAAGGACGTGTCGAATTTGAAATTGAGGGTGAAACTGAGGAGTTAGGACCGGGGCAGATGTGTATCGCTCTGGCAGATCAGCGCCACTCAGTGCGTGTCCTCGGCGATGAACCGATGACGATGTACCTCTCTGTTACACCACATATCCATCCGACGCATACACCGCGTTCGGAGGATGGTGAACGACTGCCTCACAATTTCACACCTGCTCGCGCTTACGATGTCGAGCCGGATATGCAGGTGTCTGTTGCGGAACTCATCGCGCGGCAGGTCCAGGCAGCCCAGCTGCTTGAAGAACTGACGCAAACATGTGCAGCCGTCCAACAAGAGATGGGCAATCAACTGAAGACTGCGCTTGCCGAGGGAGACGCGGATACCGCTGTGGCAGCCCGCAAGGCGATGTGGGAAGCACTCTATCCGGTTTACAAGGCGACTGCTGAATTGGGCGATGCCTGGAATGCACTTGCACCGCGGGTAAATCAATAACCTGTTTTTAATTCAGGGCGATTTAGTTTTCAGTTCCGGTATTGGTTTTGGTTTACATAAGTTAACATTTTCTTATGGAAAATCGCGAGCGACAAGAAACACCCAAGCAAAAACACTCGCTCCTACCGAAGAGACTATAGACAGATATAAAGTGAATGTGTAAAACTAAATACCTCTGGTTTTTAATTTGTTTAACGTTTATGATTTGTGGTATACTTAATAAGATTAGATTGCAAAGGTATGTTCGTCTGATTTACTAAAGATTGTCTTAAACCGAATTTGATTGACAACGTTATAATATTAGGATAAACTTACCTTTTACAAAAGCTCTCGTTTAAGCGATCCGCCTGTGCACCTATAACAAAAATATTATTTTTGAGGATAGCCTACATTCGCAAACGAGGAATTGACCTCTGTACCGATTGGTAGAGAAAACGTCACAATATTGAATTATAAGGAGTGTCTTATGAAAGACCAGCTTTTTAACAGGAAAATCTTTCTTTCCTTATTAGCTGTTGCAATGTGTTTAGGATTTACAGCCATGAGTTACGGTCAAGCCGTTGTCTCTGTGGATCCCGCTGAAGTTGAATCCCCAGCAGCTGGGGAGCCGTTGATGATCAACATCAACATAGCGGGGGGTGCAGGTGTCGGCGGATACCAAGCGACTGTTAATTTTGATGCAACCGCGCTGAGTTATACAGGAAGTGCCAACGCAGACTACCTGCCGGCAGGTGCGTTTCCTACACCCGCTAAGGTAGCTGATGGCAGCGTTACAGTCGCAGCGGCTGCTCTTGGTGGTACGTCTGACGGCGATGGTACACTCGCCACGGTAACATTTGAAGTTATTGAGGCGAAAGCATCCAGCATTACCCTCACAGATGTTATCATTGCTGATGCAACTGGAAATGCATTGGAAATCACAACTGCAGATGGCATGGTGACTGTACCTGCTGCTGAAGAGACTACTGAGGAAACTACGGAAGAAACTACCGAGGAAACCCCCGCAGAAGAAACGACTGAACCTGCTGAGGAAACCACGGAAGAAGAAACGACTGAACCTACTGAGGAAACCACGGAAGAAGAAACGACTGAAGAACCTACTGAGGTTGCAATGCCTGTCAGTCAGATGTTCGAGATTACACTCACGAACCTGACGGAGGGTGTACACGGTGAGAGTGGACAAACGCTATCCCCCGCGATTTTCGCAGCACACCCTGCCGGCGTTAAACTCGCTGTACCCGGTCAACCCGCAAGTCCAGCGATTGTCGCACTTGCTGAAGGTGGAGATACCTCAGGACTTGAAGCACTTGCAGCGGCTGCTGGCGCGAATGTCCAGATCGCTATGAATGCGGATATGACGCGTCGGTACACGATGCCGGGCCAATCTTCGACGGTCACCATAACTGCTGATGCCGTGAATTCTTCGCTGTCTGTCGGCTCCATGTTGGTCTCAACGAACGATGCGATCATCGCCGCTATTGATGTCCCACTCTTTGATGCAGATGGAATGCCAGTCACCGCGACCATCCCCTTGATGGCTTATGACGCGGGTAGTGAAGATAACACAGAGATGGCTTCCGATATTCCAGGTCCGCTCGGTTTGGATGCGGAGGTGGATCCGCCAGGCAGCAACGCACGTGTCCCGACCGAAGGTGGCGTGATTATGCCGCACCCAGGTATCCAAGGCGGTGCTGATGTCAGTGAAGCGTTCGCATGGACAGAACCGACAGCGACGCTCATGATCACACCGGTTGATGCACCCACAGAACCTGTTGTTGAAGAACCTGTTGTCGAAGAGCCGGTTGTTGAAGAGCCTGTCGTCGAAGAGCCGACGGTACCTGAAGAACCTAGCTTTGATGTCACACTCGTTCCCGGCTTGAACATGATTTCCATCCCGTTGATGCCGGCAGAACCTTACACCGCAAAATCGTTGGCAGAAATGCTCGGCGCAACGGTCGTTATCCAACTCGATGCTGCATCCCAGACCTTCGTCGGTTATACGATGGCTGATGCAGGTGACGGCTTTAGTATTGACGGCGGTAGCGGTTATATCGTCAATACACCTGCCGGTGCTATGGTGAAATTCACCGGTAGTGCATGGGATAACCAACCGGAAGCCGAAGCCGAAACCGAAGCTGAAGCACCGGAAGCCGAAGAGGCAGCCGCTGCACCCGAACTTTCTACTTTCAAGAGTGCATGGGCATTCATCGTTACCAGCGATATCCGCGGTATGCAGACAGGCACCGGATACACCGTCGTCGCTGAAAACCTCCGCACCGGCACCATTGCCACGGAGAGCGTTACAAGCGACGCGAAAAGTTCCTCCGCTGTCTGGGCAGACCTGAACCGCAAGAGCGTCGTTGAAGCCGGCGATAAACTCGAAATCGCGCTTTATGACGAACGCGGGAACATCGTCTCCGGTCCCTTCCAACGCACGGTCACAACCGATGACATCCGCAACGCTTTCTTGAGCCTGCAACTGAATGTCGGCGATGTGCAACCGCAAGATACCATTCTGGCACAGAACTTCCCGAACCCATTCAATCCTGAAACATGGATTCCGTATCAACTGAGCCAACCGGCTGAAGTTACGATCAGTATCCACAATGTTGCGGGTCAATTGGTTCGGACGTTAGACTTAGGCTTGCAGCCCGTAGGTTCTTACATGACACCCTCGACTGCAGCGTATTGGGATGGTAAAAACTCGGTGGGTGAGCACGTAGCAAGTGGTATCTACTTCTATACGCTCCAGACCGCAGACTTTGCTGCAACCCGACGGATGGTTATCCTGAAGTAAATGGCTGTCAGTTAACTGATAACTAAAATAAAACGCCCCGACTTGCCGGTTCAGCTAACCGCGAATCAACGCCGATTAGCAGTCGGCGTTGGGGCGTTTTTTAGTATACATAACCCAAGTTGCTACCTTTATCCAAATAGCTGCTTTATACTCGTTGCGATAACAAACAAAAGCACTTTCAACTCAAAACCGGCTGCTGACACCGCATGAATCGACTTGGGGAAAAGTTGTTCAATGAGACTGATTGTCAC
>JAJDTJ010000124.1 GCA_022827225.1 Candidatus Poribacteria bacterium | reverse complement strand
TGCCCGATTGAGATTAAAAGATCGTCACAAATCGTATAAAGTGCTACAATAGTCAAGTCCATGGGGTTCTCCTTTTGTTTTTGCGTTAAAAACACTATAAAGGATATCCCATGGATTTACAAGTGGCAACTTGGGTTATCTGTAATAAAAGCTCCTGTGCACGCTGATAATTTGGATCAGTCTTCAAGGCTTGTCTCGCTTTTTCTGTTGCTTGTTTAAGCTCACCTCGTCCAAAGTGGATGTATCCCTGGTCAACATGACGTTCTTTGGTTGGTAGTGGTTTAGGAGTTGGTATTGGAACTGGATATGGCTCTGGAGGCGGTTTTAACTTTTGAATAGCAATCTCTTTAAGTTCTTGCATACGGCTGAGCCACCCGCGCTCCCTAACATCACGACTATTAGTATATTTTATGATAGCCTTGTCAACTGTGGTAATTACTAATTCCCACTTGGATTTAGAGCTAAGTGTTTGTGCCCAATCAGAATATACCAAAACTACGCCATAATACGCTTCAATTGCATATGAACTCTCGCTATAATCACTGATAAGTCTTTTGAAAACATTAACTGATTTATCAAATAAAACTGGATTAGCGAATCCCTTCTTGTGATAACAGTAACCAGTCCAATAGATTGCCTTCGCGGTATCTTCAGCGGAAAGATTGCTATTGATAAGTTTTTCATATAGTTTGGCAGCTTCTAAGTATTTACCTTCCTTTCGGAGTCGGGTCGCTTGAATAAAGAATTGCGTATCTCCACTATTGTCTCTTGTGTTTCCATCATTAGCATACACTGGAACAAGATAGGTGAGTTGATACTTCTTATAAATTTTTATTTTTTGCTCTCCATCGTTTGTAGTATACATTGCCTCTTCATAGTTCGCTCGCGCATTTACATAATCCTCGGCTTCAAGATAAATTTCTGCTATCCCTATATAGGCATCTGTGACATATTGATGGTTTTCTGGAAATCGTGTGATGAGGTCGGTGTAACTTTGAATTGCATCGTGAAGTTTTCCTTGCTTTGTAAAATGTAAAGCCTCATTGTATATTACCTCGACTTGAAGCTCCGGTTTTGACTTGGAAGGAGTAGGTTCCGATTCATCAGATACCCCAGAATTCATTTCATTTTCATCAGATACCTCAGAACGCATTTGATTCTCAATCAATTGTTTTTGTTTTGATTCAAGGTTAACTAACTGTTCTATCTCTGTAATGCGACGTTCCCCTTCTATTTTAAACTCAGAATTTGGAAATTCATCAATAAGTCTTTGAAAGATAGATTTTGCTTCTTCATAGTTTTGCTGCTGATAATTGATGTCTCCAATAGTGTATAATGCTTTCGGGACCCAACGACTGTTTGGAAACTTTTCCATCAACCAAGCAAATTTGGCTTTTGCTTGTTCAAAGTCCTCAAGTTTATAGAGAGTCTCTGCCCATAAGTAAATTAGTTCCTCTTGATGTTGAGGGACATAAGCGTTCGGCCAGACTTTTGTGATATACGCAAGCACATAGTGATAATAATTAACATCCTGCGTTTTTTCAGCGAGTTCGTAGTAGCACAACGCGATTTTAAGATGAGCAAGGGTGGTGAAATCCACGCCAATATGCTCTGTTTTTGCTCCGAGTTTGTTTGATTCTTTTAATGCGGCTTCATATTTCTCAATGGCATTCTCATAGTCTGAACGTTCGTACAACGCCTCAGCATCTTCAAAAAGCCTCTCAACCTTTTTAGAGTTCCCTAATACGAGTGGCGATAAGAGGGCAAGTAGTAACGCAACTCCACCGATGATACCCCATATTCTTTCATTCATTATCTTCTCCTTGGCGGTATTGGATCTGGTGTATTTGGTATAATCTTAAAAGAGAAGTCTTTAATCCCGAGAAGTTCCATTTTTCTGAAGGATCCAGTTTTCCCAAATAGTTGAAATTGCACTTGTTGACTCCTCCCTTTCACGTTTTTATCAGCTGTTATTGGGATACGAATAATCTTTTCGCTGTTTCCAGCTAATTTTGAAATCGGATCAGGTGTTTTAATTCGCAGTCCAGCTATAAACGACGGATCGAATCTTACTTCAACATTTTGCGCTGCGCCGCCAGTGTTAGTGAAAGTCAGTTTGATATTCCCTGTTTCGCCCGCGTCGAGGAAACCGTTTTTTGAAGGCTCCTCCAAAGATACTGCTATTGAAAGGATCGGAGGGCCAGACGAAGTCGACCACGGAATTAGATTTAACCTAATAGCGACAAAAACAATTACGGCAATAATTCCGACAACAGCCGCATAGGACAAAACTTTCTTCCGTATTTTCCGGTTTCTCTCTATGTTTCTGGCAAACGCGATCACTTGAATCAATTCACGTACTTTGTGGCTGTTCGGATTGAGTTTTAACGCTGCCTCTGCCGCGGTTTTGGCATCGTCATACGCACCTATCTCAAGGTATGCCTGACCTAAACCGTAGTGAGCTTCCATGGCATCCGGATTCGACTTTATCACCCCTTTGAATGCAGCCGCAGCTTGTTGATATTGCCGACCATTAAGAAAGGCGCGTCCGCGCTCTAAATCCCGTTGGACATCAGCAGTATCCGTCGATGGAACTGTTTGCTCTGCGGATTCAGGTTGCGTAGGTTCGGAACGTGCGTGTCTGATGTCGTCTAAAAGTTGACGGGCAGCATCGGCATTGGCATCAATCCGTAATGCTTCCCGCGCTGCGTTTTCCGCGTCGTCTAATTGTCCCATCTCAAGATAAATCGTGCCTAAACCGACGTGTGCTGCCACGAAGTCGGGGTCCACATCTATCGCCTTTCGGAATTCCGCGATCGCTTCGGCGTGCATTTTCGATTCTAAATACGCCATACCGAGATCGTAATGCATCTCTTGTCTCGATTTTGTATCCGGTTCTGGATTGACCGGTGGCTCTGGATCAGGTTGTGCAGTTACCTGCGTTTCAGGAGCAGTAAAACTCGGATCCACGGCTTCCAGAAGTGAGAGTGCCGGTTGATAGTTCGGGTCTATTTTCAACGCTGCTCTCGCGGCATCTCTCGCTTTCCCGAGTTCCTGCTGTCCGAGATAGGCAAGCGCAAGCGCATGGTACGCAGCTTTGTGATTTGGATCGAGGACTACCGCTTTCTCAAGGGACGGGACAGCGCGTGGGTACGTCTCCATTTTCAGGTAGGCTAAACCGAGGTTATAGTGTGCAGTCGCAAAATCGGAATCAAGGGTTATCGCATTTTGGAAAGCGGTGACGGCTTCGCTATAACGTTCACTGTTGAGATGGGTGATACCTCTGTTGTAATGCGCCTGTTTTATTGTATCCGCGAGCTCGTGTGCCGGTTGATAGTTCGGGTCGAGCCTTAACGTCTCTGTGACAGCATGTGTAGCTGCCTCCAAGTTTCCCAATGCTCGGTGGGCACGGGCGAAGTGATAGTGAGCACGCTTGAGATGTGGGGCAATGGCGATAGCGCGTTCAAGGTGCGGGATCGCTTTGTCGTGTTCGCCCTGCTCTACGTAAGCGTAACCGAGATGATAGTGTGCATCGACGAGATCAGCATCTTGTGTGAGCGCGTGTTCTAACGCCTCAATCGCTTGCGGGTACGCCTTCATACCGATGTAAGCGGCACCGAGATGGACATGGATATGCGTCTTTTCGGACTCAGTGTCTTGTGAACCGGCTCCTAAATCTGCATCGAGTGCGATCGCTTTCTGAAATCCTGCGACGGCTTCCGTATAATTTCTGTCATCAAGATAGGCTTTGCCTCGGTCATAGTAGGCATCCGTTATCATACCGCGTAGGAGTAACGCCGGTTGGTGGTTCGCATCGAGTTTCAATGCTGCCGTGATCGCAATGCCTGCGTTTTCGAGTTCATCTTGCTGGAGATAGGCGCGACACAGCGCACAGTGCGCACCAATAAAGTTCGGGTCCAACTGTATAGCCGACTCGAACTCAGGAACAGCCCTACTGTATTGTCCCGCCTCCAGATAAGCGATACCCAGATTATAATGTGCCTCTTTTATGGCGTTCATAGTTCTGAAGAAAAAAGCAGATAAAGGAGATTTTACTTTACTCCATTCTATCACGTCTGTGTTAATTTTGCCAGCAAAAATATTGAGTCCTACCAACTGTCTTCTGCTATCTGTAGCCAACAACTATTTTTCTTGACAAATACTTGCAAATCTGAGTAAAATATCGTGTATACCAATAATACCTCCGCCAGTTAAAGGATATGTTTGAGGATGTCCGACGGTATGTTTACAGATTTACGAACCATTCACCGAATTACAATATGGGGCGTCGGATTAATCGGCGGCTCCTTGGGACTCGCACTGAAGAAGAACGGGTTTCAGGGACAGCGCGTCGGACTCGGACGAAATATCGGCAGACTTGAAACCGCACGCGCCCTCGATGCCGTTGATGTCATCACAACCGACTTAGCCGAAGGGCTCCAAGAAACCGATCTCGTCGTACTGTGTCCTCCTGTTACATTAGTGCCGATGTTCGTGGCGCGCATCATTGAATCTGTTGGCACACGCCAGAACCGGATCGTCTTGACAGATGTCGGCAGCACAAAATCAACGATGGTTCGAGAAATTGAGGCGCAGTTACAGGCACACGGAACAGACACCCTCCCTTTTGTTGGTGGACATCCGATGGCAGGTTCCCATGAAACAGGTGTCAGTGCAGCGCGCGCAACGCTTTTTGAAAACGCGATATGTATCCTAACGCAGACAGAAAACACCGATCCCGATGCCTTAAAACTTATTGAAAGTCTTTGGGAATTTGTTGGCGGTGTACCGTATCTCCTTTCACCCGAAACCCACGATCTACTTATCGGTGCCGCAAGCCACCTTCCACACCTTATCGCCAGTATACTCACCAACACCGTTGCGAATGTAGAGACCGAAGACGGTAAGGCACTAAATTTTACAGCGACCGGCTTTCGAGATGCCACACGTATCGCAGCAGGATCACCGGACTTGTGGACCGACATCTTCACACAGAACAGCGATGTCGTTTCATCTCTCATTGATGACATCATAGGTAACTTAACAGAATTCAAAACTTTGCTTCAGAATGATAACCTCGCTGAGATTGAACGCCTACTCCTGGAGGCACAAATTACAGTCAAAAAGCGCAGAAAAGAACATGGAGGCTTATGAACAAGATTGGATCTCAGGTAACGATTGCGATGGATGGACCCGCGGGGTCCGGGAAAAGCACGGTCGCACGGCGCATCGCAGAAAAACTCGGATTGCTCTATCTCGATTCCGGCGCGATGTACCGAGCCGTAACCGTGTTGGCAATACACCATGGACTCGCAGCAGAGAGTCCTGAACTTATTGATCAGGTGAAGGCGTGTCATATTGAATTCACAGATAACGGCAAAAGGATTTTGCTCAATGACGAAGATGTCTCCATCGAAATCCGCACGCCACCCGTCAACAGACTCGTTGCAGATGTCGCAAAAATACCAGAGATCCGCCATGAGATCGTTAAGCATCAACAACGGATCGGCAGTGAAGGGAGTATCGTCGCCGAAGGTAGAGATTTGACGACGATTGTTTTTCCAGATGCCGATTTTAAGTTCTACCTTGATGCCTCCGTGAGAGAACGCGCAAAACGAAGACTCAGAGAACTACGGCGGCAAGATGTAGATACAACATTAGAATCCGTTGAAGCAGAGATTCGAGAACGTGATGAAAAGGATATAACGCGGGCACACAGTCCGCTTCGGACTGCTGAAGACGCGATTATCGTCGATACAACAGACAAAACAATTGACGAAGTGGTTGACTTTATCATCGCAGCAGTTTGCAAAGGTGGGATCGGTTCAACATAAAATTATGTGGTATACCAATAACGGTTTCTGGACACCGCGTCCACTTTACCGATGGGGACATCGGCTCACTAATATCTTTTGTAAAACCTTCGGTCGCCTTGAGACGAGAGGCGTTCACCATATTCCAAAGGCAGGCGGCGTACTGCTCGTTTCAAATCACGTCAGTTTCCTCGACCCTGTGATTGTCGGTTCCGCTGCGAACCGTGAAATCCATTTCATGGCACGAAGCAATGCATTTGACATCCCCGGCTTAGGCAAAATCATTTCAATGTATAACGCCTATCCGGTGAATAGAGGCGCACCCGATTTGGGGGCATTACGAAAGACGATCTCGCTGCTGAAAGCCGGGAACGTTGTACTTATGTTCCCAGAAGGCACCCGCAGCGTTGACGGCACATTAGGGAAAGCACGGGACGGCGCCTGTTTTATCGCACACCGAGCAGGTGTACCAACAATTCCTGTCTATCATCGCGGGGCAGAACGGGTGCTACCGCGTAACAGTAAACGACTCCGACGCGCAAAATTAACCGTCACCTTCGGGGAACCCCTCGAATTGATTGCCTCGGAATCCGAAACCAAGCGCGAAATGTATCAGGAAATGGGCAATCAGATGATGGAAGCCATCGCAGATTTACGAGACGAACTGCTGCGTTGAACAAGCACCAGCAACCCTTTGCTGTAGGAGCGAGTGTTTTTGCTTGGGGTATTTGCTTGGGGTATTTGCTTGGGGTTTTTGCTTGGGCGTTTCTGCGGATTTCTGCGGATTTCTTCACGCTCGCGATATGATATAACTGCCTGCTACCGGGTCGGGTTCGCCAGAATCAGCAAGACATCACCCTCTTGAACCTGATAGGTTTTGCCCTCTGCTCTCAGTAAGCCTCTGCTTCGGGCTTCTTGATAACTCCCGCACGCGACCAAGTCTTCCCAGTTAATTGTTTCCGAACGGATAAAAGCATCCGCAAAGTCTGTATGGATACGTCCGGCTGCTTCAACGGCAGTCTGTCCAGCACGCAGCGTCCACGCACGTGTATCTGTCGAATTCATTGTAAAAAATGTGAGGAGCCCTAACAACCGATATGAAGTCTGGACAAACCGATCTAATGCAGATTCACTCAACCCCATCTCTTCCATAAAGATTTCGGTATCGGCATCATCCAGCTGCGAGAGTTCCAACTCTAATTGTGCAGCGAGGACAATAACTGCGGTTTGCGGTTCCGACTCATATTTACTGAAGCGTTCAAGAATTGCGTCAGCCTCGTCAAGCTGCGTTTCATCAATATTGCAGACCAACAGCAACGGTTTCAGCGTCAGAAATCCGTAACCGCGTATCAGTTTCTCTTCATTAGCAGATAAGTTTAAAACACGGAGCGGTTTTCCACTCTCTAAGGTCTGTTGGCATAGTTCTAAAATCCGGATTTCGCTTTGCTGCTCTGGTAGTTTCTGGTTTTGATACTGCTTTCGGAGTCGATCGAGCCTACCTTCAACAATTTGCAGGTCTGCCAGTGCGAACTCTAACGCAACGTTCTCTATATCGCGTTCGCTGTCAACACTGCCGTCAACGTGTGGCACCGCATCATTTGCAAACAGCCTGACGACATGCGCAAGCGCATCAACGGTCCGAAGTTCCGCGAGCATCCCAGAATCCAATTCCGCTTGCTCCACGTCGGATTTGGTTACGCCAGCGACATCTACATAATCAATTGTTGCGGGGGTCATGTTTTTCGATTCAAAAATCTCGGCTAACCGTTCGAGACGTGCGTCAGGAACATTCGCAGTGCTTAGATTTATTTGTCCGCGACTCGTGTAGCCGCCGATTTCTGCATTCGATTGAGCTAAGGTGTTAAACACTGTCGTTTTACCGACCTGTGGTCTACCTACAATACCTATTCTCATTGTTTATCCATCCTATCCACCTACAGATGACTGACAACCGTTCGCAATAGAAAAATCTGTTGACAATCTCTACGGAAATTGTTAATATTAGTAGTAGATACAGGATCCAACTCGGAGGTAAATTTAACATGAATGACCAGAAAGAAAAAAAAAGACAGCGACTCGTCAAAATTCTGGCGGTTCTCTTAATCCTTACCGTATGCTTCGCTATTTTGCAGTGGTTTATCATCAGAGAGTTATTCAGTTTCGGTGCCGATATGGTGAAGGATGCTCTGATTCGCCAGGCACCTGCAGGCGTTGAACGGGTGGACATCGAAGCAACATTTGAACGGGTTAAGTCCGCAGTTATGCGGCTACCGTTCAGTTTTCTCACCGGTAAAATTGACCTCCGCAAGATCAGAGCCGTAGGAAACTATGCGATTGAAGCCAACAGCGATGAAGTGTGGAACGCTGAAGAAATTAACACGCTCCTCCGGATGATGAACGCTTCTGTCGGATTTAAAGGAGCGGCAGAGTAGTTTGTGAACCCCGTTTGCAAACGACATTTACACAATGCAGATACATCTAACGCCCCCTTATGAAAAATTCGCCTACGCCTACGACCGGATGATGACAAACGTCAACTATGCGCGCTGGACACACTATATCGAATCGCTTTTTGATAAGTATGATTGTAAGCCGCGCCGAGTCCTCGATTTAGCTTGTGGCACCTGTGCCTTGACAATACAACTTGCCCTAAAAGGCTATGAAATGAGCGGTGTAGACCGCGCAGTCGGCATGCTCGAAATCGCCAAAGATAAAGCGGAAGCACACGACGTGAATATCGAACTGCATCACGGGGATATGCGGGATTTTCAGCTGAACCAACGGTTCGATGCGATCCTCTGTACGTATGATAGTATCAACTACGCTTACGATGAAACCGAACTCAGTAACGTTTTGCAACACGTTGCTGAACATTTAGAACCAGACGGACTCTTCATCTTTGATGTGACGACTGAACGGAACATCGTTGAGCACTTTCACAACAAGACATTCGCTTCAAACCACGAAGACTACACCTATATCTGGAAAAACAACTACCTCTATAACACGAAGATGTGCAGAACACTCCTGACGTTTTTTATCCGCGAAGGCGAATTGTTCAGACGCTATGAGGAGGTCCATCAGCAACGCATCTTTGAAGTGCATACTGTCAACGACCTACTCAAAGCGACCGGTTATAAACTGCTGAGTGCCTACGATATGTACACCTTCAACCGTTGGAACCGGTATTCAGATCGGATTAACTTCACGGCACGTCTCATCTGAAACCGGCACGATAAGTGCCAATTTTAGAAAAAACAACCTTTTCAAGCCTACAACCCTTCCGCGATGAGGTCGCCGACCTCTTCAGTCGTATAGCCCATCCGTCCGGCACCTAAATCTTTGATTTTGCCGCTTCCGAGTAGATCACTCATAGATTTTTCGACCTTTTGTGCTGCTTCCGCATGTCCGAGATGATCGAGCATCATTCCGGCTGCACCGATCGCTGCGATCGGATTAATCTCGTTTTTGCCGGTATAACGCGGTGCAGAACCGTGAATCGGTTCAAACATAGCGACGCTCTCCGGATTCAAGTTGCCGGATGCTGCGATTCCCATACCGCCTTGGATCATCGCGCCAAGGTCGGTGATGATGTCGCCGAACATGTTGCAAGTTACAATCACATCGAACCATTCCGGGTTCTTCACCATCCACATCGTTGTTGCATCAACGAACGCATACTCTTTTTTGATGTCAGGATAGTCTTCGCCGACTTCGTCAAAAACGCGGCGCCAGAGGTCGTGTGCATAGGTGAGCACGTTCGCTTTATCACAGAGCGTCAAGGTGTTTTCCTTGCTCCGTTTTTGGGTCAATTCGTAGGCATAACGGACGCAGCGTTCTACACCTTTGTAAGTGTTGATCATCTCCTGAATCGCCACTTCATCGCGTGTGCCACGTTTCAGGAAACCACCGATGCCAGCATAGAGTCCTTCGGTATTTTCGCGAACAATAATGAAATCAATATCTTCGGGACCTTTGTCTTTCAGTGGGGTCGGCACGCCAGGATAGAGTTTAACCGGACGGAGGTTAATATAGAGATCGAGTTCAAACCGGACCTTTAGCAGGATACCTTTCTCTAAAATGCCGGGTTTAACATCGGGGTGTCCGATCGCGCCGAGATAGATTGCGTCTAACCCGCGAAGTTCTTCTAAGACTGAATCGGGGAGTACCTCGCCAGTTGCAAGATATCGATCGCCACCGACATCGTATTCGACTGTTTCGTATTGAATGCCTGCTTCTGCAGCTGCTGCCCCGAAGACTTTCATCGCTTCGCGCGTCACTTCGGGGCCAATTCCATCGCCTGGAATGAGACCGATTTTATACATAGATTTGCTCCTAACATAATCATATCTTGAATTTTCGATACCCTATATTTTACCACATCTACGCCAATATTGCAAATTGTGCAAACAAGATCCTAACCGAATTTGGTGTTTCCGCAAAAAGAGAGATATGCTATAATGATGGGTGATTATATCCTTGGTGATGGCTGCTAAGGAGGTCGACAGATGTTTAAATGGATTTTTCGCCACCATTTTTTTGCAGGTGTATTGTTTTTTGTTTTCCTGCTGACGATGGGCTGCGGTCTGTTCTATGAAAACGGAAGCGTTAGCAAGCACACGCCGGTAAAGAGTGACAATCCTGTTAAGGTTGAGCATCAAGCCAATCCTCATGCGGCAGAGGTTTCCGAAGCACCTATTGCAACAGAAACATCGGAGAAACACCTTGATTAGCGAAGCGCGTCTAAAAACAATTCTCAATAACCTCCGCGACCAACGGATCCTTGTTGTAGGCGACTTTTACCTCGATGCTTACTGGTATATAGACAAGACGCGATCGACGCTGTCGCTGGAAACGCCGTGGCATACGAACCCTGTCGTTGAACAACGTTATAACCCGGGTGCTGCAGGAACCGTTACAAATAATCTGAAAGCGTTAGGCGTTGAGACGGTCTACACCTTAGGGGTCATCGGTAAGGACGGGTTTGGTGGGACGCTCCTCAGTTGCTTGCGGGAAAACGGATGCTTGACAGATTTTATGGTACAAGCACCCGGACGGGTTACGCCGACCTATCTTAAGCCGATTCATCGCGGCTACGAAGGTATAGAAACAGAAGGACCGCGATTTGATATTGAGAACCAATCTCCCATACCAGCGGAAGTTGAAGATTCTGTTATTGAGGCACTTCAAACCTGTCTTCCACTTGTTGACGGGGTCATCATCGGCGACCAGATGCCGCTTGAGAATTTAGGGGTTGTCACGACACGCGTGAGGGAAATACTATGTGCGTCGGCATCGCACTTTCCAGAAAAAGTCTTTTTCGCGGATTCTCGCACGCGGATCGCTGAATATCAAAACGTTATCATTAAACCGAACCGGTTCGAGGCAAAACGTGCCGTTCAACCAGACTGGGGTGGACAGCAAGTTGACCTTAATGAAGCAAAAGAGGACGCGATTCGCCTCTCGGAGAAGACGCAAAACACGACATACATCACGCTCGGTGAAAACGGTATCCTCGTCTATTATAACCACGCGTTCACGCATATTCCAGGGATCCCGATCGACGATAAAACAGATCCCGTTGGTGCAGGCGACAGCGTCTCGGCAGGTCTCGTCGCGACGCTCTGTTGCCTTGGAGCCGATCATGCCGTTGAAGCGGCTTACGTCGCGAACTTGGTGGCTTCAATCACTGTTACCAAAATCGGGACGACCGGGACTGCCTCACCCGCAGAAGTCCTTGAACGCCATCGGAGCCTCGCTAACCCATGAATGTTTTTGATGCAATGATCCAACGCCGAAGCCATCGCGGTACGTTTCAAAAACGCGCAATAGATGCTGATGACCTTGAGAAACTCATTGAGGCGGCGCGGTGGGCACCCTCACCTTTCAACGTTCAACCTTGGGAACTGGTGCTGATTCAGGAATCGGAAGGCAAAACAGCTCTCGCCGATCTGACAGAACGTGCCGTTGTTGCGCAATTCACAGACCCAAAATTCCTTGATGACAACAGTCGGTGGATGCGTGTTAATGAGAAGGAGTGGCAGGAGCGTGGCGATGGCGTTCTGTTGTCGGAACATGTCACGCTACCGAAACCGCTTCAGCATGCACCAGAGAAACTTTTAGAAGAATTGTTAAAAAACGCGAAATCGTTCGCCCTCCTCGGACATTTGGGTGCCGGGAAGATACCCGCCGGAGAGATCGCAACACAGGTGCGCGAGGCACCATTACTCATGTTAGTAACGATGAATTGCAAGAGATTTCCACCCGGTCAAGGTGCGACCCGATGGATGTGGCTGAGCATGGGGATGCTAATTCAGAATGTCCTGCTCGCTGCGACTGCCTTGAAAATTGGTGTGCAGTTTGTCAGCGCGCCACTCGAAAGTGCTGCGGATCGTGAACGGATCCGCCAACTGTTCAACGTGCCGACCTCATACGAGATCATTACACTGCTCAGGATGGGATATATGGAGGAGGAAGGCAGCGGTTCTGTACGGCTGCAAACTTCAGGATTTGTACACACCGAAAAGATGAAAGCGAAGTAGGCGGGTACAGCGACCCGCCGCAACTGCGGATGGCAGCATTAGGCTTCGCGATTTTGCAAGAGTTCTTTCAGTGCCGCTTTCTTTCTTTTGAGTCGCCGTAACTGGCGTTGACGGATCTGTGTCCGGCGTCGGACCTGTCCACTTTTACTTCTTGGCATTGTTCTACCTCCTTTCTTCAACCGTTTTAGCGAGGTACATCACTGCGGATGTACAGTGCGTTTCGACTTCTGTCATCGCAATGGCAAGCTCTGCTTCAGAACGCGCATGTAACCGCAGTCTGTCTTCGGTAATGGTGACGTAACGTTCGTTCTCCGCGTCAACAAACTCGACCTGTGCTTCGTTCTCGTTCACCAAAGCATAGTTCGTTAACCCTTCCTCTGAGGAACCGTCCTCTGTTGACGCTTCAAAATTCTCTTTTATGGCTAAACCGTCGAAATTTTTATAGAGTGCTCGTGCTGGAAGTTCATCAGAAGACAATGTTGGTGCAGGCGGTGATGGCTCTGCTGGTGCTGTTTCCTGAGAGGCAACCGGCTCTGGTTCCGAAAGTCTCTCGGACGCTATCTCGGATTCTACAGGTTGCTCCATCTCTGCCTCGTTGTTAAGGGTAGATGATGGGGGCTCAGTTTCGATCGCTGGCATCTCTTCCGCTGTTTCTTCGACAGGAACCGACACTACAGCATCAGGTTTAGCGGCAATATGTTCGTCGGTATTTTCTTCTAAAGGCGGATTTGAAAAAATGGACGCTGATTCGGATAGATACGATTCTGAGTCCTCCTGTGCCAAGACATCCGATAGGATCCCTTTAACATCTTCGCGCCCCTCAGTCATTACGTCCATATCTTCCACAAGTACGCGTAAAGTTTCGACACCGATGGTTTGAATCATCGGGTGAAACGCGAATATTTCTGGTGGCGCTGCCTCAAAAAGCGAACGGGTAACGAAAGCGACCTCGGCGAGTTCGCGGTTACCAGTCAATTTGAGACGTGTCTCACACGCTGTTAATGCGCGTGTTAATCGATCCATGAAATCTGGTGTGAGCAGATGTGGAATCACCCTTAACCGGAAATGTTCGCATGCCGCTTCGGCTTCCGACATCGGTGTTGGTGCCTCGTCTACGTCTGTTTCATCTACACTTTCATCAGTCGGATAAAAGAGATCTACTTCAGATACAAGAAAGTCCTCTAAATTATTTTCAGGTGCGTCTGCTTCTTCTTCCAATTCGATCTCACTAAGGACCTCTATTACACGTTTCTGCATCAACTCTGGCTCGAAAAGCATATTTTCCAGCTCAGGTTCGTCAAGCAGCTTTTGGCTCGCCGCGATACAAGCGCGTAAATGTTCTTCTTCTGATTTGCTATGAAGAAGCCTACGTTGCTTTTCATGAGCGAGTTGCTTCTGTCTGGATTTCCGGTCGCGATTCCGTTTCTCACGCTTCCGTGCCACATTGATGGAGCGGCGTCCTTTTTTCTTTGCCATAATGATGTATTTTTGCGATGACGAGATCGTTATTTACCAACAATTCACACAGATGTTTGTATTCCAAGCCAGGACCTAACTTCAAGTTCAGGTTATTTTTAAGTATATATCAACAGATTTTCAATGTCAAGACTAAATTTCATGAAGCGTTTCAGACAGTACTGATAATTATAGGTACGGACAGGTACCTTAAAGTGGCTTAACCAACAATTTTTATGTCATAATTTGCTTAATTACGGCATATTTAGTATAATTAACCCAAGTTGCCACTTGTAAATCCATGGGATATCCTTTATAGTGTTTTTAACGCAAAAACAAAAGGAGAACCCCATGGACTTGACTATTGTAGCACTTTATACGATTTGTGACGATCTTTTAATCTCAATCGG
>JAJDTJ010000024.1 GCA_022827225.1 Candidatus Poribacteria bacterium | reverse complement strand
CCGATTGAGATTAAAAGATCGTCACAAATCGTATAAAGTGCTACAATAGTCAAGTCCATGGGGTTCTCCTTTTGTTTTTGCGTTAAAAACACTATAAAGGATATCCCATGGATTTACAAGTGGCAACTTGGGTTAATTATAGTAGCACCGTGAGGAAGCTGGTCAATCTTTGCTTCCTTGAGGAGTACATAAAATGCGCCGAGTATGTAGCTTGCCCATGCGGTGCTCGGTTCTTGGTTGAAGCGTTCTCGGATTTCTGTATAGGTTTTAAGGGTGCCGTCAGTATAGAAGTTATCAAGCGAGAGATGAAAGTCTGGCTTAAATTGGTTTCCGGCTCGGAGTGTAATTGCGCAAAGGCTTCTGTCCTCTCTGGCTTGGCATGCGGCGATTGCCGTACGGTCAAGCGTCATCTCAAAGACATTCGCGCCGCAGTAATCCGCAACACCGCCCATAATGTCAAGTCTTGCTGGTGCTTGCGTGACAATGACTTGTCCGCCCCTTTGTAAGCCGAAGGTGGAGAAGAGTTCAGGCGAATCTTCCTGTAAAAGATATTCTAACTCAAGGACCTGAAAGGATTTTACCTTAGGACCGTGGAGTTGCTCAACTTTCATTTCTCTATCTGATTAAAAATTTTCTGTCGTATCGTTAAGTGGCGACCCCTTTCTAAAATTCCGGTGTATCTGGATCCACAGGTTTCTGACCATAAGATCCACGCCTCGGATTAGACGCTTATCGTCAATATTTGCTACCAATGCTACACGAATTCTATAAATTTATCAAGTTTTTTCGTAGCTGTGTGCATTCTGTCAAAAGTTTAGAGAGTAAAATTTATGGGTTAACGACTCGGACATTTTCACCGTCTTTTAGAGAGTGTTGCCCTGCTATGACGATGGCTTCGCCTTCGGTAATCCCACTGACGACCTCCACTTCGGCACCCTGTAAGAGTCCAATCTCTATGGGACGCCGTTGACTTACGCCATTCTCAACGACGAAAACATTTTGGATCTTAGCGTCAGCATCCCCGATGAGTGAGGTGCGTGAGATGATAATCGCATCCGTGTGGATCTTGACAGGGACAGTGACTTTGGCGAACATCCCCGGTTTGATGGTTCCTTCTGGGTTGTCAATAAGGATTTCGACTTTTGCGGTGCGCCGCATGACTTCTAAGGTCGGACTGATGAAAACGATGCTACCGGACATCGTTGTATCTATTCCATCAATTTCTATTGTCGTCTGCTGATTGAGTGCCAATTCGCTCAATTGCGCCTCAATTACATCGACGGAGGCTTTCACTGTATCAATATTGACGATTTCAAAGAGCGGTGCTGTTGGCACTGCCGTTCCGCCTAAATCTAAGTGGCGTTTGGAGATAATACCTGAAATCGGTGCCTGGATTGTAGCGTCTTTTAGGCGTTTCTGTGCGAGTCTAAGTGCAACTTGTGCTTGTGTGTGCGCCGTTTTTGCTGATGTGATTTCTGCTTCCCAACTCTTTGCGTTTTCCAAGGCTTCGGCGGAGATCAGCCCTGCGCGTGTGGTTTCGACTTGTGAACGGGCAAGTTCGATGTCTTTTTCCCATGTTTTCGTGGCGGCTTGCATCTGCGCCAAACGTAAGGAGGCTTCTGCTTGTTGCACCTGTGCCTCCATGGCTTGGACATCTTCAGGGCGTGCGCCGTTATCAATCAATAGAAGTTGTTCGGAGGCGATCTTATGTTGTGCGCTGGCGATGTCCAACTGTGTTTTCGCCCCTTCAAGGGATTGTTGGCTGATGGCACCGTTTTCAAAGAGTTGCAGCATCCGGGTGTGGTTACTTCTGGCATTGGCGAGGTTTGCCTTAGCTTGGCTCAATCCGGCTTGTGCCTGCCGTCTATCTTCATCTCTGGCACCGCTTTTAATTTTCTCAAGGTTGGCAATGAGTGATTCCAAGGCGGCTTGCGCTTGATCAATCTGTGTGACCGTCCGAATTTCGGAGAGGTCCACGACTTGCTGCAGTGCGATTTCAGCGGCTCGGAATTGTGCTTTTGCTTGTGTAACTTGTGTATGTATGCGTACTTCTGCGAGCTGCTGTGCTTGTGAATAAGCGGTTTCCGCTGCTTCAAGCATTGCTTCGGCTTGCTGGACTGCGAGTTCTAATTCTTCACGCTCTATAGTTGCAAGCGGTGCATCTTTCTGGACAACGTCGCCTTCATCAACGTTTAATTCGATAATGCGGCCTGCGATCTTGGGGAAGACGTTAACCTGTGATTCTGCTTGAATCGTACCCGACAATTCGAGTTCGGAACGGATCTCACCGCGTGTTGCTTTGGCAATTTCGACGGGTTTAAGTACGGCTGCGGATTCCATCTGTTCGACCTCGGGTGCAGAGGATTTTAGGAACCGCGGTAGTATAAGGATCGCTCCGATCGCTAATACTATGAGAATGACAACCAGTACGTTCTTCAATTTCTCTCTCCTTTTCCCTATAACTGATATTATTAAGTGTGTGTTTATTGTAGCGTTTGCCCGATTGCCTTTTCTAATGTTGCCAAACCGACGACGTAATCGTGGTATGCCTGCAGGCGATTGACTTCTGCTTGTGCCAATGCGAGTTGCGTGTCTGTCAAGGCAACGGTGGTAATGATCCCATTTTGGAATTGGAGATTTGCAATACGGACGCTCTCTTGTGCCTGGGCGACTGCTTCGCGCTGGACTTCGATCCGTGTTTGCGCGCCGATTAGGTTAAGATAAGCGTTGCGTACTTCAAACTCGACACCTGTTTTGACTTGTGTTCCACCGAGTTGGACCTGTTTCAAAGTTGATTCGGATTGTTGGACGGCTGCGCTTGTTGCGAAGCCATCGAAGATAGGGATATTGATTTGGAAGCCGAGGCTCCAAATCCGGTTCATCTGCGTGAGTCTTTCATTTTGTGAAATTTGATAGTTTGAGAAGAAACCGAGGTCAGGGAGTCGTCGCGTTTTGGCGACATCGACCTGTTTACGTGCGGCATCTTCGCTGAATTGTGTGCGGTGTACCTCCGGACGGTTTTTAAGTGCCTGTTGTATTAATGTTTCAAGGTTTAGGGATGGCATCTGCTGTTTTTCTGGGATTTCAAGGGTGCCTTTAACCGTTACATCTTCGGCGAGGGGTATATTAAGGACTGTTTTATATGCGTCTTTGGCGGTGACCGCTGCGTTCTCGACGCGCACGAGTTGGGACTTGGCGTTCGCGAGTTGGACCTTTGCTCGCAGCACATCAAAACCGGTTGCGGCACCCGCCTGAAGCGATGCCTCAGCGATGCCGAGTTGCTTTTCGACAAGGGTGACGCTTTGCCGTGCGACCCGTACGAACTCTTGCGCGATCAACGCGCCATAGAACGCTTCGGATACATCTAAACGGAGTTGATTGTAGGCGGCATTAACATCCTGCTGCACTGCCTGATAGTTGAGTTTTGCGGCTTGGTAGCCGTAATAGTAGCGTCCCCAAGCGAAGATCGGTTGTGTTAGATTGAGTGTGCTTTGCAGGTTGTGATGTGCGCCGAACTCGAGTTCAATTAGATCGGCTTCGTTATCGGTGCTGGGTGGCGGCGTTTCGCTCATTTCCGCACCCGGTGTAGGAAAGCCGAATCCACCTTCGGCTTGGATTACGGACTTTTGTATATCTTTAAAGTAGGTGTAGTTACCGTTTGCTGTTATCCTCGGTAAGAGTCCTGCGCGTGCCGTACGGGCTTGCGCCTCAGCAGTTTTTAGGTTTTGCTGAGCTGTTTGAATGGTCAGATTGTTCTGTTTAGCAATCTCAATGCTCTCCTCTAACGTCAAACTCCGTGTCTCTTGCGCCGCAGCAGGTAGATTTATTAGAAGTATTAGAAAGGCTCCAACACATAAAAAGTGACGGAACCGTAGTAGGTTCATTGCGATTGTATCCTCCAATGTTATAGTAAAGAGGCTTCATAAAGGCAGATTCGTAAGCGTGAGTTCGTAGATATGGGTGATTAATTCCGACTCACCCATATCTACATAGACTGTATTTAATACCGGATAATAGTTGTAGCGTCGCCGATTGCCCAGAGTTGACCACTCGGTGTCTGAACAAGGTCTCGAAGATGGTTTGCGGTTGGAGACTGCTGGAGTAGCCATGTGACACCACCGTCGGTTGTATAAAGGATAACGCCATTGTCACCGACAGCCCAACCTTGTTTGGCATTGCGGAAGAGAATGGCATTGAGGTTCACATCTGTTGGTACGTTCTGATCAATCCATGTGTTTCCGCCGTCTGTGGTGACCATAATGGAGCCGAGTTCACCGGCGACCCAAGCATTTTGTTCGTTTACAGCATGGACATCTTTCCAAGTGGGTCCTTTCGAGGTAGGTGTCCAAGTTTGTCCACCATCCGTAGTTTTCGAGATAGTGCCAGCATCTCCGACGACCCACCCGACGTTTGCATTAACGAAGTAAGCTCCGTACAGATTGACGAACATAGCGGCCCCATCTTGGTTTCTCCAAGTTTGTCCGCCATCTGCTGTGTGCATAACTCGCCCCATTTCGCCTACCGCCCAACCGTGTGTAGAGCTCCCAAAATGCATGGCGTAGGAACCCATTGCGCTGAGCCAACTCATATCTCCTTCAAACTTAATCCGTTCAGCGGTGCCGTGCCCTTCATCACCTGGGTCGCTGAGGCCTCCCCAAGTTTGTCCGCCATCCTTTGTTTCAGCCAATGCGGCGTTGCTTCCGACAATATAGCCTCTGTTTTCGTTGACGAATCCGACCCCGAAGAGTTCAAAGACGTTTCCACTATTTTGTGGTCTCCATGTTTCGCCGCCGTCATTGGTGTGTAAGATGCTTCCAGCGAGCCCGACTGCCCAACCGAGCGTATCGTTATGGAAATGGACGGCACGAAGTTCGCTTGTGCTTGAGACGATGTCCCAGGTTTCGCCCCCATCTGTGGTATGGAGGATGGTAGCCTTATCGCCGACGATCCATGCTTCGGTTGGACTGAGCATGTGAATGCCTTGGAGTCGAGCGGCAACGGGTCGAGATTCGAGTGGTGTCCATGTTGTGCCACCGTCTTTTGTGCGGAGGATGACACCGAATTCGGCGGCGGCGATGCCAATATTTTCATCAGCGAAATGGACATCCCAGATCGGTTCGGGCATTCCGTTGGAGTTCGGGACTCTGCTCTCTTGGACGACCCATTCCTGACCGTCAACAGTTGCGACGACAGCCCCGCCAGCGCCGACGGACCATCCTACTTTGTTGTTTAGCATGGAAATGGCATCGAGCGTATTGACGGTTGCGCTGGTCTGGAATTGCCATGTCTGTCCACCGTTGCTGGTATGGAGTATGGTTCCGCCGCCGCCTGCTGCCCAACCGATTTCGGGGCTGACGAAGTCGATCCCTTCAATTGTGTTGTTGGTCTCAATGGCTTGTTGTGCCCATGTTGTTCCGCCGTTTTTCGTACTGATGATGAGTCCGCCGTCTCCGCTTGCCCATCCGTGATCCTTATCGACAAAAGAGACAGCCAAGAGCGCGGTCCCGGTGCCGGTATTCTTTTTCATCCATGTCTGTCCGCCATCTGTTGTTTTCAGTACTGTGCCGTTATCGCCGACTGCCCAACCGACTTGCGGGTCAATAAAACGGACCTTTTTTAGTTCGACCTCAAGCGGTAGGGGTTGCTGATTCCATGTTTCGCCGCCGTCATCGGTATGTAGAATTGTTGCCCTGCTTCCGACGATCCATCCGTGTTGGGCATCCACAAAAAAGACATCGGAAAAACTTGCCTGCCACTTGGATTCGCTGACCGTTTCCCACGCTTTTTGTGCGAGTGCGAAAGGCGCGATAGAGAGCAGCAGCAGGACTCCGAAAATAGATAATATTCGCTTTCTGTGTTTCATCAAATTTCACAGCGTTGACCCGTACTGTCCTGGTATGGAATCAACACTAACCTCCTTACTTCTTGAGCGGGCTTGCGAGTAACGCCCTCCGTTTTAGGTATAGATAATACGCTTTGAGAGAACCGTGAATTGAAGTCTATTAAACACTTCATTTCTATTTTATATGATACCACGTCTGAGCAATTTATGTCAAACGAAAAGTGTCAGTTGCTAATTAGCGCGATCCAAGGAGCTCTGTATTAGGAAACTATAGTTCTGAGATGCCCTGAGGGCATGAAAAAATTGATTGACACAAACAGGTTTTTTTGGCATAATAATTAAACGTATAGTTTCAAATAGGTTTCGCAAACTTGTTGTATTCGGTTTGCGGAGATATGGACATCTTAGATTAGGAGATTCTTATGAAATTGATGAAGCGATTAACCTTCACCGGACTCGGTTTAATTTTGAGTATTTGCTTGTTTGCTGTTGCGCCTGTGCTTGCGCAGGTTGAGATAGACACAGTGACAGGCCTTTGGCTTTTGGACGAAGGCAGTGGTGATCTTGCCACAGATTCTTCCGACAATGGACTTGATGCTGCGATAGTTGGAAACCCGACGTGGGTCAATGGCGTGTTCGGTTCGGGACTGGAGCTTAATGGTGTAGACGCTTATATTGAAGTTCCAGCACATGTGAATCCTACGGATGCGATCACTGTCTCATTATGGGTTAAAAGTATGACAGAGACGTGGAATCAGCACGGTTGGATGATCGAAAAACGGAATGCGTATATCATCCATCCGAATGCGGATACTAAAAACGTTTCTTGGCCGATTTGTAACAGTGGCTGTTGGAACAAGCCTGGTGGCTGGCGCGATGGCGAAGTCGGACCGGACGATATCACCGATTGGCATCTTTACACGACGACGTTTGACAGTGCAACCGGTGAATGGAATATCTATATTGATGGCGTGGCAGCGAGTTCAATGACAATCAATCAAGACCCGATTGATGCTGACGATGGGCCACTGTTCATTGGTCGGGATACCTGTTGTGATGGCAGATTTGGGAATGCTGTCATTGACGAGATCGCTATTTTCAGTGTTGCATTGACTGCTGATGAGATCCAGGCAATGATGGAAAAAGGGCTTTCTGCGATGCTGTTGACACCGGTTGAACCAGAAGGCAAACTTTCTACAACCTGGGCGGATGTTAAAGAGCAGTATTAATCTAACAGGACTTACGCAATTTTGACTGTAGCTTGTTCTGTTAGTTGAGATTTCTCGGAAAACACAGCGTTCTGGTGTCACAAACTGGAAAGTTTGTGGTACAAAAGAGCATCATGCGTAAGTCCTATCTAAATTAGAACGGACGCAAGATCGGTTCGTTTGCTTGAAGAATTGGAAGACAGGAAGATTGGAAGTGTGGTGGAATCCGACCCGCCTTCTGTTCTTCCGTCTTTCGCTAAGTTGAACCCACGTAAGGAGATAAATTACATGTTCTTAAGAGTATCAATACTAATTCTGTTTATTGCGTGCCTTGCAATTCCTTCAGTGGAGGCTCAACTGCCGTTAGACGGTGTCGTGAGCTATTGGTCTTTTGATGACGGGACGATCGCTGGTAATACCGTTGAAGACCTTTTAGGTGACAACGATGGCGAACTGATGGGGAAGCCGAAATCTGTTGCGGGTAAAGTCGGCAAGGCTCTTGAATTTGATGGCACGAATTCCGTTCATATCCCCGGCACGGATTCTTTAGACTTTGCTGGTGCAAAAGAGATGAGTGTTGCTGTTTGGTTGAATGCGGACAGTGATAGCCCTGTGGAAGGTGTCGTCGCTGGGTGCTGTGGTACGATTTTCGCGCAGCGAGATATGAGCGGTTGGGCATTGCGGTTTGATGGTAGGAATGCTGGTCAAGAGATGGAATTTATTGTTCAACCCGGTTGGCAAGGTGATGGCGGTTTTGGCGCGCCTAAGTTTGCTCCAGGGACGTGGCATCATCTCGCTGGTGTTGTTGCTGACAAAGATATGTTGATTTATGTTGATGGTAAGTTGGAGAAAGAAATGGGGTACAACGGTCCGATGTCGACGACTGGAACGGAAACAGAGATCGGACACGCTGTTGATGGCGGTTTTATTGGTATCATTGATGAGGTTATGATTTACGATAAAGCACTCTCGGCAGATGAGGTCGAGCAGATTTTTGAAGCGGAAGGTCTTCCTGTCCAACCGCAAGGGAAACTTGCAACGCGTTGGGGAGATATTAAAACCTCGTTCTAAGGAACATCCATCCTTGAAATACGGCGGATTTTCACATATCCGCCAATTTCCAGAAGGGGTGGATACATTAAGCAGTTGTTTAAATGGAAAAAAAGTTAAAACACTTAGAGATGATCCAGAATACTATCAATCGATTGGCAAATAACTCTTTTTCTCTGAAGTTGAAGAGTTTTATCTTTGTTGCCGTCATCCTCGGCTTCACTATCAAAGATTTTGATATGGGTATTTGGTTGCCCCTTATTCCTACTTTTGCTTTTTGGGGGTTGGATGGATTTTATTTGAGACAGGAAAAACTTTTTCGGGCACTATATGATAAAGTTAGGCAAAAGAGTGATGAAGACATAGATTTTTCAATGGATGTCTCCGTTGTCAAACCTAAAATAAAAAGTTGGGTTGGAGTCTGCTTTTCATGGACAATTCTTGGGTTTCACCTCCCAATTCTACTGGTCATTGTAATTAAAGGCGTTTTAGTCCTCAGACAACAATAAGGATCGATGAAATGGCAAAGCGAGTATTTTTCAGTTTCGATTACCAAGATGTAATAGATTTCAGGGCAAATGTTGTTCGGAACCACTGGATAACTAAGTCCGATAGAGAAGATGCAGGTTTTTTTGATGCTTCAATCTGGGAGTCACAAAAAAGGACTGGAGATGTAGCATTAAAACAACTCATTGATGAAGCACTTCAGCATACTTCTGTAACGGTTGTTTTGATTGGAAGTAAAACCTATGCGCGTCGCTGGGTTCGATACGAAATTATAAAAAGCCTTATAAAAGGTAATCATGTATTTGGCGTACATATAAACTCTATTAAAGACAAATACGGGAAAACGAAACCTTTAGGTCTTAATCCTTTTAATTATCTTGGTTACCAATATGGCGATAATGAAAAAAAGAAATATCTATGTGAATGGAAAGGGAAAACATGGATTCAATACTGTGACCATATCTCAAATATCCTAAAAACCCAAATCCTTCCGCGAGGGAAAGTTCATCCATTATCATCAAATTATCCAGTATACGACTGGATAATAGATGATGGGTATCATAATTTCGCGACGTGGGTGCAGTAAACTAGCCCGGACCCTATCAGTCAATCTTTAAGTGGATAATTAAATGTCTAATTGTTGTTAGTGCCCAGGTCTATGCCTATTACTTAAACTTCATTTTCAGAAAGGACCCTTTAACTATATTAACCCAAGTTGCTACCTTTATCCAAATAGCTGCTTTATACTCGTTGCGATAACAAACAAAAGCACTTTCAACTCAAAACCGGCTGCTGACACCGCATGAATCGACTTGGGGAAAAGTTGTTCAATGAGACTGATTGT
>JAJDTJ010000106.1 GCA_022827225.1 Candidatus Poribacteria bacterium | reverse complement strand
CCGATTGAGATTAAAAGATCGTCACAAATCGTATAAAGTGCTACAATAGTCAAGTCCATGGGGTTCTCCTTTTGTTTTTGCGTTAAAAACACTATAAAGGATATCCCATGGATTTACAAGTGGCAACTTGGGTTAATTTAAGATTTTTTCGGAGGTGTTTAGGTAGGATAGCTTAGATACCGTGACTCGACCTAAGAAAATTTAGAGAACCTTAAAATTGTCCGAGCGCGCCTGTTGTATAGGTGACACAATTAACAATCACCCCATTCAAATACGGTTCCGAGCAGGCGCATCGGTTCATCGCGGAGCCATCTGTATATCTGCCGTGATTCATCAACAGGCACACGGTGACGAATGAGTGGGGCGATTTTAACGGAACCTTGGCGCAAAAATCGGCAAAGGTTCTCCAAATCATCGCGCGTGAAATGGCTGCACTGCAAGATGCTAATCTCCTTAAATTGTCCGACGTTAAAAGTGTAATTGACATCAAACCGACCCGCGACTAAAAGGAGTCGTCCACGGGTTCTGCAGGCATGAATCATCGGTGTGACCATATCTGGGACACCGGCGAAGTCCATGACAGCATCAAATGTTCCGTCTCGGATTTGTGCCTTCCAACCGTCTCCACTTGTATTAAAAACATGTTCTGCGACACCGAGTTGACGGATCTGTTCCAACCGCGATTCTTCAATATCGCAGACTGTGACGCGCGCGCCCATGGCGTACGCGATCTGCGCAGCGAACATACCGATGCAGCCTTGACCGACAATAAGAACATTTTCACCGATACGCGGATCAGCGCGACGGCAGCAATGCATCGCAACACCGGAAATGCCGAAAAGGGCAGCATCACAAGGATCAACGTCTTCAGGCAATTTCAACAGCAGTCCGTTCTCCGGAATAGTGAACCGTTCAACATGGTCTACACTGGCGTAGATGAGGTCGTTGACTTGAAGCACCGTCACGTCGGGTCCTGTCTCAATGATTCTACCGACGTTCTGGTAGCCGCCACCTGCTGGAAGCCGATCATCAGGTGCCGAATAGTTTCCACCGATAATCTGATTCCGCTCTGTGCCATTGGTAAGTCCGGTGAAAACGGCTTGACAGAGCACCTCGTTTCGGACAGGGGGCGCAGGTTCTTTCCAGTCGGGGACAACGTTTTTTTCGCGTCGTTTGTCTGGCAGTAGTTTCGTGACAATCGCTTTCACAGTGCTGATGACTCCTTACAGAAATTAGCGTTTGTAGTTCACTTTTTTATTTTACACGAGACCTATAGATTTGTCAAGGAATTTTCCACACAGATTTAAAAAAAATGTGTTGACATATTCTCGCGATTCTTATACAATTTTTTTATCACGGGGCTGAAATCGGATCAAAAATTACTGAAACCGTTTTTAATTTTCTTTCGTTTTTTTAAAGTTAAGCACGTCTTTCTTTGTGCGTTTTTTCAAGGAGATGCCGTAATGCCAAAACGCGTTAATAAGGTGATTGAACTACTTGAAGACGATCTGCCTGTTTTTTATACAGGCAGCCACACAGGTGCGGACCTAAACTATGACGCAGGTCGCGCCATGGCAAAAACTTGGGCGGATTACATCAACGTCGGTATGGAGCACGGGTGTTTCGATCTCTCCGGACTCGACAGTTTCATGCGCGGGCTTGCTGATGGCGGTCCAACAAATAGTGGACACAAAACCCCGGCAATTATCGTCGAACTACCGGTAGACGGCATTAGCGCAGATGTCATTCGCGCCAACGGTTGGCAGATGCGGCAGCTCCTCGCACGCGGTGTGCATGGACTCCTGCTTTGCCACGCTGAATCCCCAGAAGCCGTCAAAGCATTTGTCGAAGCCTGCCGGTACCCGTTCCAAACAATCGGCGTTGGGACACAGTTGGAGGTCGGAAGACGCGGTTCAGCAGGTCAAGGCTCCGCTGCACCTATCTGGGGCATCTCCGCTAACGAATACCTCGATGTCGCCGACCCCTGGCCCCTAAACCCGAAAGGCGAACTCCTACTCGGACTCAAATTTGAAAACAGACGGGCATTAGCAAACGTTGAGATCACCGCACAAGTGCCCGGAATCGCTTTCGCAGAATGGGGACCGGGTGATATGAGTATGTCGTTCGGCTACAAAAATCCACCGAACCCGCGACCAAAGGAATTGCAAGACGCTCGGGATCGCGTCTTCGCAGCATGCAAAGCAGCTGGCATCAAATTTTTGGAAAGTACGTCCCCGGATACAATTGAGGCGAGCATTGACGCGGGCATCCGAATCACCGGTGGCGGCGAAGAAGCTGCACGCATCGGACGCACCTACGCTGGTAGAACAATGCCTGTCTAAAACCCATCTCTCGCTTAACCGCAAGGAAAATGAAAAATGGCATTAACTGAGCAGGAAATGTTGGCGGAACTGCGCAAATACGATACACCTTCGATTACAAATGTCGTCGCGACCTATCCGACGAGTCCACTATGTCTCGGACTCTACAACCCATGGACAGAAAATTGGTATACCGATACGACGATCCGCTGTATGTACCCTGAACTTGGCGCGGTTGCGGGGTACGCGGTGACGTGCGTCTACGGTTTACCAGACCCGAATTATTCGGAACTCTCCTTTATGGATGTCATTGATGCATTAGGTGCCTCAAAACAGCCGACGATTTTGGCGTTTGAGCAGAAGTTTCCACCCGAATTCGCAAACAAAGTAGGGCTTGCCGGAGGCAACATGACAGCAGCGATGAAATCAATCGGTTGCCTCGGCGCGATCTCAAATGGCCCCTCACGCGACATCGACGAAATCCGTCCGATGGAATTTCAGTACCTGTTGAGTGGCATCACACCCGGACACGGGGCAATGGCAGTTCAAGCCGTCAATGTACCGGTCTCAATAGCCGGGATGGATGTCGCACCGGGTGAAATTATTCACATGGATGAGAACGGCGCATGCAAATTCCCCGGGGACAAGTTAGAAGCCGTACTGACAAACGTTAAAGCATTGCTTGAAGAAGAAGGTGACCGCATCGGAAAACTGCTCTCCGGTCCAAAAACAGCCAAACAGGTCCGCGCAATCTTTAGCGGACACTCCTATGCAGAGGATGACGACGAATAATCATACTTTTTCTTAAATCATTCTGATGTGTTTCAAAACTGTTTTGGCATCTAAAACAAGATTCATGGAAACGCTTGTGGTGTCTATACAATGAAAAAACTCAGAAAAAATTGTTTGCAAGTGAGACTAAAATCTATTATAATTCTATGAAGCAAAAAATTTTAGTCAGAAGTCGTTTCCCAAATTTCTGTATTAGATTGCAGTCATAAATTTACTATCATATTCCTATCGTATACCTTACATATTGGTCTGCGAACGGTGCGCTATAAGGTTAAGCTTGCAGGTTTCCGATATTGAGATGTGAACCGCGCTAACCAAATTCCTTATAACAAAATAAATTCCAAAAAGTCTAAACCGAAACAGGATAAAAAATGTCCGACGTTTTTGAAACCCTAAGTGAACGCGGGTTTATCAAGCAGACCACAAATGCTGAACAGGCCGCGCGCCTGTTGGCTGAAGAACAGGTCACCTATTACGTCGGCTTTGATCCAACAGCATCGAGTTTGCACGTCGGGAGTCTTGTCCCAATCATGGCGATGGCACACTTGCAACGCGCAGGACATAAACCGATCGCAATCATCGGTGGTGGGACAACCATGATAGGTGATCCGACTGATAAGACCGAGATGCGCCCAATGTTGTTACAAGAACAAATTTCAGCAAACGGCACGGCTATCCTTTCGCAGTTGCAACGTTACTTAAATCTCGATAATACACTCACAAATGCCACAAAATCACAGATGCCGTCGAAAGTGGGTGGGTTCTTCAACAATGCTGACTGGCTACTTTCTATAAATTATATCGAATTTCTACGCGACATTGGAAAGCACTTTCGAGTGAATGAGATGATTAAGGCGGAAGGTTACAAGCAACGTCTTGACCGTGAACTCGGTCTCTCATTCCTTGAATTTAACTATCAACTGCTCCAAGCTTACGACTATTTATATCTTTTCCGTGAATATGGGTGCCGACTCCAACTCGGTGGCGACGATCAGTGGGGCAACATACTTGCCGGTGTTGATCTTATCCGTCGGATTGAAGGCGAGCGGGTTCACGCCGTCACTTTTCCACTGCTCACAACAGCCAGCGGCGCAAAGATGGGAAAAACCGCTGATGGCGCAGTTTGGCTTGACGCAGAACGCACCTCACCTTACGAATTCTATCAATATTGGATCAATGTAGACGACCGCGATGTCTCACGATTCTTAGCCTATTTTACCTTCCTACCGATAGACGAGGTCCGACGACTCGGCAAGTTAGAACATGAAGCGATTCGCGAGGCAAAAGAGGTCCTCGCGTATGAAGTCACGCGACTCGCGCACGGAAAGGCGGAAGCAGACAAAGCACAAACAACATCGCGCGCTGCTTTTGGCGGCGGTAATCTCAGTGATGCCGAAATGCCGATGACACATATCGCAACCGATCGACTTGATAGCGGGATCCCAATCATGACGTTGTTCCATGAAGTCGGTTTGGCGAATTCACGTAGCGAGGCGCGACGGCTCATCCAACAAGGCGGGGCTTACATCAACGAAAAACAGTACCGCGCGATAGATATGGTCGTTGGTACTGACTTGCTTGAGGAGAACGCTTTGCTTCTCCGTGCTGGCAAGAAACGTTATCATCGAATTGTTTTAGAGGAAAATTAATCATAATTCAGAAATATTTACAGACGTGCTTCCAAGCGCACATCATAAAACGGTTTTCACGGGTACTTTTTTCAGTACCCCGACAACCAGAGAGGTATGAGTATGGCAGTTGATAATCCAAAAGAGGTTGATGAAAGGGCAACCTCTCCAAAACCTCCTAACGGCGGCGATCGGACAGGGCTTACTTTCACACCCTACTTTACCACACCCGGTGTCCATCCCTACGACTTGTTGGAATGGGAACGCCGTGATGCGGTTATCTACAACGAGAAGGGTGATGTCATCTTTAAACAGGAGCAGGTTGAGGTGCCATCGAACTGGACGCAACTCGCGACGGATATTGCGGCATCAAAATATTTCCGGAAAGCTGGGGTTCCTGGGGCAAAAGCAGAGGACAGTGCTCGTCAGTTGGTCACCCGTGTGGCGCGCACGCTCCGCAGAGTTGGCGAAGAATGCGGTGGTTATTTCGCGACCCCTGAAGACGCAGAAGCGTTTGAGATGGAGTTGACGCATATCCTCGTTACACAACGCGGGGCATTCAACTCACCTGTCTGGTTCAACTGCGGTTTGTGGCACGAATATAATATCGAGGGCGGCGGTGGAAACTACTATTGGGACCGGGACGCAGAAAAGGTCAAGGTCACTACCAATGCATATCAACATCCGCAAAATTCCGCATGTTTCATTCAAAGCGTTGACGATTCTCTGGACTCTATGTTAGAGCTCCAGAGATCTGAAGTCCGGCTCTTTAAATACGGCAGTGGTACAGGTTCTAACTTTAGTAAGGTTCGTGCGAAAGGTGAACTGCTCTCTGGAGGCGGTGAAAGTTCGGGCGTACTCTCGTTCCTTGAAGGGTTCGACCGATGGGCAGGCAGCATTAAGTCCGGGGGCACTACAAGACGGGCAGCCAAAATGGTTATCCTCGACATGGATCACCCAGAGATTGCCGATTATATTGACTGGAAACTCAAAGAAGAAGATAAAGCGAAGGCACTCATCGCCGCAGGCTACCCAGCCGACTTTAACGGAGAGGCATACGGCACTGTTAGCGGACAGAACAGTAACAATTCCGTACGGATTACCGATGAATTCATGAAGGCTTATCTGCAAGGCGATTCTTGGAAAACCTTCTATCGGACAAACGGCGAAATCGCCGACGAGTATGATGCCAGAACACTTATGGAGAAGATCGCACACGCCGCTTGGGCATGCGCTGATCCCGGTGTCCAATTTGACAGCACAATTCAGAAGTGGCACACATGTAAAAATACAGACAGGATTAACGCAAGCAACCCGTGCAGCGAATACCTCTTCTTAGACGATTCCGCCTGCAATCTTGCGAGTATCAACCTCGTCAAGTTCCTCAACGATGACGGTAGTTTTGATATTGAGGGTTTCCGTGCCACTGTCCGCGTATTTGCCACCGCAATGGAAATCATAGTCGATCTTTCTTCATATCCGACAGAAAACATCGCACAACGCTCTCATGAGTATCGTCCACTTGGACTCGGTTATGCCAACTTAGGTGCGCTTTTGATGCGTTTGGGGATCCCTTACAATAGTGAACAGGCTTGCGCCTATGCTGGGGCGATCACCGCTATCTTGAGTGGACACGGCTATCGGACGAGTGCTGAGATCGCTGAAAGCATCGGAGCGTTCGCTGGATACGAGAAAAACCGAGATTCCATGTTAGACGTTATGCGAATGCACCGGGAATCTGCTTATAATATCGATCCAGCGGCATGCCCAGCTGACCTCTTTGAAGCGGCAAAGGCAGATTGGGACCGCTGTGTTGAAATAGGTGAGAAATTCGGCTACCGGAATTCACAGATTAGCGTTATCGCACCGACAGGGACGATCTCCTTCCTCATGGATTGCGATACGACTGGGATTGAACCGGAATTCGCACTCGTCAAGTTCAAGAAACTCGCAGGTGGCGGATACATGAAGATCGTCAACCAGAGTGTCCGAGCCGCTTTGAACAACTTAGACTATACGCTCCAGCAGACCGAAGCGATTGTTACGTATCTCGTTGGAACAGGCACCTTTGAAGGCGCACCGCATATCAACCCAGATACATTGAAACGGAAAGGGTTCACACAGGAAGATATTGACCGCGTTGCGGAGATGTTACCGACAGCTTTCGACCTGAATCTCGCCTTCGCACCCGGTTTTCTCGGTGATGAATGCCTTCAGCGATTAGGCATTACGCAGGAAGAAGCGGCAGATCCGAACTTCGCAATCCTATCGGCAATCGGATTCACTGAAGATGAAATTAGTAAAGCTGAGGAATTCATCTGCGGGACAGGCACGATTGAAGGCGCACCGCATCTTTCACCGACACACTACGCTGTTTTCGATTGCGCTGTCCAATGTGGTAAGCACGGAACCCGTTACATAAATCATATGGGACCGTTGAAATTGATGGCAGCCGTGCAACCTTTTATCTCCGGTGCTATCTCTAAAACCGTTAACATTCCACACAACGCAACTGTAGACGACATCAAGACCTTGTACGTCGAAGCGTGGCAACGCGGTGTCAAATGCCTCGCCGTTTATCGTGACGGTAGCAAAGGAAGCCAACCGCTTTCAACGAGAAGCCAGCAGGATGCACAGAGCGAAACCGATGACGCTATTGCAGTTGATATTCTCGCTGAACGCCCCATCAGGAAGCGTCTCTCTGACACACGTGATTCTCTTACACACAAATTCAGCGTCGGCGGTCATGAGGGGTATATCACTGTTGGTTTCTATGAAGACGGTAGCCCTGGGGAAGTTTTCCTCCGTATGAGCAAGGAAGGTACAGTCGTCTCCGGACTGATGGACTCTATCGCGGTACTCACCTCTATTGCGTTGCAGTACGGTGTACCGTTAGAGTCACTCGTGAATAAGTTCAGCCATGTCCAGTTTGAACCGTCAGGCTTCACAGCGAACTCTGAGATACCGATGGCGAAGTCGATCATAGATTACGTTTTCCGATGGCTCGGTATACAATTCCTCTCTCAAGAACCATCAGAAAGTCCTGACATGCTGGGTTTGGAGGAACAGATGACGGCACCTGAGGAACTCGATCCGTACGCACATGGAAGTAACGGTGATACCGATTCTTGGGAGGCTCGTGAGAAGCAGGTAATGCTACAACATGCGGATGCCCCGCCCTGTCTTGAATGCGGTGCACTTATGTTGAGAAGCGGTGTCTGCTATCGCTGCGCAAATTGCGGTGCAACGAGCGGATGTTCCTAAAGGTTGTATATTCACTCCAGAGTCATTCAGAAGCGAGAACGGAATAGTTCTGAATGACTCTGGCTTCTTTATTGCAAGTCCTTACATTAATCCTATTAGGACTTACGTATGCTGCTCTTTTGTACCATAGGCTGTTGGTCTCCTGTGGTACCAGACGGCTGTGTTTTCCGAAAAATCTCATCTAACAGAAGGAGGATCGAACTAATATCGAACTAATGAAGCAAACCTATACCGCTGTAAACAATTACGAACCCCACCTCCATAGTCAGACTGGCGCACTATTTCAGTAAACGAAACAATCACCCCAACATAATCCGATTCTGTTGCCATTAAGCCATTGGATAGGGTATAATAAAAAGACTTGAGTTGAGTAGGTGGTCGCGTCTTGATCGGAATTAACCGGTCGGATGAGGAAAGTCCGGACTCCACAGGGCAGGATGCTGGGTAACACCCAGGAGCGGCGACGCTATGGAAAGTGCAACAGAAAGTAGACTACAGTACCTAAAAATACTGTACAGGTGAAACGGTGCGGTAAAAGCGCACCAGTCCGTGAGGCGACTTACGGAGCTTGGTAAACCCCGTCTGGAGCAAGGTAAATCAGGGACGGACAGAGGTAGCCCGCCTCGTCCCGAGGTAACCGCTTGAGGTGGATGGCAACATCCATCCCAGATGAATGATCATCACATACAGAATCCGGCTTATTCTCAACTCAAGTTTTTGTCTTCACACTAAGTTTACTTTCTATTTCAAATTTCCCCACTTTAATAATAGAATTTTTCCTAAATCTTGTATTTTATGCAACCTTTCTCTCCTCAATTCCTATCTTAATGTTTTGAGAGACAACATATTTTAGGAGATGTTGCATGAAAAATAATGACGTGCAATTGATTGAACGAACGTTGGCGGGTGACGAGTCTGCGTTCAGCACACTTGTGCAGAAATACCAAAAATCGGTCCACGCGTTCGTACACCGGAAAATCGGTGATTTCCACATTGCTGAAGAAATCACGCAAGATATATTCCTCAGAGTTTACGAAAAGCTGCCGACGCTGAAAAACCCGAATACGTTTGCCGGATGGCTTTATGTGATTGCTGCTCGTCAGTGCTTCGCGTGGTTTGAAAAGAAACGGATTCCGATGGAATCGTTAGATGCAATGTCACCAGCGGAATTAGAAGAATTGGCTTATACGCGATACCGCGCTGAACAACAAAGAGAATTCGTGAGTGAACGGCAACGCGAAGTCGTCGAACGTCTCCTGCAAAAGTTGCCAGAGGGTGAACGGAGCGTTGTAACGCTTCATTATCTCAATAGTATGACATGTGAAGACGTTAGCAAGTTTTTGGGCGTATCGCCGAACACCGTCAAGAGTCGGCTCCACCGCGCCCGCAAGCGGTTGAAGAAGGAGGAACCTACAATTCGAGAGATTTGGGGGGGTTCCAAAGGAGATTTTATTATGTCTGATAAAGTGAAAGATATTCGTCGCAACTTCGATGTATCCATGGAAAAAGTAAAATCTGATCCCGCATCAAGAGCGGATATTCTTAAGGAGGCATCCAACGAGATTGAAGATGCACTTAAGACAGAAATCACACCCGAGTTAGTGCATCTTGCTGTTGATGAGATATACCCGCGTATGGGCAGTCTAGGCATGGAAAAACGGATACCGCTACTCCGTAACTATATGAACGACGCACCAGATGATACGGAGCATTATTGGTCGCATAAGTCGCTAGTGGAGAGCCTTGCGTTTGTTGGAAGAAACCGAGAAGCGATTCAAGAGCAGACGCGTCTTTACCGTTGGGCATGTGAAGCGTCAGAAAAACATGTGTTAAGAACTATTGCTAATCTGAACGCTGCCGGATGTTGGAAAGCGGAAGGGCGTATTGATGACTGGATCCAACTTTATAATGAGGCATCTGAACGCTTAGAAAACCCTGAAGTAAGTCAGTACAGTCGTTGCGATTTTCTCCGAGCCGGAGCAAAGATATTAGAAAGAAACGATCGCTTAGATGCGGCGCTTCTCGAAATAGAAAAATTAGAACGTGCCAATGGTAAACCCGGTTGGGCGTCTTATTTTAAATACTGGTTGGCAGTGAGAGAGATTCGACTCCTGTTGTATAGCAAACAGGAAGATTGGGACCGTTTCGATCAAATCCATACCGAAACGAACACATTTATTCAAGGAGAGTTGAAAAAACTGGATGCAGGTTTTCCTGTAAATCTTTACGAGCTTTATTGCGTTGCTCACAACTTTGGTTGTTGTCTGGTGTGGTCTAAGAAGTATAATGCGGCGAAACGTCTTCTACAGGTCGCTATTGATTTGGGAAATTACACCGAATCTAGTCACTTTCAGCTTGCTGTGAGCATCTGGGCATCTGAGAAGGATCGCGAGAAGACTTTACACCATTTGAAGATCGCTCAGGACGCTTATGTGGTTAGGGGCTATAATTATATGGATAGTTACTACCCGTTTTTCCTTGAGTCTCCCGCATTTTCGGATGTAAAGGATGATCCAGAGTTTTTGAAGGTTCTCGGACAGAAGTAGGATAATATGCATCAACTTGGTAATTTAATCAAGCATGAACTGATTGATAATCTCACGAGTGGCCGTTACATTCTAACAAGCATTGTATGTATCGTCTTATGTGTGGTTTCTATCGTTTTGATGTCACACGATTACCAACACCGAGAGAAGCAGTCGAATTTGGCTCGTGGCATCTCCATGCCTCCACAGCCACTAAGCTTAATCGCGAAAGGAACAAATGAAGTCCGCCCAGTCATCCCAAATGCTCATCCGAGATATAATGTTATCGGACAGGTTTTCATGCGTTTTGGTGAGGAACGTCACATCTTTGAACTCTTTGAGACTCCCGACTTCGTCTATATTGTCAGTATAGTTTTGTCAGTTCTTACAATTTTTCTCTCTTATGATAGCATTTGTGGAGAAAAAGAGACACATACCCTCTCCTTGGTGCTGAGCAATCCTCTTCGGCGATCAACGTTTCTATTAGGCAAATGGATCGGAGGCTATATCAGTCTGCTTTTGAGTTTCTCTCCAGCAGTGCTGCTCATGTTCATCTATATGTACACTGTCTCCGGAGTTTCATTTTCCAGTGAACATTTTCTGCGACTCGGTGGCATTATTAGTTTTACTTTAATCTATCTTTCCGTCTTCTTTACACTCGGTCTACTTGTCTCCACGGTGGTTCATCGAGAGGCAACTTCTCTCGTTTTGTGTTTATTTATCTGGATGATATGGACGTTATGGATACCGAGGCTTGCCCTTTTAACGACAAGGACAATTGCACCGGCTCCCTCTGAGGGCGAGCACAGACAAATGAAAGAACAGATTGTTACCGAACACGACATCACTGAGAAACAACGAGAAATATTGTGGTCAATGGACGATACCTATATTGCCAAAATCGACCGCCAAATTGAGTTAGGAAAAAATCTCGCTCGTCTCTCTCCATTAGCATCCTACGTTTATGGTTCAACGACGCTTGCACAAACAGGAATATCAGATTATCAAGATTATCGGCGGCGACTTTTCGCATGGCTTAAACGGAACGTCAGACAAGAGGGACAATGGTCCATGTTTGTTCATCAGCCCGAGCCGCAGGGACGCAGCTTCGCTGCGGTTTGGATTGATTTACAACTGCTTCTCTTGTGGAACGTCCTGTTGTTCATGGGCGCAAATTTAGCGTTTCATCGTTATGATGTAAGATGACAGCGGAATCGAGGAAAACATGTTCTGGACATTAATCAAAAAAGAGATACATGATCATATCCTCAGTGCTCGTTTCGCGGTTTCAATGATCCTGGCACTGATTTTTCTCATCGGGTCAACGGTAATGTTAGCGATGGATGGGACGTGGGCGGGCCGTCAATTATATACAGGATACAAACTCAAAGACTATCTATACACCAACAAGTATAGCTGGTACTGGATGAACCGAGACCTTCCAACATTGCGGGTTTTGGTAACAGGGTTGGACGAAGAACTCTCCTTGAATGCTAATAGCGAGGCAAAGATGGGGCCCCAATTTGAGAACAATCGCCAATTTGTTAACAACCCAAATCGCTATCTTTTTTCCCAGCTGGATTTTGTTTTTTTCTTTAACATCGTTGGGAGTCTGTTAGCATTTGTATTTACGTATGACACCATTTCAGGAGAGGATCGTCGCGGGACCTTACGACTGGTGCTGATAAATTCTATTTCACGTCCGCTGCTTTTGGCTACGAAATTCGTTGGAAGTTATCTCAGCCTAATAACTTCTCTACTACCAGCACTGATCAGTGTGGTTCTGATCTTATACCTGATGCCTAACATACACCTTCGTCCCTCCGATTGGGTCGCAACCTCATTTCTTTTTTTACTCGCTCTGCTTTATCTATCTGTTTTTTGTGCGCTTGGACTTTTTGGATCGTGTTTGACAAAACATCCGAAAACGACACTAACGCTTTTGATGGCGTTATGGGTTGTTGTAGTTTTAGTGATTCCCAACTTCAGTCCATTTTTAGCCGCCTATTTGCGCCCTATACCTACAGTGTATGAGGTCCATGAGAATATACGAAGAATCTCAGGAAACATTTGGCAACAGAGCCGCGCGGAGATAGAGAAGTTCATACAGGAGCATGGCGGCGATCCAGCAGCCCTAAGTGATACCGAAAAACAAACTATAGACAAAATCCGAGCGAAGGCAGAGCGGAGACAGATGAACCTAAGCGTGGGAAAGGCAGCAGAAATCCGGCAAGATTTTATCAACGCGGTTGAAGCACAAGCCGATATGAACCTGTCCATCTCCCTAATTTCACCCTCGGCGGCATTTGTTTATTTAGCGACGGACGTAGCAAACACCGGAATCCTCAGCGAATGGAACTTCCGTCGTGCTGTTATTCGATACCGCAGTCAATACGCTGAACACGTCAATAGATATATTGAAGAAACCGGAGACTATGAAATCCTACAACGTATTTTGAAAGCGGATCCGCCAAATTTTGTGCCGCCGAAGTTTTTCCTTCCAGATGTAATATCAATGCACTCTAATCTGCTGTTGGTCCTTTTGCTTTATAACGTTGTGTTTTTCTTTGGTGGTCAAGTCGTGTTTATTCGCAGACCACTGACATGACGCACAAAGTGAATTGATCCTACCAATTGCGTCAATCAGCGCTTTCTATTCATCCGTTTGCTCAATGCGACCAAAATCTTTTAGTGTTTTCAAAGTCTCGATCGTGAACCGAGATTGCCATTCCCGCTTGGCTGCTTGCCACGCCTCCGGATATTGATCACCCCAGGAAAAATTCGGGGACCAAGAGCCGTCCTCACCCTGCTGTTCGATCTCAAAGTCCAAGTTCAGCTCCACTTCGTCCTTGAGTCCAGCAGCCAAGGGTGATTCTGGAGAAGGCACCAGCCACAGCGGTTTGAGCACATAACCAGCCAACTGCTCCGTGTTCCGAGCAACACCAGGCGCCGCTGCTTGAGCGAGTTTCGCCCAAACCTTATCCCGATCCGGCAGCGCCTCCGTCTCCGCAAGCCTTACGAAACAGAGTGCATCGTGCATCTCCATTTCGTCGGGTAGGGAATATAGGTGCTCCAGGACAGCCGCAGTTAATGTCGTCAGCAATTTCGTCGGCACGCCATCGCTAAATTCGTGCAAATATCCGACAATCTCAGCACGCGGGTTGACCAGAAACTGACCGAAAGTTTCGGCACTCTTCTCATAATTCCACCAAGGCGCGTGAGGCGCATTATCCACTTCGGGTGGAACGATATGCCATACCTGCTGAGACGCCTCATAGGTGGCGATAAAATACTGGATTCCCTTCCGAACCAATATATGACTCACCGGTGCTCGAATTTCTCTGAGAATCTGGAAACCGACTGTCGTCACAATCGCCGACGAAAACGGTGTCCTGACATCAGGTTCCAAACTGTGAGCGAAACCGCCATCGTTGTTTTGATACGGTGTTAGCGCGGCAAGAACAGCATCAGCGGGTCCATCTTCAAAATGGAATTCAAAGCGTCTTTGGTCCAACGCTCTTCCATGATCCATTATAAAGTTCTTTGCTCTCTGAAACGCCGATTGCGTCAGCTTTTTCATTCTTGATCTCCGTGTCAATTGCTAAGACAAAAATCCGCCACCGCCAGGGGTCTCTATGCGAATAACATCACCTTCGCGCGTAGAAACGGAAACCTTGCCCGCTAACGGATGCTCTTCACCACCAGAGATTAACACATTACACCCCGGTTGTCCGGGTTCACCGCCTTGCAAGCCGTAGGGGCCTCGGGTTCGGCGTTCTGAAAGGATAGTAACCTCCGCATCTGTCAAGAGTTTCAACGCTCGGATAACGCCTGCCCCGCCTCGGAATTTCCCCGCACCACCTGTCCCGCGCCGAATTGTGTACGTCGTTACCTGCATCGGATAGTTCGTCTCAATCGCCTCTATCGGGGTATTCATTGTGTTGGTCATGTGGGTGTGGATGGCATCAATGCCATCACGGTCGGGGCGCGCGCCCATCCCGCCTGCGATAGTTTCGTAGTAGGTAAATTCCTTTCCGCGTGAGGCATCATAACCGCCTATTGTGAGGTTGTTCATAGTGCCGGAACTCGCGGCAGGAATCTGATCCGGGCAGGCTTGCGCCAAGGCTCCGAGCAGTACATCAACGATGCGCTGCGATGTTTCGACGTTTCCGCCCGCGACTGCTGCAGGGAACTTCGCATTTACAACAGTCCCTTCCGGCGCAATGACCTGAATCGGTTCCAGACACCCGGCATTCGCGGGGACATCCGCACCAGCGATACATCGGAACGTGTAAAAAACCGCAGAGAGCGTGATGGCATAAATCGCGTTGACGGAACCCCGAGCTTGTGGGGCTGTACCCGTAAAATCAACGACTGCCGTATCGTCTTCAATCTCAATCGCAACCCTTATTTCAATCGGGGCATCGGTGATACCGTCGTTATCAAGCACATCGGTGTATACGTAACGACCATCGGGGATTTCCCGGAGGCGCGCCCGCACCATTCGACTGGCATACGCGCAGAGTTCCTGCATATACGCCGTGATTTCCGGCGTACCGTATTTACTGACTATCTCCTGCAGCCTGCGCTCCCCGACACGATTCGCTGCGAGTTGCGCCTCCATGTCGCCACGGCGTTCTTCCGGTGTACGCACATTCGCAAGGATCAGTTCCCAGAGGTCAGTATCTAATTCGCCACCCCGAATAAGTCTAACCGGCGGAATACGGATACCTTCCTGAATCACACTCGTCGCAATCGGCATCGAGCCGGGGGTCATACCGCCGACATCTGCGTGGTGTGCGCGATTCGCCACAAAAAAGACAGGGCGGTTCTCTCCATCACTCAACTTCTCATCTGAAAAAACAGGGGCAACCAGCGTAATATCGGGTAGGTGCGTGCCGCCACAATACGGGTCGTTGAGGACAATCATATCACCCAGTGCCATTTCGGTACTTTCAATCGCTGCAAGAACAGAGAGCGGCATAGAGCCGAGATGCACTGGGATATGTGCAGCTTGGGCAACCATTTTACCTGTACCATCAAAAACAGCACACGAAAAATCGAGTCGTTCCTTGATGTTCGGTGAAAACGCTGTACGTTGCAGCGTCACACCCATCTCCTCAGCAACCGAGGTCAGGATATTTTTGTAAAGTTCTAATTTGATGGGATCTGTGTTCACAATCTCTGTTGTTACCTTATGGTGGGTATCTCTAGAAAAAAAAAGAATCAGATGTTCGCTTTAGATTACGCATCAATCTTAGAAGATTGTACTATATTTTCGGAAAAAAATCAACTTTATTTTTTAAATGCCATCATGTTTATCTTGACATTTTCACAGTGTTGTATTATCATAATTCAAAAGATGAACCTGATTTGTATGTCCTATCTTGCTATAGTCCCATGGAGTCTTGAGACGCGCGTGCAAACCGGCCTACAACCTTTGAGAATTTATCTTGATACTTGCTGTTTGAGTCGTTCTTTTGATGACCAAATGCAAATCCGAATCTATCAAGAAACTGGATTTATCGGACAAATTCTTGCTCAGATTCTTTCCGGACACTGGCATTGGATTTCCAGCGATGCTTTGATGGATGAAGTAGAGCAAATCCCTGACTTGGACCAACGCTTACAGATTGAAAATCTAATAACTGACGCTCACCAGACTGTTTCCGTTGGAGCGGGTGAAATATTGAGGCGCAAGCAGCTTGAAACTTTGGGGTTTAAAGAATTAGATGCTTTGCATCTCGCTTGTGCTGAGAGCGGTTCAGTTGATGTTTTTTTGACAACTGATGATGGGCTGCTCAAGATCGCAAAACGTTATAACAGGCAACTTCACGTCAGAGTTGAAAATCCTTCTATATGGTTTCAGGAGATGATAAGAAATGAACACACTCGAAATGACAGACGATGAACTTTATGAAATGGGGGTTAAAATCCTTACCGACAAACTCGGTGCCTCTCAGGTGCCCCGATTTATTCGACAGATCCGGCCCGGTAAAGGTGATTACTCTGTTGATCGACATAAATTGTTGGCGAATCAACCCGATATCGATACCATTGTCAAGCGAATCCAAGATAAACGGAAGGAAAGAGAAGCGGAAGAACACGCACGCGCAGAAAGGTTCGCTGCACCTCAAAGTGAAATCGAAAAAATGACCGATATTGAGATTTATGAAATCGGGAGTCGAACCCTTGTTAGTAAACTCGGAGCGGCTGGGGTGTGGAGTTTTACCCTTGTCTGTCAAGATCGAAATGGCGGGCCGCCTCGTGGACTCATTAAGAATGCGGAGGAGGCTAAAGAATACATTAAGTTTTACACGGCAAGTTTGAGGCTCAATCCGAAAATAGTCGAAGACTACATAAGACGCGGCACCGCCTACAGCTACATCGGCAAGCACACCAAAGCCATCGGAGACTATACCGCGGCACTAAAACTGAAACCCAATTATGCCAACGCCTACTACAAGCGCGGTGTCGTGTGGTTGCACATAAAAGAGTGGGAGCGCGCCGAAGCAGACCTAATGACTGCCAAGGACAAGGGAGTTGACATCGCTGCTTCATTCCATAACAGTTACAGCTATAAAAGCGTTGAAGACTTTGAGACAAAAAATGAAGTGAAGGTCCCAGAAGACATCGCAGCACTGTTGCGGGGAGAATAACATTTCATAGAGATAGGACTTACACAGATTGCTCTTTTGTACCATAGGAGACCGTTGGTTTCCTGTGCCCTGAGAACGCCTCTGTTTTTGAGGGTTTATCCGCTAACAGAGCGTCATATTTTCAAAATTGCGTAAGTCCTGAGAAATATCAGCTGATTTTTTGCATAAATCCTGATTATTTTCGTGGTGGTTTAATCATCAAACCCTCAATAATATCGGCAAGTTCGCTATCCGATAACCGAGGTTCTAGATAGGACCGAAAACAGGGTTTCAGCTCCCATTCATACCCGTTTGATAACCGACCTTTGCCTTCCGCAATTTCGGTGAAATAGTCACAGACACCGCGCACACCGTATAAGACCGCAAGTTGATCCCAACTGGAACGCTCACCATGCTTCTCACCGGACCACCAATAATACGCTTCCCGTACTGGATTCTCTGGAGACGCATCTGCAAGTCTCGAACCAGTCTGTACAGTCTCGCCGTGCTGACTGATAACAAGCCGTGTGGGCCAATTACGGATTACGTACGCCGACTTATCAACGAGGTTGTGCTGGCGTGTGTTGAACGGATCGTCTACAAGCAGTGCCATCACGACCAATTCGGTAACCTTTTGTGAGACGAGATTCGGATTGGTTTTCAAGAGATCGTAAAGATTGTTAAGAAATCCGACGCTGATAATCGTTACGGAGTTGTCGGGTTGCTCGCCTAACACCTGCTGATAGAGTTCAAGCGAACTCGGTGTCTCAACAGCGGACGAATCGTGCGGGAAATTAGCGACTTTATCCAGGTACCTTGACGGATCCGGGTCAGCGAGATCGCCTTTACAGATACCGACAGGTATCTCACCGCGGTTGTACCACGTATTTATCGCGCGAATCGCGTTAGCACCGCTCGGATGCACCTCATTGAAGGAAACAGCAAGAATTTCCGCTTCTTCATTGTCTGCTAAAGCATGTAGTACAGCCAGTGCTCCGACATCATCTACGTCGGAGCACATATCCGTCTCGTATATCACTTTTTTGGGGAAACGTTTTTCGGTATGATCTGCCATCAATTAGAGTCCCTCCTTCGCGTGCTACCAATAATCAAAAGTTCGTTGCATTTTAACACGCCCTCTTGTAACATGCAAGAAAAGATTTACGAGGAGGATCCGAAATGAAGAAAGTCAATATTGCACTCATTGGAGCCGGTGGAATGGCAAACGGTGTCCACTATCCGTCGCTCAGCGAATGTGAAGATGTGAACCTTGTCGGATTGTGTGATCTTGTACCATCGAAACTTCAAGCAACAGCCGAACGATTTGAGATTGATCAGACGTTCACCGACTATCGCGAGATGCTCGAAAAAACGTCTCCTGATGCTGTGTATATTTTGATGCCGCCACAACACCTCTATCCGCTTACTATCCACTGTCTATCACAAGGACTCCACGTCTTTATTGAAAAGCCACCGGGTGTTACGCTCCACCAGACGAAGGAGATGGCACTCGCTGCGGAAAAGAACGACTGTAAAACGATGGTCGGCTTTAATCGCCGTTTTATTCCACTCTTACAGAAGGTTAAAACGATAGTCGAGGAACGCGGTCCGATTATCCAGTGCATGTCAACCTTCCATAAAAATACACCGAATGCACTCTACTACGACGGTGTGATAGATGTTTTAACCTGTGACGCGATTCACGCGGTAGACGCGCTTCGATGGCTTGGCGGTGGCGAAGTGAAAGCCGTCGCAAGCGACATCAACAGTTTCAGCTCCGAACGAGAGAACAGTTTCAACGCACTCGTCAAATTTATGAGTGGTGCTTCCGGGTATCTTTGCACGAATTGGGCAGTTGGCGGACGCATACATATCTTTGAGATGCACGCGCGGGCGATTTCTGCTTATATCAACCCCGATGCAGGTGGACGCGCCGTCCTTCACACCCCCGAAGGCACAACCGAAATCACGACTGAAGAGGCAGCCGGTTCTAATGAAACCTATAAAACTTACGGGTTCTATGCAGAGAGTCGGCATTTTGTCGATTGTATCCAACAAGACCAACAGCCATTAACCTGTTTTGAGGATGCAGTCAAGACAATGGAACTCGTAACGGCTATCTATCAAAACCGCATAGACCCGTGATGCTAACCCGTCAACACGAAAAAATAAATTGGCATGATTCTTGCTACACTTCATTATTAAAGTATCAGGGCGTATACAAAAAACTATGGACATCAACCATATCCCTGTCTTAGGTGACAAAGTCGTCGGCTTTCTTAAACCGAAATCGGATGGTATTTACATAGATGGCACTGTCGGATTAGGCGGACATAGTACCGCCATCTTAAAAGCCTCCGCACCGAATGGACACGTCTTCGGGATTGATCTCGATACCGATGCACTCACCGTGGCAAAGGATAGATTACAGATTTTCGCGGATCGGTTCTCCTTAATTAACGGCAATTTTGCTGAGATGAACGTCCTCCTCGAAAGCCATGCGATTCATGCTGTAGACGGTATTCTACTCGACTTAGGCGTGTCGTCTCTGCAGTTAGATGCCCCACACCGAGGGTTTAGTTTTAACCACACCGGTCCCTTGGACATGCGCATGAATCCCGGACACGAGAACGATACAGATGCGAAAACGATGCTGACAGCTATGCAAGTGGTCAACGATAGCACAGTAGATGTCCTTGTTGATATTTTCAAACGGTACGGCGAAGAACGCTTCGCCAAACGGATCGCACATCGGATTGTTGCGGCGCGGCGACACGAACCGATAACCACAACAACGCAGCTGGCAAACATTGTGACGCAATCTGTCCCAAAAGGTGGGTCCAAAATCCATCCAGCCACTCGTGTGTTTCAGGCACTGCGGATTTATGTTAACGCCGAACTCGAAAACCTTATGGCAGGTTTGGATGCCGCAGTCACACTGTTGAAACCCAACGGATGCTTGTGTGTTATCACTTTTCATTCACTTGAGGATAGGATCGTCAAACATCGATTTCAGACATGGGCGCGAATGTGCCTTTGTCCACCTAAAACGCCGATTTGTATCTGTCAACACAATCCATCAGTAGAGATTCTCACAAAACGTCCAGTGTTACCAGATGTAACTGAGGTTCAACACAACCCGAGATCACGGAGTGCTAAACTCCGCGTTGCTCGCAAATTGTAGACTTTCAGTGCTAAAAAAATGTATCTTAAATATAATCTTCAACGTTAGAAATTATAAGGGATTTGTCATCAAACAAACCCAAAACCTTCAGAAAATAGGCGTCCAGTGATAGTGATCCAGTGATAGTGATATAGAGCGACTCTGTTCCCGAAAACCTGTCAGGAAACTAAAAAATGCAAACATCAGATTTCCATTCAGCACGTATCAGAAAAATAGAGGAACCCAAGCCGAAAAAGAGGTTCCCGTTGGTCTACGTCGTTTTTGGACTCTCTTTTTGTGTTTTTGCCGGTAGCATCTGGTTTTCGTCTTACGCTAAAGATGTCGCTTTACGACGCCAACCTGTCTATGAAAGGCAGAAAAATTCTGTTCAGGATGAAATTCACCGACTTGAGTTGGAAGAATCAGCACTAACGAGTATCCAGAAGATTCGGAAAATCGTCACTGAACTGAAACTGGTTGAACCCACGGAAACCTCACAGATAATATGGGACAAATAACTTTGTTTTTTACAATTTGCCTGCCGTCTTATTTGGTAGGTATTTGGAATCATAATAATAATCTTGATAGGGAAAAGTATGAAAAACAAACCGTATTTATCCATTCGTCGCCTTGTCTTTGTACTTATCGTGATGCAGGTAGGGTTCCTACTACTGATCGGTAAGTTGTTCAAATTACAGATATCTAACGACGCAACGCGTGAGGAGACAGCGGAACGCACCTGGTTTTCTCCACGGACAGCCACGATAAAACGGGGTAAAATTTTAGACCGAGATGGGAATATTTTAGCGTTGAGTCGTCACAGTCTCTCCGTTTATGCCGATCCGCAATATTTGCGCGACCGTCCGGCAGATGTTGCCCGTAAACTCGCACCCGTTTTAGAACTCCCAGCGTCCGAATTACTGCAGAAACTTGACCGTAGGGATAAGCAGTTCGTCTGGCTCAAGAGAGATGTAGATTACGAACGGCTCGATGCGATTCGTTCAATCGAGAAGGACATCCGCGGTATAGGACACAAGGTTGAACAGAAACGCATCTATCCGAAAGGCTCACTCGCATCCCAAGTCATTGGGCACATAAATGACCAAGATATGGGTGAAGGGATTGAGTTTCAGTACAATAATTACCTTTTGAGTGCAAAAGAACGTCACGCTGCCCAGCGCGCAGCCGCAGCACGAAACGAACCGATAAAACTTCTAACGAACGGCGACTCTACGCATGATTACGGATATAGCGTCGTCTTGACCATCGACGAATACATCCAAGATATCACCGAAAAGGAATTGGCAGCCGCCTGTAAAGAGTGGAACGCACCTCGTGGGACTGTGATCGTCATGGCAGCACGAACCGCAGAGATACTCGCCCTCGCCAGTTACCCGACCTACGATTTGAACGCGTATACCGATAGCAGCGAGGAAGCAAAACGGAACCTCGGTGTTTGGTTCGCTTATGAACCCGGCTCAATCTTTAAAATTATCGCATCTTCCGCCGTCCTAAACGAAGGCATTATGACCCCTGAGTCAACGGTCTTCTGCGAGAATGGACGGTACCGACTCTCAAACGGTAGGATTATTAAGGATGTTTCACCGAAAGGATGGTTGACACTTAATGAAGTCGTCCAAAAATCTAGCAACATCGGTATGATTAAAATCGTGGAACAATTGGGACATCAAGCCTTCGGTAATTATATTGAACAGTACGGATTTGGGAAACCAACCGGTGTGGACCTTCCCTATGAACACAAGGGCAGCCTAGACGCTGTCCAACGCTGGGATACCCACTCGCTCGGCTCCGTGCCTTTTGGGCAAGGCATTATGGTAACACCGCTACAGATGCTAAACGCATTAAACACTATTGCCAACGGCGGGAAACTTCTGCATCCGCATATCGTCTCAGAAATTCGAGACAGCAGCGGCCAGATAATCAAAAAAACATACCCCATCGAGGTACGGCAAGTACTGAAGCCGCAGGTCGCTAAACAGATGACAGAAATCCTTGTCGGAGTCGTTGAGGAAGGGAGCGGACGGCGCGCACGCGTTGAAGGCTATCGGGTCGCAGGAAAAACAGGAACCGCACAAAAAGCGGAAAAAGGCGGCAGAGGATACTTGGGAAAAGAGATTATGTCTTTCATGGGATTCCTACCAGCCGAGAACCCGATGATATCAATCATCGTTATGCTTGATGAACCAACAGGCGCACGATTCAGCGGACGCATCGTAGGACCGACTTTTCAGAAAATCGCTACCCAAACGATACAATACTTGAAACAGACAGAATTCCTCGACCCCATACACCCGCAAACCCCTCAATCCACGCCTGTTGTAACAGGGCAGCCGCCACAGCAAAATCTTGCTGTAAAAGGAGAAGGATTGTAAAAGGAGAAGGATGGTGAAATTTCGGGACCTACTCCATGGATTAAATCCTATCGCGAATACCGGACCCCTTGATATTGATATTACCGGTATCGTCAGCGACAATCGGGAAGTCGAACCCGGTAACCTTTTTGTCTGTTATCAAGGTATCCATGTGGACAGTCACGCTTTCATAACCGATGCACTTCGGAAGGGAGCCGCCGGCATCATAGGCGAAAAACCGCTAACAGCGCTGGAAATATCGGCTACCTCTACGACCTACTTACAGGTCCCTAATGGGCGACGCGCACTCTCCCTGCTCGCGGCGAATTGGCACGGTAATCCCGCAAAACACCTCAAACTCATCGGTATTACAGGCACCAACGGCAAAACGTCAACCGCGCATCTGATCTACGCAATACTCAAAGCATACGGACAAAGAGTCGCACTCATCGGGACAGTCGGACACCGATATACAAACGCACGCGGCGAAGAAAAAATAATCCCCACTTCGCTCACAACGCCTGACGCATTCGCACTTCACGCTCTTTTTCAACAATTCGTCGCAGAGGGTGTAGAATACGTTACCATGGAAACCTCCTCTCAAGGATTAGCACTACAACGCTTGGCAGGACTCACCTTTGACACCGCAGTCTTTACAAATTTCACACAAGACCATCTCGATTACCATCAAACGATGGAAGAATACCTAAAAGCGAAACTGATGCTATTTGAGCAACTCAACGATCACGGGTTCGCAATTTTGAATAGCGACACGCCTGTAACGGCATGTATCGCGGAAGTTTGTACAAGCCGACAAATTTTGACGTATGGACTCAATAACAAGGCGGAACTGCAGGGTGAAGATATAGCGTTTTCGTATAACAAATCAGCGTTCACTGCGATTACACCAGCAGGACGTTTCCCAGTTAAGCTGCGATTGATCGGGGACTATAACATCTATAACGCCCTCGCAGCTATCGCTGTCGGATTTCGGTATGATTCTCCTGTGTCCGCCATTCAGAACGGACTTGCCGATACAGTTGTCCCCGGCAGATTTGAACTCGTCGATCATGGACAAGACTTTGCTGTTATTGTTGATTATGCACACACACCCGATGGGTTAGAAAATATACTGACTGCTGCAAGGCGGATCACCAAACGAAAACTCATTTGCGTTTTCGGGTGCGGCGGGGACCGAGATAACGGAAAACGTCCCAAAATGGGAAATATTTCCGCACAAATCGCCGATTACACCGTAATTACCTCTGACAACCCGAGAACTGAAAACCCTGATCAAATTATTGCACAAATTGTGTCGAATTTACCACATGATGCAAAATATGTGTGTATTTCAGGCAGACGTGACGCTATCCACCACGCAATCGCAACAGCAAAATCAGGCGACGTCGTTGTAATCGCAGGTAAAGGACATGAGGATTATCAAGAAATCCACGGCAAAAGATTTCCTTTTGACGATAGGGTTACCGCTGCGGACTTTTTAGAATCACGCTAACGGTTCAGAAAACGCGAAAGAGTCATTGATGCCAAGTACAGAAATTAACAATCTCAATATATCATATCAGGTCGCCGGAGAGGGCGATGTTGTCATCTTACTACACGGCTGGGGCGGTGAAGCCGCAAGCTTTCAACCTGTCTTCAAATGGCTTTCACTATCCCACAAAGTCTACGCACTCGACCTACCCGGATTCGGGAACAGTCAAATACCCCCTACACCTTGGGACTCGTCCGACTACGCACAGTTGGTCACCGCATTTCTGGAAAAATTTGACATTTCTAAGGCACATCTCATCGGTCACTCCTTTGGCGGAAGAATCTCGATTATCCTTTCAGCGGAACACCCCGAGAAAGTGGACAAACTCATCCTTGTCGATAGTGCCGGACTTACACCAAAACGGACTACAAAATATTACCTACGGGTAGCGCTAGCAAAAGCAGGTAAATGGATCCGACGGTGTGGAACACCCGGCGCACGACTTGCGAACGCGCTCTCCGCACAACTCGGCTCTAAAGATTATCAAAATGCCGGAGAGATGCGCGCCACACTTGTTAAAGTCGTGAACCAAGACCTGCGTTCTCTGTTACCTCGGATCTCCGCATCAACGCTCCTTATCTGGGGCGAACACGATAAAGATACACCTATATGGTTCGGAAAAGTCATGGAACGTGAGATACCTGATGCCGGATTAGTGGTACTGAAAGAGGCAGGACACTTCTCTTACCTCGACCAATTTCCGCAATTTTGTCGAATCGTCGCCAGTTTTTTAAAGATCGCAAACGCATAGGAAGCACTACAGACACAACCTCAATATGAGGAAAAAAGAACAATGCCGTTGAGTACAATACTTTTCTACTTCGCCACATTAACCTGTTTGACACGGGCAATCATCAGAACCGTAAGTGGACTTCATATACTTCAGCTGGATGGTTACAAAACGGGCAGATACTTGAAGTGGATACGCCAACATCCGACGAACTGTTTTGAAGTCAAAGAGATCCTTGTTATTGGCGGCTTTCTGATTCTCACAGCGTTCTATCCACAATTCCTCAATAGATGGCTTTCCGCTCTGTTCGCTGGATGGAGTATATCCCAAATTTCTCTGATGATACGACGGAAAAAAGTCACAGCGAAAAAACCGCTCGTCTATACAGCACGCGCGAAACGCGTATTCGGACTTGCGATCTGCTTACTCGCTGCCACCGCAACGGCACTCGCCTTGGCAGCAAAAACAGACCCAGCGCGAATCGCTGTCCTCCTTTTTAGTGAGATCGCCGTCATTAACCTAACCGTTGCGAACCTGCTCATTTATCCGTTAGAACGGACGATAAATGAAGCATATCTGCTTTCGGCGCGGAGACGCATCAAGGCACTCCAACCCAGAGTTATCGGCATTACCGGAAGCTACGGCAAAACAAGTACGAAGTATATTTTGCACCAAATCTTATCACAGAAATTTAACACCTTAATGACCCCTAACAGCTACAATACACCGATGGGGATATGTAAGGTTATCCGTGGCGATCTGACCCCCGTACACGAGGTCTTTATTGTTGAAATGGGTGCCTATAAACGCGGCGACATCCGTGAATTATGCAATTTAGCGTCCCCACAAATCGGTATTCTCACGGCTGTCGGCCCGCAGCATTTGGAGCGGTTTAAAAGCATAGAAAATATCGCAAAAGGAAAATATGAACTCATTGAGTCGTTACCACCAGATGGACTCGCTGTCTTCAATTGCGACAACGAAATTTGTGCAGGGCTTGCCGATAAACGGGAGCAGACAGGGAGTCCCGTCCGACGCTACGCGACCGAAGATGCCCCTGTGGCTTCGGTCGCAGATATTGCTGACCTCATCGCGACGAATGTTCGATACACTGATAACGGACTCGCTTTTACTGTCCACGCGAATACTGAGACATTCGATATTCCTGACACCGAAATTCAAACGCAACTTTTAGGCAAACACAACGTTTCTAACATCCTCGCTGCTATGACAGTCGCTATGGCATGTGGAATGGAACTTGAAGAGATTCGGGGCGCCGTCGCTAAGGTCGAATCTGTACCGCATCGCCTCCAATTAACAACTGGTGCCGGTGGTGTAACTATCATTGACGATAGTTTCAACTCGAATCCTGTCGGCGCGAAGGCAGCACTTGAAGCACTTAACGAGATCGGAAACGGGAAAAAGGTACTTGTAACACCCGGTATGGTAGAACTCGGTGAAAAAGAATACGAAGAAAACAGACGGCTCGGAGAAGAAGCCGCCGATGTCTGTGATCTGGTTATATTAGTTGGACCCATACAAACGAAACCGATCCTTGACGGTTTGAAGGCTGCTGGATACCCGAGCCAACAGATTATTGTCACACGCAACTTGGAAGAAGTTAAACAGCACTTAGCAACACAGGTCCAAGCGGGCGATGTTGTCCTCTTTGAAAACGACCTGCCCGATACCTATAACGAGGAAAAAGCTGCCTCGCCCAAAAACGCATAAGAAACACAAAAAATGTCAAAACACAATGTAGCCCTTATATTTGGCGGACGCACACCTGAACACGAAGTCTCAATCGTAACCGCACACCAGGTCTGCCTCGCTTTGCAAGAGAACCATAACGTCACCCCGATTTACATCACGAAGACAGGTGAATGGTTGACCGGCGACGCATTTTGCAATTTATCCACCTTCACTGAAGGTTCTTTACCACATCCATCTGATTTCGACAAAGTTAGCGTCGAATTCCATCCGGAACCGACATTTGTTGTCAATTCCAAACATTGGCTTGGTCAGAACCTCCGTAAGCGGACTGTTCTCCCAGTAGATGTCGTTTTTCCGGCAATACACGGTATGCATGGCGAAGACGGCACCCTCCAAGGGCTGTTAGAACTTATGAATCTACCGTACGTTGGTGCGGGTGTGGTCGGTTCCGCTGTCGGTATGGACAAAATCGTGATGAAAGCGATTTTCAACGAAAATCGGCTCCCCGTGCTGCCTTATGTGTGGTGGGATCATCAAGAGTGGGACATCGAAGCTGACGAGATTATCAAAGATGTCGAGACAACGCTCTCCTATCCGCTCTTCGTCAAACCTGCGATGGGCGGATCCAGTATCGGGGTCGCTTATGTCGAAACTCTGGATGAACTGCTCAGTGCTATTGAGGTCGCTGGACACTACTCGCGTAGAATGCTCGCTGAGAAAGCCGTTGAGAATCCAGTTGAAATCAATTGTGCCGTGATCGGAACAGATGAACCCACAGCCTCTGTATGTGAGCAACCCATAACAGCGGCGAATTTCCTCAGCTTCGATGATAAATACATCCATCAAGAGGAGGCGTCGTCAGGGATGGCAGGTGCAGATCGGAAAATTCCTGCACCCATTTCAGAAGAATTGACGTTACATATACAACAACTCGCAACACGCGCCTTTCAGGTTTTAGATTGTGCCGGGGTCGCACGTATTGACTTCCTCGTAGATGCCGACGAAAATGTTTACGTCAATGAAATTAATACGATCCCCGGCTCATACAGTTATTATTTCTGGGCACATCAAGGCATTGAATTCCCGCAACTTGTATCGGAACTCATTGACTTAGCGTTTGCAGCGCACGCACAGAAAAATACATTAACTTATACTTATACGACCAATCTCCTAAGTCAAGCAGATGCGAGCCTTTCCAAACTGAAGAGGGGTGACAAACTCGGAGAGACAGCGTAAATTAAATTGTAAAATCGCTGATGCTTTTCTTCTAGACTAAAATGTTTTACCAGTTCCTATACGAGAATCTCGTCGATATCTTTTCGCCATTCAACGTCTTTCAATACATCAGTTTCCGTGCTATTTATGCAACGGCAACATCGCTTATTATTGCACTCGTCTTGGGTCCATTTATGATAAGACGGCTCAAGCAGCTCCGGATCGGCGAACACATACGAGAGGAGGGACCCAAAGATTACCAAAGCAAAGCCGGAACCCCAACCATGGGCGGTGTCCTCATTATCGTCTCCGTACTGATATCCGTGATATTTTGGTCGCGCTTAGATCAACCCTATATCTACCTGATGATTTTGGCGACCCTCTGGTTCGGCGGACTCGGGTTCCTTGATGATTACAGCAAACTGGTAAAACAGCAATCCTTAGGACTTCGCGGATGGCATAAAATCGTACTTCAAACAATAGGGGCACTCGCGATCGCTGCGTATCTCTACAAATGGGGACCGATGCACGCCGATGATCCGGCAACACGAACAGTGCTGACGCTCCCTTTTTTTAAAGATGTCCAGCCCAATTTAGGTCTCCTATTTATTCCTTTCGCGACCCTGGTCATCGTAGGGGCCTCTAACGCCGTCAATCTTACAGACGGCATGGATGGATTGGCGATAGGTTGTACGCTGTTCGTTGCCGGAACTTTAGGCGTAGTCGGGTATATGACGAGTCATAATGAGATTGCAGCCTACTTGAATATTTTCCACCTACCGATGAGCGGCGAAGTCGCAACACTTTTCTGTGCTTCGCTGATCGGCGCAGGATTGGGATTCTTATGGTATAATGGTTATCCCGCGCAGGTTTTTATGGGAGATACCGGGTCCTTAGCACTCGGGGCGACGCTCGGAACCGTAGCCGTCCTTATAAAACAGGAGTTTCTACTTCTGATTGTCGGCGCTATTTTCGTTGCCGAGACACTGTCGGTTATCATTCAGGTCTGGTCCTACCGCACATTCGGTAAACGCGTATTCAAGATGTCGCCAATCCACTACCACTTCTTACTCTCAGGGTGGAAGGAATCCAAAGTCGTTATCAGGTTCTGGATAGTCGGACTCATCTTGGTGTTGATCGCTTTGAGTACATTGAAACTCCGGTAGGTGTCGTTTGGCAACACGCATTGAGGGATTTTGAGTGCAATTACAAGGAAAACGGGTCACAGTTTTTGGAGTAAACCGAAGTGGAGTCGCCGCCGCAAAATTACTATCGGCATCCGGTGCTACTGTCACGGTTACTGACACACGCAACGCCGATGCATTGTCAAGAGAAATCGCTGATTTAGACGACGGGCACACGTCGGATCAAACCGACAGTCCGTATCAAAAATTTTTAGGTGGACACCCGCCAGAATGCATCGCTGACGCGGATTTTATAGTCGTCTCACCAGGGGTCCCGCTTGAGATACCGATTCTTGGCGATGCCCGGGCACGCAACCTACCAATTCTCGCTGAATTGGAAGTCGCTGCAAGCACATGTCCGGCACCGATTGTCGCAATCACCGGCACGAAAGGAAAATCGACAACCACACTCCTTACGGCAGCAATTCTGAAAGCTACCAACCGGTTCTCGAACGTCTGTGTCGCAGGCAACATTGGGGTCCCGCTGGCAGCGGAAGTCCGAAACCTTACAGATAGAGACATCGCCGTAGTTGAGGCGAGCAGCTTTCAGTTAGAAAGCACCGTCACCTTTCATCCGAAGGTCAGTGTTGTGCTCAATCTATCACGCGATCACTTAGACCGCCATAAAACCATGGCTGCTTATCGAGCAGCAAAACAGAAAATTACGGATAATCAGACACCTGACGACTGGATGATTCTCAACGGTTCGGACCCAGATATCAAGAATTTCGCTGTATCAACGCGGGCGAAAGTCGTCTATTTTAACAACACGGGGGCACCTGAGAATTCAACGTTTGCAAGTGTATTTCGAGATGGAACAGAACTGTTCGCACTGTGGGACGGTATCCGTAAGACAGTGTGTGACGTCGCTGATATCCGACTTCGCGGAGCACACAACGTACAGAACGTCCTCGCTGCGGTTGCTGTTGGACTGATTTTCAGGGCGACGGAGTTCCAAATTCAGCAAGCACTACAGACGTTTGACCCATCGCATCCCGCACTCTCTCACGCTTTTGAATCCGTGAGAACGTTGACAGGCGTTGAATTCATAGACGACTCGAAGGCGACAAACGTCGCCGCAGTTAAGGCAGCCCTCGAATCAATAGAGAACTCAAAAATTATCCTAATAATGGGCGGCTATGATAAAGGGAATGACTATACACCGCTACGTCAACTTGTTCAAAATCGGGTCAAGACCGCTGTGATGCTCGGTGAATATACCCAGCAGATTGAAAAGGCATTCGTCGATACGACAGACATAGTAAACGCGAAAACAATGGCGGAGGCGGTGCACCTCGCTTACAAAAACGCGGTACCCGGAGACATCGTCCTGTTGTCACCGGCAAATGCAAGCTTTGATATGTACACGGATTATAAGGCACGCGGAGCTGACTTTAAAGCAGCTGTTAATGCCCTTCAACCCTTTCACGAAAAAATAGGCAACAAACCGACTTATTAAATCCAAGTAACGCTCGGAAGGAAGAACGCCACGATGTTCCGAAGTTTTCCAAATTCTTACCACAATAGGAAGAACCCTAAGACAAAACGAAAATCTGGACCCTGGTGGACAAACACACGCGACTATTTTGACCCCGAAAAAAAGCGGGAACCAATATTCGACGCACTATCTGACCAAAAACCGGGACGAATGGATAGAGTACTATTAGCACTTACCTTCTGTCTCATCGGCATCGGCGTTCTGATGGTATACAGCTCGAGCCATCTCCTCTCTTCAAGACACTATGATGGATACAGCTTTCGATATTTGCAAATACATATCATCGCATGTGTACTCGGTTTCGTCGGAATGTACATGGCTTCCTATCTGCCGTATAGGTTTTATACCAGATATGCGAACCTTTTTTTAATACTCTCCTTCGTCATGTTGTTATTGGTTTTCGTGCCAAATTTGGGATCAAGTGTACAAGGGGCCGAGGGCGGGAGATTTAAACGTTGGATCCGCATCGGGAACCTACCGATCCATTTCCAACCCGTTGAACTCGCGAAGATAGCATTGGTTATACACGTCGCGAATTTCATCAGTCGTAACCCAGACCGCGTTAAGAGTTTCTTTAATGGTGTACTCCCGAATATCCTAATTATTGCCGCCGCCTTTGGACTCGTGGTGATTCAACCAGATTTCGGGTCGGCATTCTTATTAGCAGTAACCGCATGCATCGTACTCTTTGTTGGCGGTATGCGTATCTGGCACGTGCTAACACTTGCTGGCACCGGCGGTACGCTTCTCGGTGTACTTATAGCGCGGGACCCATATAAACTTAAACGTCTCGTGGATTATTTTGAAATGTTGAAATCACCGGATGCAACTAATTATCACCTAACACGCTCAATCAACGCACTCGAAGGGGGCGGATTCCTCGGATTAGGACTCGATAGCAGCCTCCAAAAAATCTCGCGACTCCCTTACCCACACACAGACTTTATATTTGCTGTGTTGGGAGAAGAATTCGGTTTTGTCGGTGCCGCAGCTGTAACAATCATTTTCATGCTATTTATCTGGCGAGGACTCCACATCGCCCGATATACGAGTGACCTTTTCGGATCCCTACTCGCTATCGGCATCACAACCTTGATCGGTTTGCAAGCTTTTATCAACATCGGTGTTGTGACAGGCCTGCTACCCACGAAAGGGATTACATTACCTTTTATCAGTTACGGGGGTTCATCAATCGTTCTCAGTTTAGTGAGTGTCGGTATTCTGCTCAATATTTCAAGATATATCAACCGGAATACCGAATAATACTAAATTAAGCCGTTGTGTAAGATAGCGTTTTCGGTAAAATCAACTATGGTTACTTCTAAACATTACGATACAAATACATCAGAAACAAGTCGTCATGATCCGGTGCCACTCCAGCACGTAGAAACGTCCAAGAGCATCGTTATCGCCGGTGGCGGCACAGGTGGACACATCTACCCGGCGATCGGTATTGCACAAGCATTGCAACGCTTGGACCCAACAGTGGATATTGTATTTGTCGGTGGCGCGGGTAAATTGGAAGCAACACTGGTCCCGAAACACGGTTTCCATTTCCTACCTATTTCAGTCGCCGGTTTCCCGAGACGCATAACGCTGGAATGGTTTCCTGTCATCTGGAAAGCGTTTCGCGGACTCACCCAATCTTTGCAGTATATGACGCAGCTGAAACCCGACATCGTTATCGGAACGGGTGGATATGTTTCTGGTCCAGTGCTTTTAGCCGCGCTTCTTGGTAGGACTCCGATAGTCATCCAAGAACAGAACGCCTCTGTCGGCTTAACGAACAGGGTCTTAGCACGCTGGGCGCAGGCAGTCTATCTCGCCATGGCATCCGCTTGCGAGCACGGCGCGTTCCGACACACAAAACATATTCAGGTAACTGGAAATCCGATCCGTCCAGCCATCGCCGAATTTTCGAGAAGCAACGAAACTTATAAAAAATTCGGGCTATCGCCAGTCCTAAAAACTGTTTTCGTGATGGGCGGAAGTCAAGGTGCTCGGGCGATTAATGAGGCTGTTGTTGCCGCACTGCCACATCTGATCAAATTTGCAGGACAGATCCAAATCGTTCACCAAACCGGCGCAGCTGAAGCAGCGACAGTTCAAACCGATTATGAAAAATACATCGGATTAGACAACAAATTTCTACACTGCGTCCGTCCATTCTTTGATACTGTTGAAGAAATATACAGCATTGCCGACGTTATGATCTGCAGGGCAGGGGGGATGACTGTTGCTGAAGTTACCGCATGTGGTATTCCAGCCATCTTTATACCTTTACCCGCACAAACCGGAAATGACCAAGTACTAAACGCACACAGTGTCGCTAAAGAAGGTGCCGCAGTCGTGTTAGAACAAGGAGAATTTACAGTAGAAATGCTTGTTGAAACACTGACCAACACGCTACTGGATACAAATACGCATGAACGGATGGTTAGCGCCAGTCGCGCACTCGGCAAGCCTCATGCCAGCGATGATATTGCTAAATCTATTCTTTCACACGTTTAGTTAACTCTTAACTAAAGGACAAAAATCTAAAGGGCAAAAATCTAAAGGGCAAAAATGTTTGGAAAAACACGACACATACATATCATTGGGATCGGCGGCGCAGGTTTAAGTGGGATCACTGAAATCCTGCTCGATCTTGGGTTTCACGTAACCGGATCAGATATTCGGGAGTCGTACGCGACAGAACATTTGCGTAAGCGCGGGGCAACTATCCACTACAAACACGCCGCCTCACACGTCAACGGTGCCGACGTTGTCGTCACCTCGCCAGCGATTCCAGCCGATAATTCGGAACTCACTGCTGCAAAGGTCGCGAATATTCCAATCGTTAGAGGCGCGGAAATGCTCAACGAGATCACACGCATGCGCTATAGTGTCGCAGTTAGCGGAACACACGGCAAAACAACCACCACCGCTATGACGGCTACAGTCCTTAGCAGTCTTGATCCGACGGTCGTTGTTGGCGGGAAACTCGTCGACGGCAGCCACGCCAGAACCGGGGAAGGCGACGTTATGGTCATTGAAGCAGACGAGGCGTACGGCTCCATCGAAATGTTCTACCCGACTGTTGCTGTCGTTACGTCCGTTGATGCAGATCACCTCGATTATTACACCAACATTGATGAAATTGCCGAAACATTTCTCAAATTTATTAATAAAGTACCTTTCTACGGGACAGCGGTACTCTGCCTAGATGCCGAGAATATACAAAAATTCATTCCACGGATTAAGAAACGCTATATCACCTACGGACTCGATACACGAGCGGATTTGATCGCCGAAGGGATTACCGTAGAAGGTCCAACATCGCGCTATCGGGTCCGAAGGAACGGACATCTATACGGTGAAATCCATCTTAAAATGCCAGGACGGCATAACATCTCTAACTCCCTCGCAGCTATCGCTGTCGGCCTCGAACTTGACGTGCCATTTGAGCACATTCGAGAAAGCCTTGAGTCGTTCCAAGGCGTACACCGCCGTTTTGAAGTACTCGGCGAAGCCAAAGATATCATTGTCGTTGACGATTATGCACATAACCCAGCGAAATTGAAAGCAGCACTCAGCGGCGCACGAGACGGCTACAAGCGTCGGATCGTCGCAGTCTTCCAACCACATCGATACCAACGCGTCAGAGATTTAGCAGACGAATTTTCCCGATCCTTTTATCAGGCAGATGTACTTATTGTCACATCAATTTACGGCGCCGGCGAGGCACCTATCGAAAATGTTACAGCCGAAAAACTCGCAGAATCAATACACGCACACGGACACCGACAGGTCCTCTATGTACCAGACGCCGATGAAATTACCGATGTCCTCATGGAGGTAACCCAACCTGAGGACATCGTGATTACGTTAGGGGCCGGCGACATTAGTAAGGTCGGACGTGAATTTTTAAAAAGGCTTCAGGCATCGAATTAAGCAAACGATCTCCTAAACCATCAGAACGGAAACAGGCTAATATAAGAACGCGGAAAAGAGGGTTCATCCTTGCGCAAGAAGCGTCGACAATATACTCGGCAGAGTTCAATGCCACCACGGCGACTCGGGAAGCATCCGAATGCCAAAATATATCGACTCCGGCGCAGCGTTTTCACTGTTGCTGCCCTACTGACTTTAGCGTTCATCACTAAAATAGTACTCGGCTTTTTCAGCGCTGAATATGTTTCGCTTGAACTTTCTGGAAATATGCATTATACTGATTTACAAATCTATGATGTCTTAGGCAAAAAGTTACAAAATATCGTCACAGATTCTGAAGAACAGACAGCGACCTATCTCAAAGAGAACCTGAGTTATATAAAAGATGCCTACGTTACCAAACATGTAATGAAACGGATGCTGGCGATTGAAGTTACCGAGCGTAACCCGTTCGCTCTTCTGAGAATTGATGCTACGGATCGTAGAGATTACTCATTTTTCTTGGTAGATAACGAGGCACATGTGTTAAAACATATAGATAAGGGTACAGCGAGTCCATCAATACCTGAACAATTCGGAAAGATGGTGGTCCTCAGCGTAATTAATGAAACGTCACCGAAGGTCGGGGCTACTGTTAAAATATCTGAAATCGCCATCGGCTTAAATATTCTGAAAACTGCTCTGCTTCTGGAACGGAGCCTCGCAAGACAGATCAAGAATATTGACGTAAATGATCCACAGAAGATTAAACTCCGTCTCAATAATTTCCCAGGGACCGTTTGGCTCGCTGAAGATGCAGTCGAATCAGGACTTCATCACGTTGCGCTGTTCCTAAAACAGTACAAAACCCACGCATTTGAACTTGTCAGTGTCGGAGCCGAGCCGGAACACCTGTACTTAGATGCAAGGTATGAAGATACAGTATACTTAGGCGGATCGGCAACACGCGAGTAACACCGATTTCAGTGTACGACAATAGGATATACCGTAATATTCTGAGTCTATCGTTCTTCACGTTTGACGGAGGAGGAGGTGAAGCATTTAAATGCCAAAACAAAATATTATTGCAGGACTTGATATCGGTTCAAGCAAAATTTCGGTCGTCGTTGCAAATACGTTGCAAGGAAGTAGCCAGAAAATAGGCGTCATCGGGGTCGGACACGCGCCCGCCGAAGGACTTCGAGCAGGTGTTGTCGTTGACATCAACCAGACTGCTGAAGCCATACGTAAAGCTATTTCTAATGCAGAATTGATGGCAGGTGTAAAGATAGACTCTGTCTGTGTCGGTATTTCCGGAGCACATATCATTGGACAGACTTCGCACGGGGTCGTTTCGATTGCCAATACCGAGATCTCATACGAAGATGTTGACCGCGCAATGATAGCCGCAAAAGCGATTTCTATTCCTGCAGACCGAGAGATACTGCATGTTATTCAACAAAGTTTCGTCGTTGATGCTCAAGATCGTATTCGGGAACCTGTCGGTATGTCCGGCGCGCGTCTCGAAGCTTACGCTTACATCATTACAGGCGGAACAACGGCTATTCAGAATTTGCTTAATAGTATTGAAAAGGCTGGCGTGCCTATCATAGAGACGCTCGTCGCCGCACCCCTCGCCGCGACACAAGCAGTCGTTTCAAGGGATGAACGTGAAGTCGGTATCGCTCTCGTTGACATCGGTGATGGAACAACTGAAATCGTCATTTACAAAGAGGATTCTATTCAACACACAGCAGTAATCCCAGTTGGTGGACAGCACGTTACCAACGATATCGCACAGTACCTAAAAGTTACCCTCCCTGAGGCGGAGGAACTCAAACTTCATCGGGGATGCGCTTGGACAGAATTGGTCGATCCTGCTGATGACAGATCCATCCCTGTTACAAGTGATGCTAACCCGCCACGTTTCATTGACCGAATTGAACTTGCAGAAATTATTGAATATCGCATGGCAGAAATCTTAGAAGTAATCGGTGAGGAATTAGGGGATATACCGCTTCCAGGTGGGCTGATACTTACCGGAGGCACCTCACTTATGGATGGACTTCAAGAACTTGCTGAAGCCATGCTGCAACTTCGCGTACAGATCGGGTACCCGCGTGGGTTGCAAGGCTTAACCGATCGGGTAAATCACCCTATGTATGCTGCCAGTATAGGACTCGCACTTTACGGTGAATCTTTGCGCCGTCAAGAACAGGAGCAGAACGCACGGCACCGTGAAAGGGGGGTCGGCAACTTCCTGCAACGCATCAAAGAATGGTTCGGATATTAAATCTATTGCTCTAACCATCATGCCCTATCTGAATGAGACGCGGCAGGAATACTTGACTTAAACTCGCTTATAGCGTATAATTTAATGTGAAAACGCGAACCAACATAAGTTATAAAGGAACCTCGGTCTAGAGATTGAGGCTAGATTGATGATGATGATAGGAGGAATTAGGTTGCTGTGTCCATCTTATGGTAACTGAAATCCAATATGATAGAATTTGAACAAGAAGAATTTGAAAATTTACGAGCACGGATTAAAGTCATCGGGGTCGGTGGAGCAGGTGGAAATGCCGTTAAACGTATGATTGAAGCCGCACTCACCGGGATAGAATTTTACGCCGTTAATACCGACCAGCAAGCCCTATTGACATGTCTCGGGGCAACCCAAATCCAGATCGGCTATAATACAACCGAAGGCTTGGGATCAGGGGCAAACCCCGAAATCGGCAGAAAAGCCGCTGAAGAGGATAGGGAACAACTTCAGGCAATCGTTGAAAACGCAAACATGGTCTTCATTACAGCAGGTATGGGCGGCGGAACCGGAACAGGGGCAGCACCTCTCATCGCTTCACTCGCTTGCGAATCCGGAGCACTGACGATCGGGGTTGTAACCCGTCCATTTGATTTTGAAGGGCAACGCCGCGCATCATCCGCCGAAGCAGGGCTTCAGGAACTCCGTGAAGCCGCTGATTCTGTAATCGTTGTTCCCAATCAACGGCTCATTGATACCATGGACAGAAAACTCCCCATACGAGAGGCGTTCCGCATGGGAGACCAGATCCTACTCCACGGTGTCAAAAGTATTTCTGACATCGTTACCGAATCCGGCGAAATTAATGTTGACTTCGCAGATGTTGAATCCATCATGCGGAACGCAGGCAGCGCATTGATGGGCATGGGACATGCAACTGGCGATAATCGGGCACACATCGCCGCCGAACAAGCCATCAGCTCACCACTCCTTGAACAGACCAATATCGCTGGTGCTGTCGGGATGATCGTCAACATTACCGCACCGCCTGATTTTATGATGTATGAACTTGACGAGGCGATGCAGGTTATTAAAGAGACCGCACCAGAAGCACAAATTATCTTTGGACTCGTTTACAAAGACGAATTGGAACTCGACGATGAAGTCCTTGTAACCGTCATCGCAACAGGGTTTGATACTATTGAGAACAATAGGTATGCACTCGGGTCCGGGAGTCCCTCACGGGTTAGTAGCAGCCGAGCCTCACGATCCCAGGACGCAGAGGTTTATCAAAGACAACCATCGACTTCATCTGAACAACGTACGGCAGGCACCGGCAGATCACGACCCAGCGGCGGTAGAGCACCCGCTCGGAGACCTACTACACCTACACCAGAAACCAATCCGGAACCTGCTGAAGACGAAGAACATGAAGCCGAAGGTAAAGGACAGAGACCCGCCAGAGGACGAGAGCGAAACACCCGACGGCGCGACACAGATTGGGAAATTCCGGCTTTTCTGCGCGTCAACTCAAAAAGAGACCGGAACGATAAATAGGTGCTCATACCACCTGTCTCCTATCACGTCAGCTTGTTAGCAGAACACAAAGGGTTCGGTTCGCTTTCACATTTTTTCAACATAGGCGCGTTTCGCAAGCGCGCCACGCCCCTTCTATCTCGTAAGGGCACCTTTGAAGGCACTCGTTAGTCATATCAATATCTAACTAAAACAATGCTCAACCTACGTCAACACTACCAACACCTGCGCAGCGAGGAACACGCTCCGCAGAATAATTTCAGAAAACCTAACACGTTCGCACTTGTCTATCCGAGCACCTATGAACTTGGAATGTCAAGTCTCGGTGTCCAGGTCATCCATTCTATTCTCAACAGTCGAGCGGATACCGCTTGCGAGCGCGTTTTTATGCCCGAATCTAATTATATTCGGAAACTTGTCGCTCAGCAAAAGCCGCTTTTCTCCTTCGAAACGCAGACTGCGCTTAACCAATTTGACGTCATCGGGTTCTCAGTTTCTTTCGAATCCGATTACGTGAATATTCCGCGTACCTTGCAGCTCGCGAATATACCACCCCTCGCTGAAGAACGCACAGACTGGGACCCCCTCGTCATCGCAGGGGGCATTAATATTTCCTATAACCCAGAACCGATCGCGGATTTCGTTGATGTTTTCGTTGTTGGGGAAGCCGAACATACCATCCATGAACTCATGGACATCTTTAACGAGTGGAAGCAGGCTCGCGGCGCAAAGCATGAGTTACTCGAAACCCTGGCGACCGTTCCAGGACTTTATGTGCCGAGTTTTTACGACGTAACCTATCACGATGACGGCACTATTGATGCGGTTACACCAAAACCGGGGATATCGCCCCGTATTCGTGCCGGTGCCGTGCCAAAACTCGACGATGTCGAAACTTGCACACATATCCATACACCGAATACTGAATTCGCGAATGCACACCTCATCGAAATCGTGCGCGGGTGTGGTAGGCAGTGCCGGTTTTGTGTCGCCGATTATGCACGTCGATGGCCCCGCCACCGCTCTGTAGAAAGCACACTCACACTCGCCGAGCGCGCACGCGGAATTACCGATAGAATCGGACTCGTGGGTGCCTCTATTTCTGACCATCCACAAATTGATGAAATCGCATCAGGACTTGTTGCACGCGGGTTCCGTATCTCTTGCGCCTCACTCCGTGCAGAAACCGTCCGTGCCCCACTACTCGATGCACTCGCAGACAGTGAACAAGGCACCATTACAATCGCACCAGAAGTCGCCACCGAAGAACTTCAGAAAGTCGTCAATAAAGCAATCCCACGGGAGCGACTCTATTACATTTTTGAAGAAGCCTTGAAGCGTGATATCCTCAACCTGCGACTCTATTTCCTCATCGGTGTACCACACGAAACACCAGAGGATGTCCAAGCTATCGTTGATATGGCAAAAGAGATGCGCACTATCGTACTCCCACATGCAAAACGAACGGGGAGAATCGCACGTATCAGTTTTACAATTTCACCGATGGTACCAAAACCGCATACACCTTTCCAATGGGTAGCGATGGAACCGCCGAAAACCATCTCTCGGAAACTCGATTTCCTTAAACGCGAAATTAATCAACTCGGCAGTATAAAAGTCGGCTCCGCCAGTGCCAGACTCGCACACCAAGAAGCCGCCTTCGCACGCGGCGACCGACGGCTCGGAAAAGTTATCTTGGAACTCGCAGACGGCACATCATGGAACCAAGCCTTCCGAAAACACGGGTTAATGCCACACTTTTACGCTACGCGGCAACGTCCACTCCATGAAGTCAACCCGTGGGACCACCTTGACCTAAACGTTAAACCCCAATTCCTACAACTTGAATTCAACAAACACGAAAAACGGTTTATGACCAGTGAATGCGATACGACCGTCTGTAAGAAATGTGGTGCTTGCTAAATAAATCTTTCTTCTTCGCACCAACTCGATATAATTGCAGGGTCGTCCAAATTTTATAGTAAATCGAAAAATAAATTTGTAGCATAGGCTCTTGGTTTCCTGTGTCTCTTTGTAGCATAGGCTGTTAGCCTGTGCATCTTTGTACCATAAGAAACCGTGATGAAGGAGGAACACATTGTGCTCAAATTTGAACAATTTATAGCGGTGTTTGTCGCAATAGGCATGTTGTTCGCCCTTACTACCGCTCTGGACGCAGGACTTGACGACGAATCCCTCGTTTTGTATCTCTCTTTTGATGAAGGAAATGGTGATAGTGCCGCAGACAGTTCCGTGCATGGCCACGATGGCGAACTTATCAAAAATCCCACATGGGTGGATGGACAGTTCGGCAAAGCGTTAGAGTTTGATGGAACGAAGGGACAGTATGTACAAGTACCTATCAACGATACTTTACAGCTAAGAGAACAATTCTCTATCGCTTTTTGGGTTAAACGTGGCGATGACCAAATTCGGGAGTGGAATTATATGGTGACAGCCGGCGAGCTGAAGTGGGCATCGATTTTTAGAAGCGTTGACAGCAAAACCTATTTCTGGTCGAGTGCCCCCGGTTGGGCACAAAAAGCTATCACCGATGATATTCAACCTGAAGATTGGGTACACCTCGCAGTAACCCACGACACCGAATCAGAGGTTGTCATTTATAACGACGGCAAGAAAGCAGGCGGCGGACCTAAACCCCCAGCCGTTGTCGAGATTGATGGTGCCATTATGGTCGGCGCGCGTCACCCCGGACAAGAATTTTTCACCGGTATCATCGACGAAGTATTCCTCTTTAACAGAATCGTTACCGAGGCAGAAGTCAATGAAATTATGACTGGCGATTTTCTACCGGTGGAACCCGCAGAGAAACTCGCGACGACCTGGGGCAGTATTAAAGCGGACCGCGACTGACCTTTATCCAGATTGTCCTTCGTAGGGACGAGGTTGCCTCGTCCCGAAAAAACCTATCAATTTGAACCGGACAGAAAACCAGCACATCACATTGCACATATATTGTTATAAGGAAGCCAAAAATGGACTTCAGTTGGTTTGGAATCACCGTTATTGACATAGGCATCGTAAGCATCGGAATCATCGGATTCGCTTGGCTCTTCCGAAGAATCGCTATCCTTGAGCGAGAAAATGGAAGACTACAAGCGGAAAATGGAAGACTACAAGCGGAAGTAGATAGACTCACGAAAGAGAATCAAGATCTTCGACAAGAGCTCAATGTTTTAGCAGCACGATACGCTGAAATCAAAGAGATGCTTACGCTGCTTCTCAAGCGCGAAAATTTTGTCGAATAAACCGGCACTGTTACACCGCATCTACCGCGGCTTAAAATTGAAGCACGCTGACGCTAACGCAACAGACTATAGGGCGGTGCCAACGCTGTCCTTATATTGGACGGAAGCGTATGCTAAAATATTTCGCCCCATTTATTTTTCTCTTCGGTGCTTTTGGAAACACCACTTTATCCGACGTTTCAACCGCTGAAAAACACTATCAGCGCGCGACCACCTACCATGATCTCGGCGAATTCGAGCAAGCCATCGCCGAGTATAAAAAAGCCATCGCACTTGACGCAAATTCCCCGATCCTCTACAACAAACTCGGCGTTGCGTATTCCGAATTGAAGCAATACGATGCCGCACTCAACGCTTATCGGAAGGCACTCGCGTTGGTGCCTATGGCAGCCGAACCGCATTATAACATCGGATTGGTTCACCTCAAGCAGGGCATACTCCCTCGCGCCGCCGAGGCGTTTAAACGCGCTATCACCATAGACCCTGAATGGGGCGATCCATACACCGGACTCGGTGAAGTCCACTTGAAACAGGGCAATCTTGAAGATGCTGCGCGCACTTACAAGGATGCCATACGTCTTAATTCAAAAGATGCCAGTCCGCTTTTAGGGTTAGGTAAAACCTACATAAAACAGGGACACTTAGATACAGCAATCACCACTATTAAGAAAGCAATCGAAATTCAGGTGGACAATACGGACGCACACTATCAACTCGCTCAGATTTACATCAAACGCGGCGAGAAACAGAAAGCTGCATCAGCGATGGCGTTTTTTAAAACCCTCAGTCAGACGGACCCGCTCCTTGAGAAAGCCGAAATGTGGGTCAAAAAGCATCCCGATGACCCAAGAGGCTATAACAACCTCGGTATCGTTTACCTCGCTCGCCGCCGATTCGCGGATGCTGTTGCGAACTATAAACACGCAATTTCTCTCGCACCTGACTTAGCGACTGCACACTACAACTTGGGACATGCCTACCATAAACAAGGAAAAATTGAACCCGCTATCGCAGCATATCAGCAGGCACTCGCTGCCGATACAGACCTCGCAATCGCACATAATAATATCGCAGTCTGCTATGCCGAATTGAAAACGAATTTGGACAAGGCTCTCTTCCACGCACGAACTGCTGTCCGTCTAGCACCCACAGATGCAAATTATTGGGATACACTCTCGGAAATCTGCGACACACTCGGATTACAAGATGAGGCACAGCAGGCACGCGAAAAACAGAAAGCCTACGCCGACGAATGATGAGATGCCTCTGTTGTATTATCCTCTTCTCCATTCTGATGACTTCTGCGCCTGCCGACATCAAATTCGTTGACGCAACTGCTGGCGCAGGTATCACATTCCAACACATTGATGGCAGAACCGGTGAAAAATTCCTTATCGAAACCCTCGGTTCCGGTGCACTCTTTTTTGACTTTGATGGTGATACACATCTCGACCTCTATATTGTGAATGCTACGTCCATCCCACCGCCGGACGCTGAACAAACGTCACAAACACAACACCCACGAAACACACTCTATCATAACAACGGTGACGGAACGTTTACCGACGTTACAGACAAAGCAGGTGTCGGCGATACCGGCTACGGTGTCGGATGCGCCGCCGCAGATATCAACAACGACGGCTACCCCGAGATTTACGTAACCAACTACGGACGCAACATCCTCTATCACAACAACGGTGACGGAACGTTTACGGATATCACACAACAGGCTGGCGTCGGCGATGAACGCTGGGGAACAAGTTGCGCTTTTCTCGACTACGATGTAGATGGCGATGTTGACCTGTACATCGTCAACTATATGAAATTCTCCATCGCTGAGAACCAATGGTGGGAGACACGCGGGATCAGAACCTATTGCAGTCCTACAGATCAGATTGCTGGCAGCCACTTTGTCGCGGAACCCGATATCCTCTATCGGAATAACGGAGACGGCTCTTTCACGGATGTCACTGAAGTCTCCGGAATTTCACACCGCGCGCTCGGTCTCGCTGTCGCGGTCGGCGATTATGACAACGACGGCTACCCAGACCTTCATATCGCGAACGATATGGAGGCAGACCTCCTTTATCATAACAACGGCGACGGCACCTTTACTGAGATTGCTGACCTCACCGGTACAGGCTACGATGGGAACGGGTTTCCCGGGAGCGGGATGGGAAGCGCATTCGGCGATTACGATAACGATGGACTACTCGACCTCGTTGTTAGCAACGCCTCTTCGTTACCGGTAATCCTCTATCAAAACGAAAGTACGGCTTTTTTTACGGATGTCTCATTTACAGCAGGGATTGGCGCAGTGACACTCCCCTATTTTAAGTGGGCAGTCGAATTCTTCGATTACGATAACGACGGTCTCCTCGACCTCTTTGTTGCGAATGGACATCTCCAAGAGAATATCGCGCTGTTCTCGGATAGTACGTATCCGCAATCCGACCTACTGTTTCATAACACACGCCGCCAAGATAGCACATATCACTTTAGAAACGCATCTGCTGAAGTCGGATTGACGCAGCTGCCCAAAATGGTGAGCCGCGGCGCGGCCTTCGGCGACTACGACAACGACGGCGATATTGATATTTTTCTCAATAACTCCAATCAACCCGCAACCCTCCTCCGAAACGACGGTGGCAATCGCAACCATTGGCTGACAATCCAATTGATCGGGACACAGAGCAACGCATCAGGTATCGGGACAAAGGTCATCGTAGAAGCGGAAGACCTATCTCTCTATAAAGAGGCACGCAGCGGTGCAAGTTACCTATCGCAAAGCGATCTCCGCGTTCACTTTGGGCTTAGGGAAAACGCAGAGGTTGACACCCTCGAAATCCGCTGGCAGAGCGGACACATAGGACGGTTCTCCAATGTAAAATCAAACCAGATTCTCCGCATCAAAGAGGGACATGGGATTATAGATGATAAAATAAACTGAGAAAAATGAGGTTCCAGGGGTATTTAGTTTTACATATTCACTTTGTATCTGTGTATAGTCTCTTCGGTAGGAGCGAGTGTTTTTGCTTGGGTGTTTCCCCCACGCTCGCGATCTTGTGAAAAAACGTTAACATCTATAAACGAAAACCAGAATCAAAACCAAAAACTAAATCGTCCTGAATGCGGCTCTGGTTTCCCTTGCAATTGATCGTAGATGTGCATATAATTGCTTCAAAGCCAGCACCAACAGGAGAAGAAACAATGGACATCCACATCGACGTAAAAAACTTCGGTCCCATAGAAAAGGCAGAGATAGATCTGCGTCCGCTAACTGTATTTGTCGGCGAAAGTAACACCGGCAAGACGTATCTCGCCGCGCTTATTTACGCGTTACACAAACATTTTGATGGATTTTCACAATTACCTTGGGCAGACTATGCCACTTATTATTTCGGTTTTGTTCGCCGTTCGCGAGACCGTCGTTCACAAAATCGGCAAGAGGAAGCAGAACAAGAAATGTTAGAGGCACTCGAAAAGTTAAACACGTCCGGGCGGCCGTTCAAATTTGCCGATTTACCTCAACAGGTACACTCCGAATTAGAGGCAGAACTCGAAAATCAGGAAGATTTCACAAACGAACTCGAACGATGTTTCGACCTTGAATCTGTTTCCAAATTAATTCGATTCACCGGCAGCCAAGACAACGAGATGAACATTTCACTGTTGGTTAGTGAAGGAGATCAAACGTGTTGGAATTTTGAGGCGCGGGCCGCTGGATCCGCTAAACCCACTGTAACCGGGCATATCAACCGAGACATGACTCTCCTCACCCCAAACGACGCAATGCGTAAAACTGAGTTCCACGAGATATCCGATGTTGAACGTCTATTTCAGACTTTAGGCACCCGGCGGTGGCAAAAAAGGTATTCATATTACTTGCCTGCCGCTCGGAGTGGCATCATGGAAAGCCTTGATGTGCTTACGGCTGCCCTCATCAAGCGGGCGACGCGCATCGGTTTAGATCGCATTGAAGCGTCCACGTTTTCAGGAATGATAGCGGATTTTCTGGGGCAGATTGTCCTATACAAGGAGCGCAACGGATCATCAAAAAAAATAAATCGCGTCGCTGAACAACTGGAGGCGGAGCTACTGGAGGGCGGAATAGAGATTGAACGCCCCGCGCCAGAAGCGTATCCTGAATTTGTGTACCGTCCAGAGCAATCGGAAGAGACACTGCGGATGAGCCACTCCTCGGCGATGGTATCCGAACTCGCACCTTTAGTCCTCTTTCTGCGAGGTATTGTTAAACAGGGTGACCTGCTCATTATTGAAGAACCTGAATCTCACTTGCATCCGGGTGCACAAACCAAAATCGCCCAAACCCTCGCGCGTTTGGTCCGAGCCGGTGTTCGCGTCCTGATTACAACACATAGCAACTATCTCCTCCAACAAATCGGGAACCTCATTCGCGAAGGCGAATTGCAGAAACTCGGAGAACCTACAAGTGAATCAGCAGACTACCTGAAAAAAGAAGAAGTCGGTGCGTGGCAGTTCCATAAGAACAAGCCGGTCATAGAACTCCCGTTTGACCTTATTGAAGGCATAGAACCGGAAGATCACTTAGATATAGCAGAGGATCTCTATAACGAGTCCGCAGGGCTCCAAAATAGAATCGAGCAAACGAAAGAGGGCGATGCGGTTGAATCTGAGTAAAGGACTTACCAACATTCAAAAACAGGTATCCCCCGACAGTCTCACCAATTCATGCAGTGGAGAAGGATGTCAGGTATACCTTACCGGCATACCCAGACAGAAGATCGTGATAGATGTAGAGAAAGAATTTGACGCACGCGGAGACAATCGGAAACGGTGCGACCGGATGCTATTTTACGACAATGATGCTAAAAAGACCTTCATCGCTGTTCCAATTGAACTCAAAAGTGGTAAAGCCGAGGAATCGGATGTCCGTGAAAAATTAGAAAACAGTTTGAAATTTGCCGCTACCATCGCTCCGACTCGAAAGGAGAGTGCAGAAACTGTCTACGTTCCAGTGCTGTTCCACGGACGGGGCATTAACTGGACGAATCCGAGAAGTAGACAACAATTTACCGTGAACTTCCAAGGTAAAACTCTGACGATTCTGACAGGGCGTTGTGGTAGAAAAAGGAACCTCGCGAACCTGCTGTCCAAGGCAGGTTATCTTTAATCTTATGAGGTTGCTTAGCAAGGGTATTTAGTTTTACAGATTCACTTTATCTATGTGAATACGCTTCCCCGGTAGGAGCGAGCTGCGCTCGCGATCTTGCGAAAAAATGTTAACACCTATAAACCAAAACTAAGATCGAAACCGAAAACTAAATCGTCCTGGGTTGCTTAGGAAATCACCTTGGCTTTTCTTTTTTTTCCGGGGAACAAATCCGACAAGGATCATAATTCTTTTCGGCTTTATCCAAATAAATCGCAAACTTTCCATCAGCGTATTGCTTCAAAAAATTGCAATTGTAGGTATGGTATTTCTTGCCTGTCTCCGTGATATAAACAATTGGCTCCGGCGAATCGGGCCACAACAACAAAAGCGATGAAATACTAACAATAAACAGAACGCCTAAAAACAGTGCAATCCGTTTCCACCAATGTGAAGTTCCATGCTGTGCCTGTCCGTCTATGTCTAAAACTGCTGCCGATACAGGTTCCCAGTTCTCAATGCCCCGTTCAAAATCTTCCCGATTGATCTCAGCAAACCAATTGTTATACCTATTCTCGCAAAACTCCCAATTCCGGGGATCCGTGCCGACAGCGAGAACACCGTACCGTGTGTTCGTAGCACTCATATAACCTTTCAACTGTGCTCTCGCTTGTGCTCGTGGGATGGGAAGAGGTAATCTCTTGCACTCCGCAATCGCGACAAAGTATCCTATTTGATTTCTAATGGGTTGATGCAGAACAACATCGGCGATGCCGTGTTTCACGCCGAACCGGACTCCGCACTGCTGTGATGTTGAAAATTGCGGGAATTGATTTTCAAAATAGGTTTTGACTGCTTGTTCAACTATGGCTTCTCTCATTATCCCTCCTTCCGCTTCTCGTTCTTAAATCTTCTCGCTTGGTGTAGGTGAAACATCCGCGGGGAATAATAGACATTTGGACGTAGGATTGGATAAAGTATTCTCCGCATCGGAGCATGCTCTTTTCGGAAGTTCGGACAACGGGTATAATCATGAAGTTGAAACAGGCGTGCGACGGCTTTCGGTGCAATGAATACGCCGAGTCCCGGCACTCCCACTTGATGTTTCGGTCTGATGATGTCTCTATCAGATTCACTTCCAATCGGCATCTACATTCCCTCCCTTACGCGTCAAATAAAATCTTCTGCTGCATATGCTTCCCTGTCCACGGATTTGCCAGCGAGGGAAGCGTCAATATCCGATCCCATCGCTCATTGTTTCGGTAGTATTCCTCAACAGAGAAACACTGTATAGGGGCGTAGGTGGTTTCGCCCATCCGGATAGGGGCTAAGGTATGTTTCCAATTGCGTTGTGCCGTTTGCGCATCGAGAGTGATTAGGATACCCATCGCGGCGTTCTCGTTTCGGATATTCGCGTGAAGTCTATCAAACTTCGCCTTCTGTGAGCCGGAGGCACCTGTGACCTGAACGATAATCGCTTTGCGATCCATGTTATCTGGCGTGTTAAGGAACATCCCGAACCCATCAATACCATCATCGCCAACTTTCTGTGGGTTGGATGCCAAACCGTCTATGAGTGAGATTGTCCAGTCTTGGAACTTGAACGGAGCGGCTCTTGCCAGTTGACGGGCGGTGTCCATATCAATAGGCACACCTTCGATTGGAAGCGGCGTTATACCGTTAGGGGCAAGGCGGTAGCGGTTTATCAATCGGAGCGCGAAGGGCAGGATGTCTATACCGATAACATCCCGTCCGTTTTTCGCAGCAGCTTCTATCGTCGCACCACAGCCAGCGAAAGGGTCTAACACAAGATCATCCGGATTAGATGAGGCTTTTATGATGCGTTCGTAGAGAGCAAGCGGCTTTTGGGTTGGGTAGCCAAGACGTTCATTTGACCAGTTTATAACAGGTTTTATATCTGTCCACCAATCATTTACAGGCGTTCCTTCTTTACGATATTCCTTTTTTCTTGTCCCGCCTCTATTGGTTGCTCTTTCACCTGTCGTATTATGTTCTCCATAGGGTCTATACTCTACATTGAAAGTTACATTCGTTCCCTTTGAATAACGGAATATAATGTCATGTTTCCTTGGGTAATCCCACTTTGGCGTACCACCACCAGCATAGCACCACACAATCTCATTCCGGTAGTTCTTCTCACCGAAAATCGCATCCATCACGAGTTTGAGGTAATGGCTGGCGTAGGGATCGCAGTGTAGGTAGATGCTTCCTGTATCCTTGAGTATCCGGTGCATCATAAACAATCGTTCCGCCATGTAGGAGGTGTAGGACAACATCTTGCTTTGTGGGATGAAGCCTTCAAAGCCTGCGATGACTTCTGATGCTGGGTTGGCGACGGCGTTCTTAACGCGTTCAACGCGCTCTGCGGACGTGTTGTCCCAGAGCCAGACATCATCAAATGCTTTGATTTGTGGGTCGATACGGAGTCCCGAATCCTTGAAAACCTTGTTATATTTCTCGTTGGAGTTGAACGGCGGATCGAGGCAGATCAAGTCGATATAGCTGTCGGGAAAGCTTGCCATAATATCAAGGCAATCGCCGTAATAGAGCGTGTTTGCAAATGGAGTGTTCATAGTCCTCTCGTAGACTGCAACATGAGAGTAAAGGAATCCCTTTTCTCTGGGTCTAAAAAAAATGACAGGACTATAGGGGTGGGTGCGCTGATGCGCGCATCGCGAGGATATAGAAGGTATTTGGCAACCTTCCCTATAGGGTGCTGGTTCCCATTAATCTCACACACAAAACGTCCGTTGTGATACAATAGAAACCAGCGCTGTCATACCTAGTCTATGGCAGTGCCAAGCGTCGCAGGCATTCCTACATACCTGCGGCGCACCTAAGAAATTAGGAAGCTGCCCTGACGTGAACAACACTTTATTAGTAAAAGTGCTTTCAAAGCCTTGAGTTCACGCCAAATATATTATAGCAAAAAAGAAAATTTTTGTCACGATTTTTTTTCAATTCCAGAGCACTCGGTTTTTTTTCACAAACTGGGGAGATCGTAACCGCGACGTTCGAGTTCGAGAAACAGCGTTTCGTCTGCCATCACTGTCATTACGAAGACTGCGTCACGCTCTGAATACTTATACAATGCCCGATCAAGGGCGCGCATTGAAACATTATAACGCTTGGCTTCAGTATGGCAGAAGTTAACATATTTCCGCCAGAACGGTTCATCGTAGTTGACTTTTTGGTTATCAATCCCGATGGTGCGAAGCGCGTGCACATCGAGAATCGGGTATTTCTTTTCGTCATAGAGGTGTAGGATCACAGACGCAACAGACGCTGCGACACCGTATATTTCTTTTAGTTTTTCCATTTTCTCCCAATCATCATCAAGACCGAACGCCTCGCCGGTGATCTTTTCAATAAGCCCCGGTCGGTTTTTATCTATCTTACTCGGGACAAAACGGTCTTTCCACTTCGCCATCTGGCGCAATTCAGATTGGCTTAAATAACCTTCAGGTGTCTCGGGTGTCTTGCGTGTCTCTACTTTTCCTTTGATAGCTATAACGACTTGTTCTTGGTCTCGCCTTCTTTCGGATTGATCTTTAAGGTAGCACGCTTCCCAATCAAGGATTTCTTTCCGGGTCGTAAATGGAAATTGCATTTCGTATGCTGAAGCCATAAACTTTTCCTTTTTCGATAACTTATGCGATCTTGATGATTTCTGCGGCGGTCTCGTTTTCTCGTTGACGGGTGACGTTGTATCCTCGTCGTGTGGGTTCATTCTGGAGTGTTTCATCGTCAATGTCTGTGACCGAGTCAGACGAAATCCCCAAATTGTTATGTTCGCCAGCGGAATACGTTTCAATTCCATACTTTGCCGATAATCCTGTTCATATTTTGCGTGTTTACACTTGACAATCTCAATGATAACATCTGCGAACTGTTTTTCATCTTCAGACCAGTCAGATATAGTTGCTGTAGTTGTTTCACTTGCTCCCACTGCATCCGATACCATTTCATGAAAACTTTCACCGTCTGACATTTGTTAGGGGTTTACAATCCGCTGTTGCTTCAGCGTTTCGATTTCTTGTGTGAGGGTTTCAATCTGCTTTTCGAGTGCACGATCCTTTCCACGCCGCTTCTGTGCTAAGATGCCCCACACAGTCGCACCGAGCGCAAGAATCGCCAACGGTATACCGATGCAGGTGATGATGATGTTGTTTTGTCTGTCAAAATTCTTTTCAATGCTATCAAAGCGTGTTTCGACGTTTCCAATGCGTGTTTTGACGTTTTCAAAGCCTTTATCAATAGTTTCTTTTAAATTTGCAACTTCTGACTTTACAACTGCCCCATCCGTTTTTAGCGTTACAATGTCGGCTTTTATAGGCTTGATTTCTTCTTGAACAATCAACCGTATCTCGTTGAGGTCCGCGTCGGTCAACTCACCAAGAACCGGTAAAGCGATCACAGAAAAGAGTATTGAGAGGGCGAGTATCGTTTTCATGAGGTGTTGTTCCAGTGCCAGTTTGTTTTATCGCCCTACTACGGTGGGAGGGGGACAGGATACAGCGTGAACTGATCGTAGTAGTGCCACCCAAAACTGGACAATTCAATTATACCACATCTTACGAAAGTATACTTTGAAAATTGTACGGCATTATCTTTTTCTCCAGACATATATACATTTCCGAAGTGGCACCCGCCCATACGTTCCCATTTGCTGACTGCTATTCCCTTTTTTACTGGGGACAACAAGGATATTTTCTACCTCAAAACCGAGGGACCGCGCGATGTCAGATAAAATCGTGTCTACCGAGATACTCACACCCGCATAGCGCACATTATCGTTCACCATAAAGAGGCGAGCATTTGGCTTTAGAATACGGGCACACTCACCGATGACGCATGCCATCTCAGAGAAATATCCGCGAACCATTCTTGGGATGCCAGTGTTGTTTAAATTACCAGATGCCTTCTCATGTTCAAGATAGGCGTTTATTGCCTGTAGCAGTTTTTGCTGGTTAGCTGCCTCTATGAATGGAGCCCACTGCGGACAAATTTTCAGGAGATCTTTTCCTCGATTTTCCACAGTACAACTGAGCATTTCTTGCCGCAAATCGGAAACTTCCACCTGTGTCAATCCCAACATCGCAAATTCAAGCGCGTAAGTCCGTGTGTAATCGTAACGGTTACAATACGGTGGCGAAGTCATAACCGCACCGTAAACGGCTGTCTCAAGCGTCGGAAGAATTTCAAGACATGAACCCTTAAATAATTTAATATCCTTCAGTGTCCGCTTATAAGGCGCAAAATCGTTTGAATCTTGCTGTTTTCCTGTTGAAGCGCGCCCCTATATCGTTCTATCGCAGCGACAGTTTCTTGAGGATACGCGTTCTCAGTGATTCGGATGCTACTAAATGGCACCCTCTCTGAAGACGCTTTCCAAGGAAGATCGGTTATCCAGCGTTCAAGTTTCGCGATGTCATCCGGTGCCACCTCTCGTTCTGCTAAGAGACGTGCGGGGATAATTTCTTGTCCAATAGGCAGCAATTCTATACCGTCTGCAGATATGCCCTGCGCGCTTGCAGCAAACAGCGTTGTGCCTATCCCAGCAAACGGATCAAGCACCTTTCCTGACATCCGACCCGCGTAACTACAGAGAAAATATTCGACAAGTCCTGCTGAGAAGGCTTCTTTGTATTTGTACCAACCATACGCAGGTTTATCCTTATTTCCTTGAAAACTTACAATTTTCCGCGACAAAAACGGGGATACCACAAATTGTGCTTTGAAGTCCTCCGTGAGTTCAGCATCAAGCGCGACGATCTTCTCACGCAGTTCCGGACTCTCTGATTGCGGTTTATCGTTTTCAGGTGTCATAAACGTCCTTACGTCTCGTCCTCGGGAATCTCTGGCCAGTTATGTTCCGGTGAATACCCCAAATCGTCTGCCGCCTGTTGCCACGAAAAACGGGAATCCGTGCGTCCAGCGACAGCGTTATACGCGCCGTAACTTACCGTCTCTGTCTCAATCGCACGAGCGACGCACTGCGCAACGTCCCGCGGATCTACATAAACAAACCACGGACCCGTTACGACATCTGGAGCCGTCGGACCCGGATTTTGTCCATCTCCTGCGATAACCCCAGGGCGGACATGAATTACATCCAATCCACGTGCCTGATGATACGCTGCACCGATCCGCTCACCGAGATACTTTGCAAGCGAATAGTAGAGATCCCCAGGGCCGAATTGGAAATCGTCGCTTACCTCATACGGTAGTTTGGCACTCGGAGCAGGCGGACACGCCGAAATACTTGAAATGTTCACCAATTTCCGAACACCTTGCTGCACACACGCTTCTGCGACGTTCCATGTACCTTTCACCATTACATCAGCAAATAGCGACGCAGGTTTACCAGACCGTCCTCGGACCAACGCAACAAGGTGCACAACCGCATCCTGATCCGCACACGCCGCTTCAATTTCAGAGGCGTTTGTCACATCCGCCTGAATAAAAGTCGTATTCTCAGGTATACGCTCCGGTTCAACGATGTCGGTGAGTGTTAGCCGGTACGCGCCGTGTAACCGGTCAATGATAAATCGCGCTAAATATCCACTTGCACCGGTAATCAAGATTTTTTCAATGGTTGCCATCGGTTTTCGTCCTCGTAGGATTTAGCCGAACGGTGGGTTCTCATAAAGCGCAGCGTTGTAGCCGACAAAAAAGACATCTCCACTCTGAACTGTCGGTGCACGCAGGCTACCACTACGACCCAGTACGGCTTTCAAAATCGGTTCTTGCGCATCTTCAGACGGCACGAAAGTTTCAACACGCTGCCCTTTCGCGACGACGATCTGCTCCGCACTCCCCATTAAAGCCCATACCGCTTCGGCATCCATCCGTTCTTTTCGGGCATCCGTCCGGTTTTCTACTTCTACACTGTGTGTGTCAAGAAACTCTTGCACTTTTTTACAAGAGTTTCAGCTGTTCCGAAAATAGATCCAATCTATCATTTTTTAAATTTTCCTTCTATCCGCTTCCACTTCGCCCCAAGCTTCGCGTTTTTCTAATTTACCTTATAGCTCCGTCACACGGATAAATCTGCCAGTGTCCCGGCTCTGGACAGCTGCATCAATTAAGGCGAGTGTTTCAATCGCATCGGCAAAAGGCGATCGGATAAGCGTTCTATCACCCGTTTCAATGGCGTGCAGCCAAGCACCTGTTTTGTCCAACTCCAAACTATTCTCACCAACCACCGGTTCGTTGACGATTTCACCGTTAAGATAACCGTGAATAGTATTGTCTGTCATATTCGCGTGTAACCGCAGATGCGGTCCGAGCACTTCAACCTCAAAACAAAATTTTTCGGTGCCACAATGGTTCGTATGTACCCCGAAAACACCGTTATCTAATTGATATGTCATCTGGATGGCGTTTTCCGCATCGAATTCTGTCCGATCCAACGCCATGTTTTTCGTCGCCAGTGCATGCGCCTGCACCGGTTTCGGGTTCCCCATAACGAACCGTGCGCAATCCAATACATGCACCGCCTGTTCCGGTAAAGGACCGCCACTAATCTCAGACTTCAGAAACCACAACGGCATCCTGAAGGTGAGGTAATAATCAATCGTACACACTGTCCGCACGAGATGTATCGTCTCCGTAGCGATTAACGTTTTCAACCGTTCATAGAGCGGATGATAACGAAGTTGGAATCCGACAGCAGCGATAACACCCGCTTCCTGAATGCAGGCAAGACATCTCCTGCCTTCAGCCATATCCAAGGCAGGCGGCTTCTCAATCAGCATCGGAAGACCGCGATCGCACGCCATCTGAATCGGTTCAAAACGAACAGGGGGTGGTGTCGTAATCACCACCCCGTCCATCTCTACATCAAAAAACGCATCTAATTCGGTAGTCGCGAGTGCTGTGTCGGAATGCGTTGCAAGTTCGCGTGCTGCATCAAGCCGCACATCATGTACGGCAACGACACGTCCACCGTAGTCGGTAACTGCCCTGTGATGATGCACACCCATACGACCTGCACCGATGATGCCTATCGCTAACGATTTTTCAGAGTTCATTGTATTTTGAGGTTTCCCCACGTTACCGCGAGTTTCCCTTTCGGTTCAACCGGTGTTGGATCGAAGTTAGGTGAAACGATAATAATGTTATCGTACTGTGCGTGTTCACCAGCCCGATTGCCACCGGACATCCGGAAACCGATTTTGCCTTGAGCGTGTGCACCCTCAGAATCTGTCCATTCGCTCACGAGCGTCAGGTCACCTACCGCACCACCAACGGGCCCGATGTACGCTTTGAAATCGTACTTCCGCACCTCAAACTTGATTCGATACCAGACGTTCTGCTCACGGTCTACGCCATCGACAAATGCCCCAGGTTCAGCCGCCCACGAACCACCGATTCTTCGGTGCCACCGGATATGTTGCGGTGTATGTCCAGAACCCGCCGTTGAGACTTGATGCATATAGATGTTATTACCATCCGTTCCGTGGAAGACAAAGCCTGTAAGTCCACCATCCATAGCTCTGAAATCGGCGTAATAATCGAAATCTTCGGGGAAATCATCGACGCTAAGTCCAACGCCACCGCCCCATACATCGAGCACTTTTTCACCAAGGACACCGTGACCTTCAGCATTATCCTCAATCAACCATGTGCCGAGTGCTGCCCATTTGGAATCGTCAATGTTTCCGCTCTCAAAATCGTCCTCAAACAGGACATCCGCGGAAACCATACCTACACACAAAATCAACATCAAAAAGAGTGCGTATCGCATCTTTATTTTTTCTCCTTTTTTGTTTTGAGGCATTTTTTGCCTCGTTTATGTGCGCTGCGCTGTAGAACGTTGTTTGCACGTCCATGTTAAGATGTAGTGCGCTGCGCGAAGACCACTATTAAACAGTTAGCTTCACATCCTATTCCTTCAGTTTTCCCCACGTTACCGCGAGTTTGTCTTTCGGTTCAACGGGGAAGATGTCGAATCCGGGTGTAGCAACGACGACGTTATCGTACTGCGCGTGTTCGCCTGCCCGGTTTCCGCCTGACATCCGGAACCCGATTTTCCCTTTCTCAAACGATTTCTGACCGTCGGTCCACTCACTGACAAGTGTGAGGTCCGCGTCTTCCGCACCGACATCGCCGAGATATGCCTTAAACTTGTAGTTCTTGCGTATCTCAAACTTGACGCGATACCAGACATTCTGGTCCCGATTCTCTTTGTCTACAAACGCTCCAGGTTCCGCTGCCCATCCGCCACCGATTCGCCGGTGCCACCGAATATGCTGCGGTGTATGTCCAGAGCCTGCGGTGGAAACTTGGTGCATGTAAATATTATTACCGTCCGCTCCATGGAAGACGAATCCGGTTAAGCCACCTTCCATAGTTTTAAAATCAGCGTAATAGTCAAATTCTTCTGGAAAATCGTCAGCACTGAGACCAACACCACCGCCCCATACATCAAGCACTTTTTTGCCGAGGGCATCGTGATTGTCATCATTGTTTTCAATGATCCAACTGGCTTGTGGCGCCCATTTTCCTCCGTCAATTTTTCCGCTTTCAAAATCGTCTTGAAATAGAATGTCGGCATTAACATTAAACCCGGTGATAGCAAAGATCCCGAGTATTAGTGTAGAAAAAATCGTATATCGCAATTTTAGTCTCCTTATTCGCGCTTTAGTCCACCGCATGTTAGATACAGTTTCCGTTTTGGGGCAACGAGGTCTCGCAACCTCACCTTTCCCAAAACTGTGCTTACAGTCAATGAGATTATTCTACCTTAATCCTTGCCCATGTTGTCGTAAATTTCTCTTTCGGATCAACAGCCATCGGATCGCTTCCGCCGTAAATCTCGAGTTCGTCAATCCGCGTGCCAGCGTTCGTTCGGATATGGATACGGAGCCATCGAGCCTCTACATCATCAAAAGTGAATTCAGTCGTCTCGCTGACGGGATCCCCTTTGTGCGTGTAGACTTTCTCCCACGTATTCGCTGCGGAATCCGGGTCAGCCTTTGTTGTCGCCACAAGGATATCAAAATCCACTGCCATCCTGTCAAGGAAACCCTGCGAATGATCACTCCCGAAAATGATACGGTTGACATTAGCAACATCGCCGATATCAACTTGTGCCCAACCCGGTATGCTTCCGATAATCCAACTTCGGCAGTTGTTATAGAAACCGTCGTTGAGATATTCGGTACAGTGCCGCTGCGGACACCATCCTACTATCAGCGAAGATGCCTCTGCTTTCGCAGCTTTCAAAAGCGCTAAATTCGGTTCATTGTCTCGGACTGTCGGCACGAATTCGGGGCCCGGCTTACCACCAGCATCACAAGCATCCGTCGCAGCTTTGATGTCCTGCTCTTTGAATTCATAACGCCCAAACTTCTCAGGTCCCTGATCTTCATCATGAATCGCGAAAACAACAGACCCATTGATTAACATCGCTATTATCGCAAGCCACCCATAATTTATCCATTTCATCTCGCGCATTCCTCCGTTTTCGGGGTTACACTTGTTGATAATTTTAGCATAAATAGAAAATTATTGCAAAAAGTCGTGTCGGTTTGATATATTGTGAAACGATAAAACGCCTTTACCGACTGCCGATGGCTGACTGACAGTTTTTGTCAAATTTACTTGCATTCTTAACAGATTTATAGTATAATTAACAATAGAAAACTTTACATGTGTTGCAACAAAATTCGGCTTCAGAATACATCGAAATAGGAGAACCCTATGCGATCCCAAGACGCTATTGAACAGCAGTACCACGAAGCCGTGGACGCACTCGTTGAGAAGATTGAGAAGGATCCCTATATCCTCGCCGCGATTGTCGCTGGCAGCTTCTCTTATGCACAGGTATGGGAGAAATCGGACCTCGATGTCGAAATCATCGGCAGAGATGCCATCCGTCCGACGCAAGCTTTCTTCTCACTCGTCGAAAACGGCGTAAACATCCACGCCAATATAACGCCACGTAACGCATTTAAGCAGTCGATAGAGAGTGCACAACAGGGCTCGTTTATGCACTCCTATTTCTCGCACAGCACGCTCCTCTTTTCACGGGATGCCTCCATCCAAGAGTGGTACGACAAAAACGCAAGTCTCGATAATATCGGCGAACGCGATAAACAGTTCCAACTTCTCAACGTCATTGCTGGTACTTTGCCGAGCCTCGTCTATGCCGAAAAACAGTTTTACGTCAATAAAGATGACCTCACCTGTTTCCTATCGATCCTAAACGTCGTACAAGGGTTAGCACGCATAGAAGTACTACTGAACAACGAAATCCCAGCCCGCGAGGTCATCCAACCCGCACTCCGTTATAACCCCGATTTCTTTGACCGCGTCTATACAGATTTCATCAACTGCGAAAAAAACGAGACAGTCCTTCAGGACACACTCGATGCAATCAACGACTACCTCGATGAACGCCAATTTATTTTCCAACCCGTTCTCGACTATCTCGCCGAGCAGAAGGCGCCGCGGACCCTCACCGAATTGAACGCCGATTTAGGACGTGGATTACACGACACTGAAGGGTTCCCAAATTTTGATGATGAATCCCTTGATCTGGTCTGCCAGTGGTTGGCATGGAAAGGGACTATTAAGCAGATCGCAAGGCCGATGAAACTCACGGCAAAAAGCCAGATCGCCGTCGAAGAACCCGCCTACTATTACGATGGCAGTGTAGGAGCGAGCTCGGCTCGCGATTCTTCTCAAGGACATCTAACAGCCGATACCCACGCACAGATCCAAAGCGCAGTCGAAAGTATAACAGACACCCTCGAACAGGATCGGTACATCCTCGCAGCGATTCTCACCAGCAACCTCGCTGAAGATAACGTCTGGGAGAAGACAACCATTCAGATAACCCTAATCCTCCGAGATGGAACAAAATTCAAGCAGCGGCAGTTCCAATTAATCGAGGAAGGTATCCCCATCCGGGTCCGACTCTATACCCGCGGCGATTACAGAAAACTGCTCGACAGCACCCTACAAGGCAGCACGCTTCACTCGATCCTCGCCGACAGCCGTGTCCTCTTTTCTAAAGACAGTCTGCTTTCTGTAGATGGAGACGCAAACTTCAGGGTTGGCGATCCGTCCTGTTTGCAAGTCGCAGAACGCGATATGTACTCCCAACTTTTCAATGCCGCTGCCGGTGCAACAGCAATACTCGCAAAAGCCGAAAAGTGGTTCCACCTCAAACAGGATCTCAATTACACCTTTCTCTACCTAACATACCTTGTCAGAGAACTCGCACGCATTGAGACCCTCATGCACAATGAAACACCGAGGCGGAAGGTTATCTATCAAGCACTCGAACACAACCCCTCTTTTTTCACTGCCGTTTTCACAGACCTAATAGACAAACCGAAAGACGAAGCGATGCTCCGCAACGCACTTGAGCAGGTAGATACGTATCTCGAAGACAATCTACAGATGTTGTTTAGACCGCTCCTCGATTTCTTGGAAGAATCAGGCGATGAACGCACGATAACCGACCTCTATATGCATTTCGGCAAACGCGGACTCGCACTCGAATTGGCATGTGAATGGCTCGCAGAAAAATATGTCATTGAGCAATTCTCTGCACCGGTCCGCTTAACAAAGGACAGCCAAACTGCCGTAGAGGAACCCGCCTACTATTACGACGCAAATAATCCGTTCTTATAGCGGCGAAAATTATAGGACTTACGCAATAACGTTTGACATAACCCCTTTGCATCCGTCCTGAAAAAATAAATTTGAATTCTCAGATTATATATGTTATCATATATACATAAACTCAAATTAGCATAAAAATATATAAAGCACGAAAGGGATAGCGCGTAGATTCCGATGATCACCCGCAAAACCGGATAGAAAAAATAAAGCCTTGCCGACGACTTACTGACAACAAAATGTTACACTTTTCGCCAATTTATTTTTTTTTTCCAAAACGAAAAGCAACAGCAAAATTGCCTCTAAACCCTTACAACGACTAAGTTTATACCGATAACCAATCTATAGCCAATGTTACACAGGTGTAACATTTTTAGTAGGACTTACGCAGGTTGCTCTTTTGTAGAATAGGCTGTTGGTCTCCTGTTCACTGAGAACGTTTCTGTTTTTCCAGGGTTCACCCGCTAATGGAACGTCATATCGTCAAAATTGCGTAAGTCCTGTTTAGGACAGACGCAATTTTGACAACAATATAGTTTTTTTTTAAATAGTTTGCCAGAATAATTCGTTCCGATTTTGCATTTAATTTCGTTAAATTAATGGATGTCCATTCGGATATATCGGATAAAAAACAGCCATTTTACCCCACTAAATCTTAACAACCCCTCGTAGGAGGAACGCATGAGACAGACTGTCGCCGTTAAAGGTGCGCGAGAAAACAATCTAAAAGATATTGAACTCGAAATCCCCCGAGACCAGCTCGTCGTGGTTACCGGTATCAGCGGTTCCGGTAAGTCTTCATTAGCTTTTGATACCGTCTATGCCGAAGGACAGCGCAGATTCCTGGAATCGATGTCCACCTACGCCAAACGCTTTATCACACAACTCAAAAAACCGGATGTCGATTTCATTGACGGGTTATCCCCCGTCGTCTCTATCGAACAAAAAACGATCACGATGAACCCGCGCTCCACCGTCGGAACGATGACCGATTTGCAGGACTATCTCCGTATGCTGTTCGCAACTATCGGGATCGCACACTGTCCCTACTGCGGCGTTGAGATTCCTATCCGTTCACACCATCAGATACTCGAACGGATGCTCGCGTTGCCAGAAGATACCGAAGTCGAGATTCACGCACCCGTCTTCAAAATCTACGGCGAAGATTACGACTACCTCTTTGACGACATCCGTACAAAAGGGTGCAGGCACGTCAGAATCGACGGTATTGAACACGACATCAGCGAGGAAATCGAACTCGATCCAGAAGAGGAATACGATCTACAAGTTATTGTTGACAAATTCTACGTCAAAAAGGATATTGATAAACAGGTCCTCGCCTCTCTTGAACACGCCATGCTCGTCGGTGAAGGCTTCATGCGTTTCGATGTCGAGCTCCCTGAAGACGCTGACGCGGACGCTATACAGCAACTCGAAGGGTTCGGATGCCCGAAACACGGCGTTATCATGGCTGAACTCGGACCCCATCACTTCACTTTTAACGAACCGAGCGGCGCCTGTGTAACCTGCTCAGGACTCGGCACCTATTTACAGGTACACCCAAACCTCCTCGTCCCTGATAAGACCCGAAGTATCGCCGGGGGCGCGTTCGTCCACCAAGCTTTCAACTACGACCCCGATAGATGGGACGGTAGGACGATGTACAGCCTCGCCGCACATTACGGATTTGACCTAGACACACCTTTCGCAGATTTGCCAGAAAACATCATTGACATCCTCTATCACGGCACACACGGCGAAGAATTCCCGATCCGCCAACCTGAAGGCGCACGTCCCGTCGAAAAACGTCACCTCGGCAGAAAAATCCGTTTCGACGGCATCGTTACCCGAATTGATAGACACTATCGCCACTACCGAAAACGCGGAGAAGCACACTCCGGCATGGAGGAGTATCTCCGAAAGGTAATGGTAGAACGCACCTGTCCAGATTGCAATGGCGCAAAACTCAAACGGCAGCGACTCCTCGTTACTATTGACGGTCAGACCATCCACGAAGTTGGAGAACTGCATTTCGAGGAATTAAGAGATTTCTTGTTAGCCATCACAGATATTCCCGAAAAACAGCGAGAGGCTGGCAACCGCGTTATCAGTGAATTGGCCATCCGGATTAACCTCCTCCTCGGTATCGGACTTGATTATCTCAACCTTAACCGTCGTTCCGCAACGCTCTCCGGCGGCGAATCGCAGCGGATCCGTCTCTCTACACAGATCGGTTCCGGATTGATGGGTATGCTCTACGTCCTCGATGAACCGAGTATCGGGCTGCACCCGAAAGACAATGAGAAGATGATAGAGACCTTACGAAAATTAAGGGACATCGGCAACACCGTTATCGTCGTTGAACACGATGAAAGCACCATTCGTGCCGCCGATCACATCATCGAACTCGGACCGGGACCCGGTGTACACGGCGGGGAAGTCGTCATTCAAGGTGAACTTGAAACGATACTCGACTGTCCCGAATCTCTGACAGGTCTCTATTTGAGCGGAAGACGAGAGATTCCACTGCCAGAGCAACGCCGCGCCTCGAACGGTAAATTCATTAGCATTACCGGCGCCAGAGAAAACAACCTCAATAATATTGATGTCGATATTCCGCTCGGCGTATTTATATGTATTACCGGTGCTTCCGGTTCCGGTAAGAGTACCCTCGTCAACGAAATACTCTACAAGAGATTGCATTCTATCTACCACGACAGCAGGACGCTCTACGGCAACCATGATGAACTTGACGGACACCAGCACGTTGACGATGTAATTAGCATCGATCAATCTCCTATCGGACGTTCCTCGCGCTCCAACCCTGCTACCTATATCAAATTCTACGACAATATCCGCAAACTCTTTGCCAGCACACCGCTCGCAGTTTCGAGAGGCTACACCGCCTCACGATTCAGTTTCAATGTCAAAGGTGGACGGTGCGAAGAGTGCCACGGTGAAGGCACCATCACAACGCAACTCCACTTTATGCCGGATGTCGAGGTCGTCTGTCCGACCTGTAAAGGCGCACGCTACAACGAAGATACGCTCGACGCTACCTACAACGGTAAGAATATCTCCGAGATCCTTAATATGTCTATTGAGGAAGGCGTAGAATTCTTCGCCGATCAGCGATTGATTAACCATAAGTTGAGCGTCTTAAACCAACTCGGTATGGGATACCTCCAAATCGGGCATCCCGCCCCAATTCTCTCCGGGGGCGAAGCACAACGGGTAAAATTGGCAAGCGAACTCGGTAAACTCAAGCGCAGCAAGCATAACCTATACATCTTAGATGAACCGACGACAGGACTCCACATCGCCGACGTACAAAAACTTCTCGACAGCCTCAACCGCCTCGTCGATACCGGGCATACCGTGATTGTGATTGAGCATCATCTGGATGTCATCAAAACCGCAGATTATGTCATCGACCTCGGTCCAGAAGGTGGACATAAAGGCGGGAAAGTCTTAGCCTGCGGCACACCGGAAGAAGTCGCAGCCATTGAAACCTCCTTCACAGGGCAGTTCCTGAAGGAATATCTTACCTGACAGAGGTGTGCTCTTTATGAATAAAGATGTGTTTGATGGATTCAATGTGAACATATTTCTTGACGAAGATGGCGATTACTTAGCTCACTTTGTTGAAATGCCGAATGTATCAGCGTTTTCAGATACACCAGAAGGGGCGTTGAAAGAACTCGCCCTCGCTTGGAAAGGTGTTAAGGAAAGTTATCAAAAACATCAGGAACCCATTCCGAAAGCACCTACTCGGCAAGAGCACGAGGCACCCGTCAATGTACCTATCGATCCGCAGATTTACCGCGCCTTGACACACGAAGCCTCGAAATCAGGAATGAGCCTTCACGCCTTCGTGGCGCAAAAATTGAAGTCAATCGTCCCTGTTATTCAAGAAAGCGTAAAACGTGAAAGCATTAGCGAGCGATAATGGCAGATGTATCCGCACTTAAGAGATTGCGCTTCCGAAATTTCCTTTGCAAAATTAATCCAAATCGTATATACTTTGTAAAATGAAGTTAGGGGCGTGTCGCGCCGCTTGCAAGCATGTTACGGAAACCCAACGGTATTGGGTCTCCTACTCCTCTAAAAATACGACGAAGCAAAGGATAAACATTGAGCGATAATCTATTAAGTTCCTTAAACGATGTCCAACGTGAAGCCGTCCAGCACGTCAACGGACCGCTTCTCATCTTATCCGGTGCAGGGAGCGGCAAAACGCGCGTCATTACGCATCGCATCGCCTACCTCATCAAACACCACGGCATCTCTCCATACCGTATCCTCGCTGTGACCTTCACAAACAAGGCAGCGAGAGAGATGAAAGATCGGCTCGATGTACTCGTGGAGGACGGCGTTAGCCGAGAACTCTGGGTCTCAACCTTCCACGCAACCTGTGCACGTATCTTGCGCCGAGATATTGAGAAATTGAACCCCAATGAAGGGCAATCGAAAAAACACGTCTACACCCGCGATTTTACGATCTTCGATACAGGTGAACAAGCCACACTCGTTAAAGATGTCCTCCGACAACTCAACTATAGCGATAAGCAATACAACCCGCGCTCCATCCTCAGTCTTATAAGTCGCGCAAAGAATGAATTCATCTCGCCAACGGAGTATCACAGAACAGCTGACGGTTATTCTGAAAGCATCGTCGCGAAAGTCTATCCGCTTTATCAAGAAGCACTGCGTCTCAACAACTCCCTCGACTTCGATGATCTACTCCTCTTTGCTGTAGACCTCCTTAAAAAGAATTCCGAGACACACAAGTTTTATCAAAACAAATTCGAGTACATCCTCGTTGACGAGTATCAGGACACCAACCGATGCCAATACGAATTGGTACATCTGCTAACGGGTCCGAAACAGAACATCTGTGTTGTTGGAGACGACGACCAGTCCATCTACGCTTTTCGCGGGGCAGACATCAGGAATATCCTCGATTTCGAGAAAGACTATCCAGACACCCGCGTCCTCCGTTTAGAGCAGAATTACCGTTCCACGCAAAACATCTTGGACGCAGCGTGGAGTGTCGTCCAAAATAACAAGGCACGAAAACCGAAAAAACTCTGGACCGAACAGGATGCCGGAGAACAGATTACCTGTTACGAAGCGATGGACGAGAACGACGAGGCGGGATTCGTCGGCACGAAAATCGAAGATTGGCACGCAGAAGGCGTGGATTACAAAGACTTTGCGATCTTCTATCGGATCAACGCACAATCCCGTATCTTTGAGGAAGCGTTCCGAGCCGCAAACATCCCGTATCAGATCGTCGGCGGTGTCGGTTTCTACGACCGGATGGAAGTCAAGGACCTCCTCGCATACCTCCGCGTGATGTGTAACCCCAACGACTCCATGAGCCTCCGACGTATCATTAATATATCGGGCAGCATCAACAACCATGCCAAGGGGATCGGCGCCACAACCGTTGAACGGCTCAACGATTTTGCGATGAACGAAGGTATCCCGCTCTTTGAAGCGATCCAACGTGTTGATGAAGTCGATACCATTAGCCGCGGCATCCAGACAAAAGTACAACGCTTCGCCGAAGCCTTCGACGACTTTGACGCAATGACCTTACCAGCCGACGCACTCGACTATACCTTGAAGATCACCGGTTATCTCAAAAATTTAGAGGGACAGAACTCCATCGAAGCGCAAAATCGCGTCGAAAACATTGAAGAACTCATTAACGCCGTTATCGAATATGAACACAACGCACCTGAACCGAGTCTCTCGGATTACTTGGAGAACGTCGCACTCATCGCAGATATAGATACCATGGAGACAGATAACACCGATCTCGTGACATTGATGACCCTGCACAGTGCCAAAGGCTTGGAATTTCCATTCGTCTTTATCGTCGGCATGGAAGAGGGATACCTACCGCATCAACGCTCCATCAGTACGGAATCCGAATTAGAGGAAGAACGCCGACTCTGTTATGTCGGCATCACACGGGCGATGGAACAACTTTATCTTTCACACGCCAGCGCACGAAGAACCTATCGCGACAGAGAGTACCGTACACCGTCGCGTTTTATCTCTGAAATCCCAGAATACCTCATCAAACCTGTTGATCGCTACCGCTCCCCATTCCGACAATCAGACGGTTTGTACGAGGAAATCCCAGACGAGGCAGCCGATTACTACGTCAATCAGATTGTTCATCACCCGCAATTTGGCAGAGGTAAGGTAACAAAAGTCAGCGGCGCAGGACGAGATGTTCATATCACCGTTCGATTTAGTCGTGTCGGTATGACAAAGGAATTGGACACATCGCTTACCCCATTGACAATATCTGATTAATAAGGAGACATATTACGAAAAATGGGAACCACGATTACCGTAGATGGCGTACGCCACGTCGCAAACCTGGCGCGCCTCGAATTTAACGACGAAGAGACAGCACACTTTACCGAGCAGCTCGCCCGGATTCTCGACTATATCGGGAAACTCAATGAACTTGAAACAGATGATGTGCCACCAACTTCGCACATCCATCCACACCAAATTTTTATCTTAGGCTCAGAAGATGGCGCACGTCACGTCGCTAAACCAGATGCCGTTAAACCCTCCTACCCGCGCGAGGAAGTCCTCACAAACGCACCTGAAGCTGAAGAGGGATATTTCGGTGTACCCAGAGTGGTCGACCGCAGCCATTAAATTTTTAAACCATAAACTTTCGCGCGTCGCTCCACTGCTTTACATTTGGAACGGTGCCCAGATTGAATAATTAAAAATGCTACATGAATTGACGGCGCACGCCTTACACGAAAAACTCAAAGCACGAGAAATCACCGCTCAGGAACTCACTGAGGCTGTCTATGAACGTATCGCTGAAGTCGAACCACACGTCAAAGGTTATCTGACACTGACAAAGGATAGCGCTTTGGAACAGGCGAGTCACGCCGACACCGGATTTCAAAACGGGGATGAGATGCCACCCCTCGCTGGAATCCCAATCGCCATTAAAGATGTGATATGTACCAAAGGCGTACGGACGACATGCGGCTCTAAAATCCTTGAAAACTTCGTTCCGCCATACAATGCAACTGTCATGACAAAACTCCACGAGCAAGGGGTCGTCATGGTCGGTAAAACGAACATGGATGAGTTCGCTATGGGTTCCTCTACCGAAAACTCGGCATACCAGATCACGCACAACCCGTGGGACCTCGATACGATTCCAGGCGGTTCAAGTGGCGGTTCCGCCGCAGTTGTCTCCGCAGATACCGCTGTCTGTTCGCTCGGTTCAGATACCGGTGGATCCATTCGTCAACCCGCAGCACTCTGTGGCGTCGTCGGCATGAAACCGACTTACGGACGCGTCTCGCGTTATGGACTCGTCGCATTCGCTTCTTCACTCGACCAAATCGGTCCCTTCACCAAGGATGTTACCGATTGTGCCTTGGTACTCAACGCTATCTGCGGAAGCGACACAATGGATGCAACTTCCGTCGATGTCCCCGTGCCAGACTTTACGCAGAGCCTCATCAACGACGTAGAAGGCTTAAAAATTGGGGTACCGAAAGAGTACTTCACGCAGGCATTAGACACAGAGATTGCTGACAGCGTGCATGCCGCTATCGCCGTTCTTGAGGGACTCGGAGCAACCGTTGAACAGGTCTCGCTACCGCATACCGAATACGCGATTGCCACATACTATATCATCGCACCCGCTGAAGCGAGTGCGAATCTCGCAAGATACGACGGGGTCCGCTACGGATACCGCAACGAAAACCCGGAAGACCTCATCTCTATGTACAAGAAGACTCGAAGCGAAGGGTTCGGTGAAGAGGTCAAACGTCGGATTATGCTCGGCACCTTCGCGCTCAGTGCAGGCTACCAAGATGCCTACTACAAAAAAGCACAAAAAGTACGGACACTGATAAAATCCGATTTTGATGCCGCATTTGAGAAGGTAGACGTTATCGCAACACCGACTTCACCTACGCCAGCGTTCAAAATAGGCGAGCGGATCGCGGACCCACTACAGATGTATCTTTCCGATGTGATGACAACGCCGGCAAGCCACGCCGGATTGCCCGGTATCTCTGTGCCGTGCGGCCTTGTGAAAAGCGGATTGCCAGTCGGGTTACAACTGCTCGGCGCACCGTTCGCAGAAGAAAACGTCCTGCGTGTCGCTTACACCTTTGAGCAGAACACCGAACACCACCAGCAAAAACCGAAAATCCAAACGAATGGAGTTGGTTAACGATGAACACTGTAATAGCACCGTTTGGTGGCTTTTTTGGCGCAGTACTCGGCGGTGTACTCTGGGCAAAATATATCCAATGGACAGGACACACCGCTGGCTTCGTCGCTATCGGTATCGGCGTCCTGACCGGCGCGGGGATGCTCCTAACAAGCAGCCGCAGCCTATCACAAGACACAAAGACAACATGGCGGCTTGTCGGTGCCGGTGCCGCAGTTTTCGCAATATTCGGTATCTTTATCGGGAAATATCTCGATGTCCAATGGAACGCAGTGGCACAAATCGCCGAGCAGCTCAGCAACGAAAACAACATGTCATTACAACAAGCGATGCCGATCGCGACAACACTCTTTAAAGGACAATCCATCTGGGAATTGATGCAGCAACGGATGAGTCTGATCGACCTACTTTACGGCGCAGTCGCTGCCTTTATCGCTTTTCGCATTCCAAACATCCGACGACTACGAAATATGCTTTACTAACTCGGTTCAGAATCCATCTCATAAATCGTGGACAGAAAACCGAGGCAGACGCTTTTACAATACGTTTCCAAAACGGACCACTGGAAGGAGAAAAAATGAAACTGCTAACGATAAATTCTCAATTGAACGCTTTACCTAAATTCTGTTTTTACATCTTGATGTCTGTATTTCTTATCTGTTTCTCTCTCCAACCGACTTCGGGTTCGGAAGATACAGCAGAGAAATCTGACGACAAAGTGCTGGAACACCTTGCACTCTTTTCTGAAATCTTGGGTCATATCAAAGATTACCATCTTGAGACACCCGATAATCAAGAGATTATAGCAGGTGCCATCAACGGCATGCTACGCAAATTGGACCCGTATAGCCAATTCATCCCGGACTATCTCGCCTTTCAAACAGAGAACCAAGGTAAATATGCCGGACTCGGTATGACAATCGGCATTCGTGAAGATATGTTGACCGTGATTACACCCTTTAAAAACAATCCTGCTGCACTCGCAGGTGTTCTAAGTGGCGACATTATCAGCCATATCGAAGACGAATCCACCGCAACGATGTCCTTGAGCGATGCTGTCGATCGGCTACGTGGTGAACCCGGAACTTCGGTCTCAATTACGATTATTCGCAAAAACGAGAGCCGACCGATTGAACTGACTATCACCCGCAATGTCATCCGAATCCCCAGTGTTGAACAGAATATTATCGGCGATAACATCGGATACATCAAAATCAATCAATTTCTCAATACAACAGCAGATGATGTGGATAACGCCTTTGACACGTTCAAGGCAGAGAATGTTCGCGGTATTATCCTCGATCTCCGCTTCAATCCGGGTGGACTGCTCTCCTCAGCTGTCGATATTGCAAGCGATTTCCTCACCCCCGGTCAACTCGTTGTCTATAGTCAAGGCAAGGGACCCGGATCCCGTGAAAACTTCGAGGTGGAAGGTACTAAACGGGAAAACTTTTCACTGATTGTCCTCGTCAACGGCGGCAGCGCAAGCGCTTCTGAAATCGTCGCCGGTGCTGTGAAAGACCACAAACGTGGACTCGTCATGGGCGAAAAAACCTTCGGAAAGGCATCTGTACAACGCGTGTTCCGACTCAGCAATGGAAAATCTGCCGTCAAACTCACCGTCGCAAGCTACTATACACCCAGCGGCGGCGACATCGAGAAAATTGGTATTATACCCGATGTTGAAATCGAATGGTTCAGCCGTTCCGAACAACAGATGCATCTGAAACTCCGAAACCATGAGCAGCTTAAAACCTTTATTGATGAGAACGGCGACGACGTGCTAAACAAACTCTTTGATGCTGAACACGCAGCAAGCGATGACGAACAAGCCGCAAGACTCCGACGGAACTACCAACGCTTAAGCGACGCACTCACAGAAGAACAGATCGTCCTCAGCGACCGCGGACTTAAATACGCACTCGCACAGATCACAGAAACACCGCAAGATGAACTCGAGCACGACCCACAGATCGTCGCCGCTATGGACCAGTTGAAGGTACTCGAACTCTTCGGAAACCAAAATTAACGGAGGATGTCAGATGCCTGAAACCAATCTTCTCAAAAATGGCACAAGCGCCGTACCCACGGTACAGACACCGCTGCCAAACTATATTGATAACGAATGGCAGAAATCGACAGCAAATGAACTGCTTGATGTTACAAACCCAGCAACAGGAGAGGTACTCACGCGAGTCCCACTTTCACCGACCGAAGAGGTTCATCAAGCCGCGACCGCTGCCGCCGCAGCAGGCCATGAATGGCGACGGACACCTGCCGTCCAACGCATCCAATACCTCTTTACCTTGAAAAATCTGCTTGAAGAAAATCTGGATGACATCGCCAAAACGATCACGTTGGAGTGCGGCAAAACACTTGATGAGGCGAGGGGCGAAATGCGACGCGCCATCGAAAACGTCGAGGTCGCCTGCGGTATCCCAACGCTCATGCAAGGCACAAACCTTGAGGATATCGCAACCGGTATTGATGAATTCATGATTCGTCAACCCGTCGGTGTTTGCGCTGCGATCGCGCCTTTTAACTTTCCCGGAATGATTACCTTCTGGTTTCTACCTTATGCGATCGCCTGTGGCAACACCTACATCGTCAAACCGTCCGAAAAAGTACCCATCACGATGCAAAAGGTGTTCCAACTCCTTGAACAGACAGGACTTCCGAAAGGTGTGGTTAACCTCGTCAACGGCGGACGTGAGACTGTAGATGCCATCTTGACGCACCCGGACATTCGTGCCATCAGCTTCGTCGGGGCAACTGCAACAGCGAAAGCCATCTATGCGAAAGCCGCTGCGAACGGGAAGCGCGTCCAATGCCAAGGCGGTGCCAAGAATCCGTTGATTGTTCTCCCCGATGCCGATCCCGAGTTCACCATCAACGCCACAGCAGAGAGCGCGTTCGGGTGCGCCGGTCAACGCTGTCTCGCCGCATCGCTCACACTCACAGTCGGTGCCGCGCGGAACTGGTTCACTGAAGCCATCGCAGACACCGCCACCAATCGGGTCGTCGGCAACGGGTTGGAAGACGGGATCGAAATGGGACCCGTTATCACGCCTGAAAGCAGGAAACGAATCGAAGGGTTAATTCAGGCAGGCACAGACGAAGGCGCGCAGCTCCTCGTTGATGGAAGGTATCCGAGTATACCCGGCGGCGAAAACGGAAATTTCATCCGTCCGACAATCCTCAACAACCTCAACCCACAAGGCGAAATCGCGAAAACTGAAATCTTCGGACCCGTTTTAGGACTCATTCACGTCGAAACCATTGACGATGCCATCGAACTGATCAACAGCGGCAGCTACGGCAATATGGCGTGTCTTTTCACACGGAGCGGCGCATCTGCACGCAAGTTCCGGTATGAAGCAGAGATCGGAAACATCGGCATTAACATCGGTGTCGCCGCACCGATGGCGTTCTTCCCATTCAGCGGTTGGAAGGACAGCTTCTTCGGCGACCTACACGGTCAGAGCTGGGATGCCGTAGATTTCTTTACACAGAAGAAGGTTGTCGTTGAACGTTGGGTATAAGTTTTATGTTCCTTCGTTGGTGAGGTGCTAATCTCATATTTATGAGACAATTTGTAACAAAAGGAGAAAGCATAATGTCACGTCTTACGAAAATTCAACAACAAATTCTCGCGCTTCCTGAAGCTGAATACAAACAATTACGGCAGTGGTTCAACGAATTAGATTGGGAAAAATGGGATCAAGAAATCGAAGCGGATTCAGACGCAGGAAAATTGGATTTCCTAATTGCTGAGGCTCTTGAAGAAAAAGAGAAAGGAACACTCAAGGATCTTTAGGTGCATAGAACAACATCAACACTTATTCAATATCCCTTGTTTCACCACGGCTGCCTATATGATGGCGCATTCACGAAACGCTGCATCCCTAATTCCAAGTCGATTTGTGTGTAGGGTGGTAGATGGACGTGAAGAAACATCCCGTTGACCGAGACGGTGTCCCTATTCTGACCGTCGTTAACGTTCACTGAAGTGAAGTTGTGTTCACCCATTGCACCCGCTTGCACAACGACATCCCGCGGTTCTGTGGTGCTGAGATTGACAAGCTGCAGGCTGGCGGTGTCCGCTGTCATTTCGGTAACCAAGGCACCGACATCCGGTGGGAGTCCCGGTCGCTTCTGCTGGGCATCAAAATGCCGAACCCGCGTCACGAACAATCCGCCGTTGTAGTGTGGCAACGGACCGCCGCAGGTCAGCTGCACGAGTCCTTCACACGTAACGGGGTTGCGCCTCTGGAAATAAGCGTCTCCATATCCCGCTGGATCTTCCTCATCATTCTCCATGTAGTTGAGTCGTTGTTCAACTTGTGATATGTTATGGTTGAGGATTGATTCTGGATATTCAGGATAATCACCTCGCATATACGCCAACCACCCGCCATCGCGACCACCACTATCCTTAGTGTGATGCCATGCGTTAATGTCAAATTTCGACCCCGTCTTTTTTGCGATCTGTTTCGCGCGGTCTTGGTCAGCATCATCCATTGACATCGCCCAAAGATGCGCTACATCAGAAGGATGCATCGGCATGAATTCAAACCAACCATCAATCTGTAGAACAGTGCCATCCTCGTTTGTTATCGGATACTGCATCCACGGACCAGGCGTATAGTTTGCAATTCCAGGGTCACCATATTTCTGCGGCACATAGAGTTGGTCGTTGTGTTCTATACCGTGCTGTATGAGAACATCAATCTGGGAACGCGGGAAGTCCATATAAGTTAAATCTCTGTGGAGGAGTGCCGCATTCTGTGCAGCAACACTAACCGCCTGACCAACGCTATGCCACCCATGGGGCCAACTCCAGCCATACCGTGAACCATACCACTTACCATCTATATGCTCACCGATTATGCCCGAAAGCCCAACGTTATCCGGCACAATCCCGTCATTTTCTGCTGTGCGTGCAATCCAAGCATCAACATATTCCTGAACCCATGCTTGATATTTTTCTTCACCTGTGAACATATATGCATTGGTAGCAAGCGTCGTTGCAGCGAGATTGCCGACCGCGTCCCCTTTTCCTTGTCGTTCATAGATAATTCGCCCCATCAGATCGCGCAATTCTTCGCTTTCCAGCATCACATCCCGACTTGTGCAGCCCGGAACATCAATAAACGGCAAATTGTAACCCATTGACGGATAAAAAGATTCTCTTTCAAGGATCCAAAACGCGGGTCCTTTACTACCGTTCATCGCACACTTGATGATTTTGTGTTCTGGATCGTAATTCTGTGCATCAGGGTCTTCGTTCATAAAGAATCCTGCGAACCGTATCGCGCGTTCAATATTCTCTGTATGTGACGGATCCGCCATGCACAGCATATAAAACAGATAGTTACCTTCACTTTGATGAAACCAGTCATATCCCGGTTGATACTCTTTAACGACCATCGGGTAGCCGTGTCCTGAGCCGAATCGTGTCATATCTTTCGTAATAACCTCAAACTCGGTTTGCGCATCTACCAAGAACTGCGCGTCTCCCCCAAGCATGTAGAACAGGGGCCAGTTATGGAAACTCTCATAAGCATCGTCGAGTCCATCAATGCTCTGAAAATCTGGATGTGTCGGCCAATACAACGTTCCATCTGGACGTGTATATTTCTCCAAAACCTGCGGCGCTGCGTCATTGATTTTGTCAATAAGTTCACGTTCAAGCACTGCCCACGTTGGTGGTGTCTGGAGTTGTATCTGTGCTTCAATCGTTGGGAACATCATCTCTTTGCTCCTAATGAAGGGATGGAATCTTTGGGTTACGGTTAGTTGTAGTATACCATATTTTTATGTATTCGTGAAATTTATATTTTTTCGGAGGGCTGTAAAGTTTTTGGAGCGATTTCGTAGCACATCCTCTTTTGTAGTGTCCGCTGTTAGCTGGCACCCCAACGAACCGAAAAATCTAACAGTCCCTGTTCGATAAGAACTGCTCTTTTGTAGCGTATGCTGTTAGCTTGCGCCCTAACGAGCTCAATCGCCAAGCATTTCTCAATCCGTGAAAATCTGAGATTTCCGGTGAACTTGAAGAAATCCGCAGAAACCCATAAGCGAACCGAATTCAGACGACAATTGACAAAAACTTTACACACCCTTTTTGCGGAACAGAAACAATTTGTGATTTGAACGTATATTATGATATAATTGCATGTAGGTAATTGCCCACCAAACAATTTACACAATATTCCCAAACAGGGTTTGGATGTACATGTGCAAACTGATTTGCCATATATATGGTTACGGGAAACAGAGAATGGACATTTTAGAGATGACAGATCTTGAGATTTATGAACTTGGGATTAAGGAACTTACAGAACAACTTGGACCCGCGTAAAATGAAAATGGAGCAAGGCACGTCAGGCATTTACGGATGCGACGTGCATTTAGACAATTTGAAAATTGAATGCCTCTGATCTGTTCCTTTGTTGTGACATACTAACCTATTAAAGTATTCTACTTTGTTTCACGTTTCGGAGTCTGGATCTACTTGTGCAGCACAATTTGCATCCTTGGAAAATTTATCTTGATACATGTTGCTTGAACCGTTTTTTTGACAGTCAAACGCAAACTCGAATCCGGCAAGAAACCGAAGCTATTGATTCGATCATTTCTCAGTTTCGTGCGGGGCGTTGGGACTGGATCTCCAGTGATGCTTTGATCTTTGAGATAAATCGTATCCCTGACTTGGATCAACGTCTCCGCATCAAAGGGTGGTTGACTGAAGGGCGTCAGGCTGTTTCCGTTGGAATTGGTGAAAAATCAAGATCTAAACAACTTGAAGTATTAAGCTTTGGAGAGTTGGACGCTTTGCATCTCGCCTGCTCTGAAAGCGGTTCTGTGGATGTCTTTCTCACAACAGACGACAAATTGCTTAGAAAAGCGAAACGCGATGCTTCACAACTTCACGTCCATGTTGAAAATCCTTATACATGGCTTCAGGAAATAACAGAAAATGAACGCAATAGAACTGACAGATGATGAACTTTATGAAATAAGTCGTAAAGTCCTTACGGATAAACTCGGTGCCTCTCAGGTGCAACGGTTTATTCGGTATTGCAAACCCGGTAAAGGCGATTACTCCGTCGACCGGCATAAATTGTTAGCCAACCAACCTGATATTGACACTATCGTCAAACAGATCCAAGATGGGCGGACAGCAAGAGAAGCAGAAGAACGCGCACGCGCCAAAAGATTTGCTGCACCTCAAAGCGAAATCCGAAAAATGACAGATACTGAGGTTTATGAGATCGGAAGTCAAGCCCTTGTTGATAGACTCGGAGTTGCTGGATTGATCGGGTTTACTAGAATCTGCCAAGAGTTAAATGGTGGTACCCCTCGGCTCCTAATTGAAAATAGGGAAGACGCTGAAGGATACATTAAACTTTACACTGCAACCCTGACCCTCAACCCAAAAGGGGTTGAAGACTATATTAAACGCGGCAACGCCTATAGTTACATCGGAGAGCATGATAAAGCCATTAAAGACTACAGTGAGGCAATAATGCTGAAACCTAATTATGCCAAAGCCTATTACAATCGCGGCAATGTTTACCGTGATAAAGTTGATTTTGACAAGGCCATCGCAGATTATACCAAAGCGATAGAACTCAAGCCAGATTATGCCGATGCATATTACAATCGCGGTAAAATTTACGTTGAAAAAGATGCATATAACAAAGCCATTGAGGATTTTAGCGCTGTGATAAAACTTGACCCTGAGCATGCCGATGCATATAACTATCGCGCCACCCTCTACCGTGATACAAGCGAATATGACAAAGCCGTTGAAAATTAAGGGAACCTTTAACGGCTTACCGCCGACAGCAACCAAAGAAAGGCAGACGATGAGACAGAATAAATTTCCCCCTAGCTGGGATGAGGAACGTGTGCAAAAGGTCATTGATTATTACGAAAATCAGACGGAAGATGAAGCTGTTGCTGAAGATGAGGCTGCGTTTCAGGATGAATCTGTTACGCTGATGGAAGTGCCCACAGAATTAGTACCTATCGTGCTTGAACTGGTTTCCAAACACGCAAAGGGAGGCGATAATGCAAGACCGGACTGATTCCACGGCCTATTACAATCGTGGCATCGCTTACTACAAAAAACATGAGTATGATAAAGTCATCGCAGACTTTAGCGAGGTCATAAAGCAGGAACCCAATCATGCCGATGCCTATTACAAACGCGGCAGTGCTTATGATGATAAAGTTGATTTTGACGAGGCCATCGCAGGCTATACCAAAGCGATAGAACTCAAGCCAGATTATGCCGATGCCTATTACAAGCGTGGTAGAATTTACGCAGAGTACGATGCGTACGGCAAAGCTATTGCGGACTTTGGCATGACAATAAAATTTGCCCCTGAACATTCTGATGCCCACGGTTATCGCGCTGACCTTTACCGTCAAAGAGGTGAGTATGGCAAAGACAATTGAAGAACTTATATTAAATTTTTTTATGAATCACCCGAAAATAGAATTTAGACACGCACCTGTAGATGAGTGGGTAACTGCACAATATATCATGGAAAACGAAGGCAAAAGCCCTCCACAAGATGTTCGGAGAGCTGTCAGGAGGCTTGCTGAAATAGGAAAATTGATTAAAGTTCGACGGGGTATCTTCAAATATGATCCGGACTACGATCACGAAGCTGATTTACAAGAGTTTCCTCCTTCTGTCAAACAAGCTATTTTTCAACGAGATAACTATCGGTGTGTTGTTTGTAATCTTGGCCAAGAGGATGGAGTCGAGATTGCTGCTGACCACAAAATACCGAAGTCCAGAGGGGGAACGAACACGCTTGAAAACGGCGAGACCCTTTGCATCACCCACAACAATATGAAGAAAAACTATACGCAAACGGAGGCGGGAAAGCGATTCTTTATACATATTTATGAATCCGCTCTACAAAATCGTGATGAGAAAATGATCGCCTTCTGCCGAGCTGTGTTCGACGCTTACGACGAACATGACGTAAACGGGCATATCGCGCGACCTAATAATCACTGATTCTAAAGCGCAACTGCTTTTCATAGAATATAATGAACTCCGTGGCTTGTCAACTATCCAACTTTATCTCCTAAGAAACATGGATACTCTATCAGTTGTCAGAACTTGCCGCGATCCCTATAAGTAAAGGTTTTAACCGTAAATTGAAGTGGTGATTTACTACTTTCAGATTTTCCGTTTGTTCTTGACTTACTTCACGTTGTTGTGGTATGCTAATTTAATGAAGTATATGAGTGCGATTTGGCATATAGAAATTTCTCAACACCTATCTTAGTCCATAGGAGAAAGATGTGATCTCTTCCAATGAGCAATTCAGAATAATCAACGGAAATGTCCTGACTACACGAGCAATAAAAAAAGACAGCGTTGACCTCATCGTTACGTCACCACCTTACAACGTTGATATAGAATATAACTCAAATGACGATGCCCTTTCTTATGCCGACTATCTTGCTTTTTCCAAGAAATGGTTCACGCGTTGTTTTCGATGGCTTAAGTCTGATGGACGTTTCTGCCTTAATATCCCATTAGACAAGAATAAAGGTGGACACCAGCACGTCGGGGCAGATTTGACGAAGCTTGCAACCGCTGCTGGGTTTCAGTACCACTCTACCATCGTATGGAACGAAGGCAACATCTCCAGGCGAACTGCTTGGGGATCATGGATGAGAGCATCCGCACCCTATGTCATTGCTCCTGTTGAACTGATCGTAATTCTCTACAAAGATCAGTGGAAAAAAACAAGCGGAAGTGGTGAATCGGATATGAATCGAGAGGAATTCATAGAATGGACAAACGGTCTCTGGACCTTCCCCGGGGAAAGTAAAAAGCGGATTGGTCACCCCGCACCTTTTCCGATAGAGCTCCCGCGTCGTTGTATTAAACTCTTTAGTTATGTAGGTGACACAATCCTTGATCCGTTTATGGGAAGCGGAACTACATTAGTTGCTGCATGCACAAACAAACGCTATGGTATCGGAATTGAGGTTGATCAGGATTACTGCAAACTCGCAAAAGATCGGATAGGACAAGCTACGGATCAATTACATCTATTTGAAGGAGAGGAAGTATTGCATGGCCAAGACAATTCGTGAACTTGTGATGGAGTATTTCGTCAATCATCCGAATGAAGAACTCCCGCATGGTCCCGTGGTTGATTGGGTAACAGAACAGTATCAGGAAGAACACGGCAATCCGCCGAGAGATCCCTGGCGAACCATCAGGCAACTCCATCAAGAAGGAAAGCTGATTAAGAGCAAGAAAGGTGTATATAAGTACGACCCAGATCACGTACACGAGGTTACACTATTTGAGTTTTCGCCACGGGATAGGGAAGCCATTTTTGAGCGCGACGGCCGCCGCTGTGTTGTTTGTGGGCGTGGAGAAGCAGATGGTGTTACGATTGCTGCTGACCATATCAAACCGAAAGATAAAGGTGGAACAAACACAATTGAGAACGGTCAAACTCTCTGTTATGAGCATAATTTGCGCAAGCATAACTATTCGCAAACTGAGGCCGGCAAAAGGTATTTTATCAGAATGTACGAGACAGCATTGGAAAATCAGGACGAAAAGATAATAGCGTTTTGCCAGGCCGTTTTTGATGTTTACGATACACACGATGTTAATGGTCATATTGAGCGTCCCGATACAAAACATTCAGTCTGATTTTTGTTTTTGATTGACTGTTTGTAGCAAATATGTTATTGTTTCTTACAAGTAGTTATGATAGAGCACGATTGAGAATAGACTATCTTTTACGCATCATTATTTAAGCAAAAAATCCTATGGTGATTATAAGATTGCAGGTGCGTTATATAGTTGAAATGATTTTTTACAGAACTATCAGAAAATTTATATACAGAAATGTAGAAACTTGGAGGAATATTATGAAGACATTAGCGACAAATAAAACAATACGCGAATTACTGACAGCTATTAGGAACGGAACTTTAGTTCCGAGTCCTGAGTTTCAAAGAAATTTAGTGTGGTCAAATAAGCACAAAAGTGCCTTTATTGAAACAGTTTTGCGAGGATATCCTTTTCCAGAAATATACATTGCTGCAGGTGAAGTGAATCCTGATACTGGGGAAGCAATAGAAATGTTAGTAGATGGTCAACAGAGATTGACTACTTTGTATCAGTATTTTTCTCAGTCGCAAGATTTAAAACTGACCAAAGGAATCTCGCCTTATTCTGACCTCACTCATGAAAAAAAAATAAATTTTTTAAAGTATGAAGTTGTTGTTCGAGACTTGGGGCAAACAAGTATAACCGAGATAAAGGAAATCCTTCAACGGATTAACTCAACGAATTATTCTTTACTAAAGTTTGGACAATTTTAAGAATTAAGGTGTTTTAAAGCAGAAAAAGAGGTATCCTTTCATAAACAGACAAAAGTTTTGAAAGGAACGTAAAAAATGGACCTCCTTCTCTGCTTAGGAGATATTCTATCGGATTT
>JAJDTJ010000127.1 GCA_022827225.1 Candidatus Poribacteria bacterium | reverse complement strand
CGATGCTCACGATAAGGTTGGCAAGAAAGTAGAAAAGCGTCGTGAACTCAGGCGGAGTCGTCGTTCGCGTAAATGTCCGAACAGAAAGCATCGCAAGAACCGTAATGCGGGTCAGTCGAAGATACCTGCCGGGACGCGTGCGCGTTGGGATTGGAAGTTGCGTCTATTAGATTGGCTGAGTCAGTTATATCCTATAACACTCGTCTGTGTTGAGGACATCAAAGCACGGACTCTCAAACGTGCTCAGAAATGGAATCAATCGTTTAGTCCTTTGGAAGTCGGTAAATCCTGGTTCTATAGCGAAATACAGAAGCGTTGGAAGTTGCTAACGCTACAAGGATACGAAACCAAAGAGATACGCGATAGATTAGGTCTGAAGAAGTGTAAGGAGAAGCTATCAGAGACTTTTGACGCTCATTGCGTTGATAGTTGGTGCTTAGCTTATCATGCCGTAGGTGGACAGAGTATGCCTGATAATACGTCTATATTCTGTATATCGCCTATCCCTATTAAACGACGTTGCTTACACCGCGAAAACCCACAGCAAGGCGGTAAACGCCCGCGATATGGTGGCACTGTGTTAGGAAACGGTCTCGTCAAGAACACACTTGTGAGACACATCAAGCACGGCATAACTCGTATCAGTGGATTCGGTAAAGCAGGCATAGCGTTGTATTCCTTGGCAGGTCAGCGCTTATGCCAAAACGCTAAAGAAAAAGACTTTAAGGTCCTAACGCGACTCAACTTTAACTATAGGAGCGGTGTTTCCTCCCCCTGCTAAAGCACGGGGGTTTCCACACCGAAAATCTTGATGAACGACTATAGAGATATTATTACCATTGAACCGGGAAAACGCAGCGGGCAACCATGTATCCGGGGGATGCGGATTACTGTTTACGATGTTTTTGAATACCTGGCATCGGGTATGACAGTCGCGGAAGTGCTTCACGATTTTCCCGAGTTAACCGAAACAGATATTCGCGCCTGTTTTGCTTACGCAGCGGATAAGGAAAAGTCGCAGGTGGTTGTTTATACAGATGAAACTTCTATTCGATCAGAACCTATCCGACCAACTGGTGACACTGCTGGCGGACCTGTTTCCTAATTCTATCCATGTCAAAACGATTGGGTTAAATACGGCAACAGATACTGAGTTATGGGATTATGCTCGTGATAACGATTATCTCATCGTTTCAAAGGATACAGATTTTAGGAATAGGAGCGTTATTCACGGTTATCCACCAAAAGTGATTTGGATCAGGATAGGGAATTGTTCGACAAATGTTGTCGAATACAATTTGAGAAAGCATTTCGCTGATATTAAAGAATTTGTGAGGGACGTAAATGCGGGATTATTTATCTTACGTTAAAAAGTAAATTTTTAAAACTAAATACTCCTGCTCGATGTCCAAAGAGCGTTGACAAAATATGCGGTTTTGAAGTAGAATTTTGAACAATAACACTTTCTGACTTTTTAGTGAATGGATTCAACAGCAACAAGGAGATTGATGTCATGCTAACGCAAGAACAGGTTAATTTTTACAACGAGAACGGCTATCTCAGGGTTGAGCAGCTTTTCACAGTAGAGGAGACGGAAGAGTTGGCATCCGAGATGGTGCGGATTATCAATAACTGGGGACAGGAGACGATCGGTTGGCCTGGACCTTGGCGTACACGCTACCTCAAAGAAGCGGATCAGCAGACGACGAAGGCGGTGTTTATGCACAACCCGCACTTCTACTCGGCGACATGGGGTCGGGTTATTTTCCACGAAAGGTTAACGGGTGCTGTGCAGTCGCTTATCGGTGATACAATCCAGTGGCATCATACGGTGCTGCATGCGAAGCCACCGGAGAAAGGAACACCGTTCCCGATGCATCAGGATTACCCGTTCTATCCACACGATGGACTCGATTTCGTTGATTGCCTCGTCCATCTTGACGATGCGCCGTTTGAGAGCGGTGCCCTGCGGGTTGTTCCCGGTAGCCATAAAGAGGGTCCGCGTGAACACATCACAGGTGAAGGGACTGCGCCGCATCTTCCGACTGACAAATTCCATCCAGATTTCATTGACTCGATTCCGATCCCAGCTAAAGCGGGGGATGTTATCTTTTTCAGTTACTGCCTCATACACTGGTCGGAAGTGAATAGGACGGATCAGTGGCGGAAAGCGGTTCGTTTTGGGTATCATAAACCGGAGATGCGCCCTGTTGGACGTGCGCCGGAGGAACCGTATAACAACATCATGGCAGGCGGATTCAAGACGAATCCGACATCCGAAGACGTAATGGCTTAGGACGAACAAAAAGCGGTAGTAAGGTTGGCGTTGATTCCGAAGCCCGCAAACGGAGCCGACTCGCCAACGAAAAGCGAAGTAGAGGGACGGGTTTATCGCCCGTCCCTGTTCGGAATGTCAGCGTTGTTTGACGTTACCCCATGTGGTTGTGAGTTTACCGCCCGGCTGAACCGCCAATCCGCCAATTGTTTTCATGGCGAGACTCATTTCGTCAACATCAATCACGCGGTCCCATATATAGACCTCAGCGATAACAGCGTTTAGCCACTGTCCGTCTTCACGGTGTGCGATAAAAACGGGTCGGTCTCCAGCCTCACAGGGTCCGTTGCCGTTATCACCGGATTGTGCGACAGGTTCCTTTTCGCCATTTATATAAACTTTCACACCTTCCTTGAGTTTAAACGTACCACATTGATGGCTCCATTCGCCTTGTGGTGCGGCACCGGGTTTACTCGGCTCTGAAACTCCTGAGCCGGGGCAGTTCCAAACGGACATGCCTGCGCCGAAGTCGTCGTAGATATAGAGTGCGAATTCCCATTGGTTGGGTCCCCCTTTCATGACGATAGGTTGACGGGTTTGATTGTGTGCATCGGTGCCGGTCTTTATCGGTTTCACCCATGCGCAGATCGTAAGTCCTTTCTTATCGTCAAAATGTGAATCGATGTCTTTACCCTGACCCGCCATATCGATTTTGACGTAGGTTGCCTTGCCGTCGAATTCCATTGCATTTTTGATATTGTCGTGTTTGGCATTGACCCATTTCGGTGCGGTCTTACTCAGTTCGGTATCAAAATTGTTGGGTCCGTGGTCGGCGACTTTTTGCCCGGTGCCTTCGTTGAGAGGTAGATACATCCAGAGCCCATCCTCAATATTCGCGGCATTCACGAAAACAGTTGGTATGGCTAACGCAACTACCAATAAGGTGAAAAACATAATCTGACGCATTGTTCCCTCCTTTGGAGTGAATTGGGGTTAACGGCGTTGTTTGACGTCGCCCCATGTAGTTGTGAGTTTGCCTCCCGGTTGAACCGGTGTCAATCCACCAATTGTGTTCATGGCAAGGTTCATTTCATCAACATCGATTACACGTTCCCACATATAGACTTCAGCAATGACGGCATTTAGCCACTGCCCGTCCTCTCGGTGTGCGATGAAGACGGGGCGCTCTCCAACATCGCAGGGTCCGTTGCCGTTATCACCGCCTTGTGCGACTGGGTCTTCTTCGCCGTTGACATAGAATTTCACGCCTTCCGCCAGTTTAAATGTGCCGCATTGGTGGATCCATTGGTTGTCTGGCACAATGCCAGGGGCGCTCGGCTCCGAAACCCCTGAACCGGGGCATGTCCAAACCGACATGCCTGCGCCGAAGTCGTCGTAGATATAGAGTGCGAATTCCCACTGATTGGGGCCGCCTTTCATGACGACAGGCTGACGGGTCTGACCATGAGCGTCGGTTGCAACATTTAGCACTTTGACCCATGCGCAAATAGTGAGTCCTTTGTCTGTGTCAAAATGTGAATCAATGTCATTTCCTTGGCTCGCCATGTCAATTTTGACGTAGTTTGAGGTGCCATCAAATTCCATTGCGGGTCCGATCTTGTTATGTCCTGAATCCACCCATTTCGGAGGCGTTTCACTGAGTTCTGTCTCAAAATTGTTGGGACCGTAGTCGGTGACTGTTTCCCCCGCGCCTTCGTTAAGTGGTAGATACAACCAAAGCCCATCCTGAATATCCGCAGCGTTCAAGAGAACAGCGGGTAGAGATAACATTGCTATTAGAAAAATAAAAAACACAAACCGATACATCTTTTTCCTCCTTTGGAGTTAGTTATTGGACACCTATATAGGACTTACGCAATTTTGACTGTAGTTTCCCGTTCTGTGAGATGAGATTTTTTTGGTAAACACAGCGTTCTGGGACACAAACTAACAGTTTGTGCTACAAAAGAGGAGCATGCGTAAGTCCTACTATATTAAATTAACCCAAGTTGCCACTTGTAAATCCATGGGATATCCTTTATAGTGTTTTTAACGCAAAAACAAAAGGAGAACCCCATGGACTTGACTATTGTAGCACTTTATACGATTTGTGACGATCTTTTAATCTCAATCGG
>JAJDTJ010000103.1 GCA_022827225.1 Candidatus Poribacteria bacterium | reverse complement strand
TGGGTGGATGCTCTGCCAAGCAGCATCAGAAATCATCATAGGCAAGTCTTGAGTTTTATCTATCTTTTGAGTTTTCATGGAAAAGAGTATACCAATCCATGCTCAAAATGTCAATAACTTCTAAATGTAAACACTACCTACTCAATTGCCGAAGGCAATCCCTCAATAATCCGTGCTGACTCTACACTCACATAGACGATGCGCTCTATAGCGGTGATGAGGTCTCGGGGGTTCTCGAACCAGCCATTTGGATCGTTGATGATACCGCTGTTCTTGTCTGTTTTGATTTTGTAGCGGTTTATAAACCATTCCAGTGGTGTTCTACCATCAACAAGGTAATGATGAGCATCATCTGGAATACCTGTTAAACAGATATGCTCGTTTATGATGAGTGTGTTCTTCGTGCTTTTATCAGCGAATCGCATTGCCCGCGTTCCAAGCAGAAAATGCTCGGGTTTCTCACCCACCGGAAGTAAGGATGGCTTGAAGGGTTCAACTTCAAGCCCTGGATATCGTTTACAGGTTTCGTAATTGAGGTGTAGTTCTGCAAGTGATTTCCCAGCTTCCGCGAAGGCGTGAAAATCAGGGGCGTACGGGATATGAGGTAGCATTTTCGATAAATCGTTTGCGAACTGCTCTCGGTAACTCGGTGCGTGTAGGATACCATAAACATAGTTGAAAATATCATCTTTTGTAATGGTGTTGTCTTGATAATGTTCACGGAAGGAATGCAGTGCTGTATCTGAAATGTTGTCAATACGCTCCGGCGGAGCATCAATACCTTGAAATGTGTTTGTTAACGCATTAGCGTCCGCTGTATATTGATATAATGGAAAACATTGTGAGCCAGAATCGTAAAAATTGAGATCTAGCATTGTATCAGTAATTAGCAGAGAAAAAGGCACTCTTGCCCCTCTGTTAGGGAGGCATATTACACGGTTTTCACTTGAACTGTTTGGAAAAATCCGATCCATCTGGTACTTGCGATGTATAAACGTGTAGTCGGCGTAGCAATTGGTAGCAACGAATGGGCGGTACATAACTTTTCGGACATAATTATTATCAAACTCAGTCTTTTTCTTTCGTTTCAGATCGTCCATGAGTTCACTATTCCACTTGCTATTTGAATTGTGCCGTTGTGTTATCTTCTCTACGACAGCCTTTAACGCATTTTTATTCGTTAATAGTTCGGGACTTGCTTTGAGCGTTGCCTCAAATTCTGAAAGGGCAGTGAGGTAATCTTCTGTCAGCAATCGCGCGTTTTCCAAGAGGGTATCGCGCGAAAAATTATAGACGTAGGCATCTCGATTTGTTGCCCAACCAAGTGAGTATAGTTGGAATATAGCGTCGTCAGTTTTTCTGGTTTTCGCCTCTTTTGTACCGAGTGGATAGAATTCCGTAAATGCATCACTGCGTTGTCCAATCCATTCATGATACTTATTAGGTTTGATGGTCTGCCAATCGCTGAATCCTGAGATTGAAACTGTCTCTTTCAATTTCTCCAGTTTTTTCTCACTTTTAAGCTCACCGCCTATATCTCGATAGTGTATACTACACTCATTATGTTTGGTATTTAGGTTCTTGACTAAAATGGTAATAGCAACGGGGGACTGGGTAGCATTACCAAAGACTCCACCGCCTTGGTAACGCCCTTGCTTTCCATGTATTCTTGCATTTCCGAGCAGGTTCAGGACATAAATTGAACTGAATTCTTCTGCTAAACATGCCCGAATTCCTGTTTCAGCGTCTCCTTCAATCCACGATGCAGGGGTAACAAAGGCAACAACCCCATGTTCATCAATTCTATCGGATGCCCACCGGATCGCCATTTTATATGTATCGTAGAGATACCTTTTAAGCGTTGTGCTGGTGTGCACTGCATACGCCTCACTGATGCGAGTTTTAAGTTCAGGATATTCCACATTCGGATTGTCATCCGTTGCATTTTTCTGTCCTGCTGACCAAGGTGGATTACCAATGATAACCTCAATATGAAGTTTTTGTTGACGCTCAGCGCGTTCGTTGTTCTCTACCATGCGCTCCTTCGGGAAAAGCGTTGGCTTTTCGGATTTATTCAGGTTGAAGGTGTCGGTCAGAATAATCCCCTCAAAAGGTTCATATTTTTTGTCTTCTCCACGCTGTCCGCGGAATGCTTCTTCAATGTTTACAGATGCAATGTAGTAGGCGAGTAAGAGGATTTCGTTTGCGTGGAGTTCCTTGCGATATTTCCGTTCGAGGTCTTCTGGCTGGATAAGTCCGGATTGTAGGAGCTGCACGATGAATGTGCCGGTGCCGGTGAATGGATCCAACACATGAACATTTTCGTCGCTGATGGTTTTTCCGAATTCCTCTTGTAAAACGTCATTGACGCTATGCAAAACAAAATCCACCAGCGGAATCGGCGTGTAGGCGATACCGAGCCGTTCCGCCTCTTTTTTGAGTGCTTTTTTAAAGAACTGCTCGTAGAGATCCGATAGCACCTCTTGCCGTCCGTGGCTACTTTTCACACCACTGACACGCGACCGGACGCTGTCATAGAACCCTTGTAAATCCCGCGTCTCGCTCTCAAGTCCGAATTCCGCAAAATCTTTTTGTAGGTTATCCAAGGCATTTGCGACGGGGTTACCGGATGAAAAGTCGTAGTCTTCAAATAGCGCGTCGAAAACAGGGCTGGTCAAGATGTGCTGCGCCATCATATCCATAGCATTGTCACGGGTGATAGACGTGTTGATAGTCTTTTTCAACTCGTTGTGGAAGCTTTCAAACCGTTTGCGCAACGTAGCGTTTTCGGGATTATCCAGTAGATTTTGGATACGGTCAACGAGGCGGTCGAAAATCTCCGCGACATCCTTTGCCCAGTTCTCCCAGTATCGTTTATCGCCACACTTCTCTACGATTTTTGAGAGTATCGCCTCAACTGGGATTTCAATTGGCAAGAGTGAAAGTTGTTCAGGATCCCAATCGGAGCCTCCACCAATAACGATAGAATCCGGGAGCTCTTTATTGAGGTCGATACTGTTGATTTGACCGTCGAACCTGTCGTCGTGTGAGCGGAGTGCATTTAGGACGCTCCAGACATTAGAGAACCGTTCATTGTCATTAAGCGCTGCGGCGGGGTCTTTATCGTCGGGGATGGCGACGGGCAATATGACGTACCCGAATTGCTTCCCCGGTGCCTTCCGCATGACGCGACCGACGGCTTGGACGACATCAATATGCGATTTTCGGGGTTTATAGAAGATCACAGCGTCGAGGGCAGGGACATCAATACCTTCTGAAAGACATCTCGCATTGGAGAGGATACGGCAAACGGTTTCGCTATCACTGTCGTTATCGCTATTGCTAACATTCTCGTTTTTTAGCCAATCGAGGCGTGTTTTTCGGTTCAGTGCGTGGACGGTTCCGTCAACGTGTTCGGTTTCGCATAAAAAGTTGGTAGGCTGTTCATCCTCTGGCAGTTTTTCGAGGGCATCCTCAATAATATTGTTCCAATAGTGCGCCAGCGCCTTTGACTCGTCAATTCTGTTTGTGAATGCGATAACGCGTTTCAGAGGTCTGAGTGTTTCGTCGTCTTTCTCCTTGTTTTCGGGATTTTGTAAGGCACGCCAGCAGCCGATGATTCGGGTCGCGTCGTTTATGTTGATTTCGCTACCGTATCTGCCGGTATTGCCTGCGAGTTTCGCATTGACTTCATGTTCCGATATGCCGAAAATAGCGACTTTGTAGTCAGAGAGTTCGCCGAGTTCAACGGCTTTGGAGAACGGGAGTCGATGGAACTGGGGACCGTATTTCTCTTCGTTGTCCATAGAGAAGACTTCCACGTTATAGTCAGCGGCTTTTTTCCTTGCGTTTTCGGTGTAGAGTCGGGGTGTGGCGGTCATGTAGAGTCGCTTATTGGCGCGAATCCGATCGGCATCGTGTACGAGAACAAAAGGCGAGGTTTTATCGCCGGGTTTATCGACACCGGTGGTTCTGTGTGCTTCATCGCAGAAGATAATGTCGAACGGTGGTGCGCCGCTGTTCTGTACTTCTTCAATGAGTGGTAGCGACTGATACGTGCAGAAAACGACGGTCATTTTGCCCGTATCCTGTTTATGCAATGCACGAGAGATTTCTGATGGGTTGGTTGTGACAGGAATCTTGAGTTCTTGTATAGATGAATCCTCGGTGGTGTCGCCTGCACGTGTATCGGAGCAGATACCGACGTAACTGTGTGGTACGCCGCGTTGGTCGGACCATTCTCGCATCGCTTGGGAAAGTAGACTGATAGAGGGCACGAGGTAGAGGACTCTGCCCTCGGTTCCGGCGATTTTTTCAGCGATTTTGAGTGCTGTGAAGGTTTTGCCGGTCCCGCATGCCATAATGAGTTTGCCGCGGTCGTGCTCTTTGAAGCCGTTGATAACGTCGTCGAACGCTTCTTGCTGATGGTCTTTTAGACTGAATTTTCTCTGTTTATAGGTGAGTTGTTCAGGAGCTTGTATGCTCAGGTCGGGCCATTCAAACGGGCTGTCTTCAAGGTCTCGGAAGCGGATGATTCGGAATTTGTTGCCTAACGGCTCTATGGTTCTGAGTGCGTTCTCTCCGAGTTCACCGCCTGTGTTTACAAGGATTCGGGTGTTATCGGCAAAAGGGGGTAGGGATGCTGTGGCGAGAAATGAGTCGAGAGCTCCTTTTGAGATCCGGGTGTCGGGTGCGTAACACTTGCACTGGATTGCGCAGTATCCGCCATCGTGTTTTTGTGCGACGAGGTCAATGCCTATATCTGTACCGTCGAATTCTGATCGGAGTTGTGCCCATTCTTTCCAGAGGTAGACTTCGGAGAACTGGTCTTTGTAGTCAGGGTCTTCGGTGAAATATTTCCGCATCAACTGCTCGAAAAGTTCGCCTTTGCGGTATTCGGACCGGGCTCTCTCGCGGATGTGGTTGAGGACGCTTTGGAAGCCGAGGTTGACTTTTGTGTTTTCGCTTTCGATGCCTAAATAGCCTTGTGTAGTTTCTGACATGCTGGTTCTGTTTCTTTCCTTTTTCAATGATGTGAAAAATGAGTGTGCCTTCCTTTGTATTTAGTAAATCATATCTGTTTTATTATCAGGTGTCAATAAAAAAATGCTGGCGTGTTCATTCATCGTTTATTACCTCCATTTTCCAGTGGGCGAGTCCTCCGAAAATCGTGGATTGGGAACACTTAGCACAGGAAACTAAGGGTTTATGCCACAAGTGATACGTACCACAGGCTAACAGCCTATGGTACAAAAGAGCAATTTGCGTAAGTCCTATGTTATTGAGATTTCAATATCATTCAGTTTAGTGATTTGGGCATTCATGAGTTCTGGGTTTTGCTCTTTGAGTTGTGCTAATAATTTTTGTGACGATTTTTGGATAGCAGATTTAAACTCAGTATGCTCCTGTTCAAGTTCTGCCTTAAACTCTTCAATCGGAAATTTTGGAAATTCAGGTGTTGAAGAAAAATTATGCATCATAACCTCCTATTATGGTTCAATACCTTTATGTGACGTTTTAAACGTCACCATAGGTGTCAATTTAACGATTTTTGTGAGCTGCTAATATAAACATGCCGCCCTTACAGGGCTGATGCGTTTATTCACCATTTTTCTATAAACATAGCGTTCCTACGGAACTGAAGAGGTTTTTTGAAGTCTTCAAGGTTTCTGTGTAGAATCCGGTTCGGTTGGAATGCAGGTCGCATTTGGGTGAGTACACCGCAAAACCGAACCTACCGGGCCTGGGGTTCAAAACTGGACGAAAAAATTTGTCTTAACTTTATTTCGTCCATTATTTTGGCGAAGGTGTTGTTTTTTCGTTCGGAGGTTTTGCTGCGAAAATTGTCAAACGTAATTCTTCGCCAAACATTTCATATATAGGCGTTTTTCCGCTTAGGGTCTCGCTTTCGTTGAGGATAATGCCGACACCTTCGCCTCTGCGTTCTAAAAAGTGTTTCCGCTTTACCAGTCTTTCCATATCGTCGTCTAATCTAATTTCTGAGAGCAATCGTGCAAGAAGTTCGTTCCGCGTCGCTTGGCTGTAACGTAAGTTGTCCACTGTGACGGTATTTGCCAATGCTCCTGGGGAATAGAGTTCCAACCGGCCATCGAACATAAAGAGGCGAATCTTTGAGCCTGTTTTTGAATAATCTCTATGTACAACAGCGTTGACGATCGCCTCAAATACGGCGCGCATGCTGTATTCTGGGTAGTCTATTCTGCCGATGACTTTTCGGGCAGCGACTGCGGTGTATTTTTGAACAAATTTGAAAGCGTCAATGATTTGCTGATCCAACGGTCCCTTAAAATCTTTGGCATCAAGTTGATAGTTCGCATCCTTTTCCGTACTGAGATAATGGACGGCTTGAATGAAACTATTATAGAGGTAATCATCGGGTTTCTCATGGCACATCAACATTCCGGCAACAGAGGCGCGATTCTGCTCACCGTCCTTAACGAGCAGATGCCTTTTAAGCAATAGGTCGTCCATCTCGTCCTCCGGGGATCCTTCTGTGAGAAATCGCTGGTAAAGTGGTTCCCTTAATGTTTCTTTGTCTGTGTTTGGGACGAATTGTTCATCAAAGGCGATAATGCGTGCTTGCGAACGGGTCTGGAACAACCGTGCCAATTGTTCGGTGGGCATCTCGCGTTTGCTACTGCCTTGACGCATAAAGTAACCGTTAGCCGTTTTGTGAACGAATAGACTTCTCGGCACCTCTATTTTTAGCAGATTTTTATCGTCAATCCGTAGCTTTTCGGTAAAAATGAGAACGATCGGTTCAATGCTGTCTGCACATATCTCAATGACTGTTTTCTCTGCCGTATCCAGAGCGTGCCGGTCAACTCCGATGATTTCCCCATCGTCGTCGACCCCGATCAGTATCACACCGCCCCTAGCGTTGGCAAAAGCGGCGATCTCGTCGGCAAGGCTGTTTCTGTGCGGCAACGCTCTTTTGAATTCGATCGTTGCGTCTTCACCGAGGTATATTTTATCGAGGAGTTCGGTTAGACTGTCAAACATAACTGTAAGTCCTATTTGATAATTAAGCTGATGCTTGGAAAATAGCATTTCTGATGAAATTTTGTATCTACATATATGATAACATGTTTTGTGCGGGAAATCAAGGGAATTTTTTCTTTTTATGGTGTGTAAGTATTGGGGATAGAAGAATGGTGGGGTTTGATGAGGATTAAATAAGTATTTCGGTAATCGTTAGGGATCGCGAGCGACAAGAAACACCCAAGCAAAAACACTCGCTCCTACCAAGAGGTTGTTGATGCATTACCGAATTAAATTCTTAAACTTCATGAAACCCCGCCTGCAGTGATTGTACGGAAAACGTTTGAATTCTTTCACTCGATGTGCTATGATGTCAACGCCGTGGGAAGAAGGTATCAATCCCGGCTTCGATGTCTTCAATCGGGTGTCCGTACTGCTTCTCGTAGCTTTCGTGGGTGCCGCGCTCTGTTTCGGTGAGTTCGGTGAGCGGGAAAGTAATGGTTTCGCGGCTGCGTTTGCCAGACTCGCTCATTGCGATGTTCATCTCTTGGTCCTGCCTCGCGCGCGCTGCGCCGTATTCGGGTTCTGTGTCGTTAAGCACAGCAGTGGCGATACTGAGCAGTTCATCAGCTACTGCGAGCCGTCCTTCGGGGAGCCGGTAATTTTTGAGCGGATTCTCCCAAATGACCGTCTGCTCTGGCAGTTCTAACGAGATTTTCTCAAGCACATCGAGGCCATCCATATCAATCGTTGTGCGTTGGGGACGATAGGGGACACCTCTCGCGCCAGATTCCAATTGGTCTGCGGGTGTCACGTAGATGTCTTCGCCGACGATGGTGCCTTTGCTGCCGTCTATTTGTGAGATTCCGGTCTGTCCGCGCCCCAAGGAGCGGGCATGGATGACGTTGGAGTAGACCATGAGTGCGGTTGCGTTGTTGTCGAATTCAATAAAGCCGAGGCTCCATCTCTCGCTGGTGTGATGACGCTTCATCCGATCGATGATCGGGATGACTGGTGTCGTTTGTGTGATACCGAGTGCGGACTTCGGTTCGCCCCCTGCGCGGAGTCGGAGCATACTCATGCCGTGATAGCCGCCTTCATGGAAGATACGATAAATGCGTGCGACCTCACCGATAACATCCGCTTCGATAACCTTTGACAAGAACCGTTCTCGCGGCACGCGGTAGTAGTTTTCAGCGACCTCAAGTTTGACGTTGTTCGCTTTTGCGCGTTCAATAATTAGGTCTGTTGTCGGGAGTGAAACGGCGATCGGGGTTTCGCAGAGGATGTGAACGCCGGCATCTGCCATAAAGCATGCGATTGCGTGATGTGCAACACCGGGCACGGTAATATCAACGACATCGAGTTCTTCACGATCGACAAGGTCTCGGACGTTGGTGTAGGGGGTTGCGCCGTACTCTTTGGCGTATCGGGTTGCGACCTCTTCGTCTATATCGCAAATTGCGACGAGATTGTAAACGTCTTTGAGTTTGGCGATAACGGGTAGATGTGCACCGCCACCGCGTCGTCCTGCGCCAACTAAAGCTATATTGAGTTTGGACATGGAAATCTCCTTAAGTATCGGAGGTATTCAGTTGTCAGTTGTACTGAAAATATCATCTTTAGAAAAATGTGTCAATGAAAAATGCCGGAAGTTTTCAGAACGGGCAATGAATTGCCCTACTACGAACCGTGTTTACCTGTATGTTCGCTATTATTCTTAAAGAACTTCGCTGTTATACGAATAGTGCCAAATATAGACGTATCCAGATGTTGGTTCTTTGTGGGTTTGCGCTGCTACTGTTAATAGGAACGGTGGAATTTTATGCGCATCAGACGATTGGCGTTGGACAGCAGACTTATAAGCTCTGTATGATTTTCCTTTTTGTTGTTCAACTTTGGGTGGTTAGACATGCTGTTGAGGCTTGGCATGCAGAACGGCAGTCATCGGGGCATGGGATAAATGGAGCCTTGCTTGCGTTAACGCCGTTGCCAAGTTGGAAAATTTTGGTAGGTAAGTTGAGTGCTGTTGTGCTTTGGGCTGTGTGGGGTATCTGGTTAACGGTTCCGCTGTTCGCACTTTCGAGTTACACGGGCGGTTTGGCGGTTTCGCAATTGATGAAATGTGGTGCGGTATTGTCAGTGAGTTGCATCTTTTTCGCGTTTATCGGTATCGGTTGTGCGTTGCGTAATCCGCCTGCTCGGGCGAAAAGTATCGGTTACGGGATTATCTTGTTGTTGACTTTTCTGCCGTTGATGCCGTTTCCGCCATTTGGCACGATCCCGTTGTTGGATGCGATAAGTCCGTTATGTGCGTTGTTGTCGATCTTCCGTATGGATTCAACGCAGCTGTGGTTGTGGAATATTGGGCTGTTTTGTGTGGTATCTGTTTTGATGTTCCCGGTTCTGGTTAAACAGATTACAAGTAGATGGTTCAAAAGGAGATATTTTAGATGAAAAAGACATTGTTTTCTGTTTTTTCGCTGCTACTTATTGTTTCAATGCTCTATCTGCCGGAGGCTTTTGCCCAAGAATACACGCAATGGGAATTACCGGAATATGCTATCGCGCGGCTTGGTAAAGGTCGTATCAATGATATGCAGTACTCGCCAGATGGAACTATATTGGCAGTTGCGACGACCGTCGGTATTTGGATTTATGATACAGAGACGTATCAGGAGCGTTCCTTACTCGCGAAGAATGATAAAGGTGTTGAGGAAATCTCATTTGACGCGAAAGGGACAACGATCACGAGTAGGGAGCGACATGGCAGTATTACACTATGGGATGTTACGACACGGCAGCCGAAGAAAACACCCGCAAATCATTCTTCTGTTCTCAGTCCTGATGGAGAGACATTCGCAAATACAAATTACACAAACAAGATTCATCTACGGGATACGGTTACAAGCGAGTCTAAACATACCCTTGAAGGGCACACGGACTTTGTGAATAGTTTATTGTTCAGTCCAGATGGTCAAACGCTCGCAAGTGGAAGTAAGGATCAAACGGTCCGCCTTTGGGATGTCGCCACAGGGGAGCATAAGAGAACCTTAGCAGGGCATCCATCCCCCGTTTCCAGAATAATATTCAGTCCAGATGGTCAAACGCTTGCAAGTGAAAGTAAGGATCAAACGGTTCACCTTTGGGATGTCGCCACTGGGGAGCAGAAGAAAACCTTAACAGGGCATCCATCCCCCGTCTCCAGAATAATATTCAGTCCAGATAGTAGCACGGTTATGAGTATGAGCGATGATAAGACGATCTATTTATGGGATACAGCGACAGGAGAACGTAAAAAGACGCTTACCAATCAAGGTGTGATTACTGAACCGCTTGAACGTCAAGAAATGATTGAAAGCGTGTCTTTCAGTTCAGATGGTGGCACGCTTGCAACTGTGAGATTCAACAATACGATTCGGTTGTGGGATACAACGACAGGGGCACTTATACAAACCCTCACCAATCAAGAGATAGATGTAAAACAAACAGATTATCAGAAAAAGATAAAAAAGGTGTTGTTTAGTTCGGATAGGCGTATGCTTGTCAGTATAACTGGCGATGGCAACATCCACTTATGGGATGTCGTTACGGGCACATACAAACGCCTCACTGAATCTCTTGGTTCTGTCTGGAGTGCTGCGTTGAGTCCAGATGTAAGGACACTTGCTACTGCGACTTTTGATGGAACCATTCGCTTATGGGATGTCGCTACAGGCAAAGAAAAAAAAACGATTAACAATCTATATGTGAGACTTGATCGGACGCATCGGACGGATAACATACCGCTGAGTCCGAATGGGGAGAAGTTCGCAACTGGAGACTATGATGGAACTGTCTATTTGTGGGATGGAATCACAAGACAGGAGCAGCGGCTGTCAGGCCAGGTCTATCATCTCAAAGACCAACCATCCCGAAACGTGTTATTCAGTCCAGATGGATCAACATTAGCGAGTTGGAGTCTGAGCAAAGATGTGGCGATTCGGTTATGGGATGTTACAACCGGCAAACGTCAGCGAACCCTTACTGGGCATACAGCACGGATTAAGCGTGTCATTTTCAGTCCAGATGGGAACACCTTAGCAAGTTGGAGTTCGCACGATGAAACGACGATTCGGTTATGGGATGTTGGCACTGGGAAACACAAGCTCACGCTTACTGGACATATACGATTGGTAGAGAGCGTCGCTTTCAGTCCGGATGGCAAAACGCTTGTGAGTGGCGGATTAGATAGCACAATCCATCTGTGGGATGCGGTTACAGGTAAAAATATACGGACTTTCACGGATGAACACTTGACGAATCAGCAAATGGCGCAATCCAGTGACGTTATGACCGTATCGTTTAGTTCGGATGGGAGTAGACTTGCGGGTGGTCGTAGAGACGGCTTAATCCAGCTATGGGACGTTGCTACGGGGCACTTGCTGCAAACGTTCAGAGGGCATATAGACGCTATATCTTCTGTATCCTTCAGTCCTGACGGGCTTAGCATAGCGAGTACCGGTAAAGATGCGACTGCCCGTCTGTGGGATATTGCTACTGGGCAACAAAAACGGTTACTTGCAGGCTATAAAGATACTGGCTATAAAGGGACTGTTTGGCATGTGAAGTTCTATCCGAATGGACTGCCGTTAGTAAGTGATCTTAACGATGCCGAAAATATTCGCTTATGGGATTTACGGACGTGCCAACTGAAAAAGAGGCTTACGGGTCACGCATCGTGGGTTACCGGTCTATCGTTTAGTGCCGATGGAAAAACACTTGCGAGTGTGGGTTTCGATGATACAGTGCTTCTCTGGGATCTAACGTCCATACTCAAAGCTTTAGATGTAGCAGAATAGACGCTATGGAGTCGCCGCCAAAACTCTGTTCAGTTTATAAAAGTGTCAAAAGGGGATTTTTGAGATGAAAATGAGGCTGCGTCCATTTCTTTTAATTTTCGGAATTGTTTGTGTTGTTTTCGCTCTGACTATTGTTTTCGTACGATTTCAACGAAAGACAATCCTTCTTCATGAATCCTCACAGCACCAGCTGCCTGAGGGCGCGAAATTTCGGATCGGTAAAGGTCGTGTAACTGATATAGCATATTCTCTGGATAGCACTGTGTTAGCGGTCGCTACGCCTATCGGCATTTGGCTTTATGATGCTTCCACAGCTGGGGTGCGCACGGTGCTCACAGCGGATACCTACGGTATTTCAAGTATTTCGTTCAGTCCAGATGGCAAAACGCTTGCAGGTGGAGGGCAGGCGGGAATCATCTACTTGTGGGATATTGCCACTGGCGAGTGTCATCATTCCTTTGTAGGGCATAATGGCGGAATTTTTAAGGTGTTGTTTAGTGCTGATGGAAACACACTTGCGGCTGTGAGTATCCATGATATGAGTCTGTGGGATGTTACCACTGGCACACATGAAGCAAAGCTCCCTGGCTTTTCAAATCGGGGAAGGTCATTATGGCTGAACGGAGATCAAGTGACATTCGCATTGTCTGCGGGCAAAGACATTCGTTTGTCTGATAAAATGTTGGAGGGACATACGAGAAGCGTTAAAAGTGTCTTATTCAGTCCTGATGGTCAGACGCTTGCGAGTGGTAGTCACGATAGAACCATCCGTTTATGGGATGTCGCCACTGGTACCGAGAAGAAAATACTCAAGGGACACAAGAAAACCATCAATAGCATGGCGTTCAGTCGTGATGGTCGGATGCTTGTCAGCACGAGTTACAATACTGTCCGCTTGTGGAATGTTGACGCTGGCACGCTTAAGAAAAACATTAAAGGACCCAATGTGTGGCAGGTAGCGTTGAGTGCTGATGGGAAAACACTTGCGGGTTGGGGCAGCGACCATATCCTGTACCTCTGGGATGCCGTCACTGGCAACCCGAAAAAAACTATCACAGGTCATATAGGTGCTATCTCTGCTTTATCGTTTAGTGCTGATGGGGCTACGCTTGCTATCGGTGCCTCCAAAGAGATTTTACTATGGGATGCGATCGAAGGTTTGCATAAGAACACCCTATTTGGGCATAAAGAGATGGTGGTGTCTATAGCGTTCAATCCTAATGGACGTACACTCGCAAGTGCGAGTCAGGACAGGACTCTTCGTGTGTGGGGCACGGAGACAGGGCGGCAGAAGAAAATCATAAAGGTAGGTGTCCGTGGAAGAGGGGCTTCTGTCAGAAGCGTGGTGTTCAGTTTAGATGGCAGCACGCTTGCAAACTCAAGCGAGGAGGGCGCGGTTCAATTGTGGGATGCGGTTACAGGTAAACGCAAGGAAACTTTATCAGGCCATACGGGCTTAGTCGAAATGCTTGTATTCAGTCCGGATGGACGGACCGTTGCCGGTGGGACTGGAAGCAACGAAATCGCAGTTTGGATATGGGATATCGACACCGGCAAACATAAGAAGACCCTTGATAGTCGTACCGGTGGGGTTTCTGCTGTGGCGTTTAGTCTGGATGGCAGTGTCCTTGCAAGTGGTGATTTCAAGAGCGTTAAATTATGGGATGCTGCCACCGGTGATATCTTACATACACTCAAAGGGCATATTTCTATTGTTAATAGTTTGTCGTTTAGTCCGGATGGGAAAACACTTGCAAGTGGGAGTTGGGATAGGACGATTCGCCTATGGGATGTTTCAACAGGCAAGCTAAAGAAAACGCTCGTGGGGTCCCCACCTTTCTATAATAATAGTGTGGATGGTTTGTCGTTTAGTCCAGATGGTCAGACGCTCGCGAGTGCTGGTGTGGATGGCACAGTGTTGCTATGGGATATCGCATCTATAACTCATAATGCCGATGATCAAAAATAACGTTGACGCGCCGCACTGATGGTATTTTCAAGTCCTTTTTCAAAAATCATTTTTTATGGCGAAAACATCAAAATATTCTCCAAACCCTCAAGAAACATCGCAGTCTGGGCACCCCGGTGTTACTTTTCGCGCGATTCTGATCGGCATCATTCTTATTCCACCGAATACCTATTTTATAATGGCGAACCATCTGCGTTACCGGAGTACACTGCCGACGACGATGTCGCTAATTTACAACGTAGTGGTGACGCTGGTGGTGCTGGCATGCCTGAATTTGCTGGTCAAGCGGCTGCTGCCGCGCTTCGCGCTCCGACAGGGAGAATTGCTCACGGTCTACGTCATTCTCTCAATTTCTTCGGCGATCGCGGGACACGATATGATGCAGACCCTTGTGCCTGTGATTCCAAACGGTTTCTGGTTTGCCACCGCTGAAAACGAATGGCAACAACTCTTCTGGCGGTATCTGCCAAACTGGATGACACTCAACGATTTGTCTGTCTTACAAGATTTTTATGACGGGGAAGCCTCTTTTTATTCGATGCGGTATCTGGTGGCTTGGTGGGAACCGGTTTTATGGTGGACGATCTTTCTGTCCGTGCTGATATGGGTGATGATATGCCTCGATCTATTGCTTCGGAAGCAGTGGATCGAACGGGAACGGCTCACGTATCCAATCGTCCGTTTGCCAATAGAGATGACGTACTCGGATGGACGGCTCTTTAAAAACAAGATGCTGTGGGCAGGCTTCGGTATTGCAGCGAGCATTGAACTGATTAACGGCATCCACGCGTTCTTTCCAACCTTCCCAGAGATACCGGTCCGAAAGGTAGACTTGGGCATCTATTTCACTGAAAAACCGTGGAGTGCAATCGGCTGGACGCCGGTTTATATCCTGTCATTCGGTGTAGGACTTGCCTTTTTAATGCCGTTAGAGATGTCGTTTTCGCTTTGGTTCTTTTATTTCTTCTGGAAAGGTGAGCGCATCTTGGGAAGTGCGATGGGGTTACAGGCTTTGCCGGGATTTCCGTACGATGGGCCGCAAGGGGTAGGCGCGTATCTGGGGATCGCCTGTTTTGGACTCTACGGCGGACGTAAGCATTTCTATGCGATGTTTAGAAATCTGTTTGGAAAGCGAGACGCAAATTTGCCACCTGAAATGCGAGATACAACGGATTATCGGTGGCCGCTGGCAGGGTTGATAGGCGGTGTCCTTTTTCTTTTTATTTTTTCAAACCATGCGGGGATGGCAATTTGGCTGATAGCGTTGTACTTTATTATCTATTATCTCCTGGCGTTAGGCATTACACGGGTGCGCGCGGAGGTTGGTCCCCCGACACACGAGATGTTTTCGGCAAACCCGCGGCAATTTATTCTCGATTCGCTCGGTTCACGTCCGATTCCACCACAGAGTTTAACGGTGCTGTCGCTGTATTTCGCGTTCAATCGTGGGTATCGGGCACACCCGATGCCACATACATTGGAAGCATTTAAACTTGTGGAAGTGGCGGATATGCGTGCGAGGCGGATGGTCGTCGCGCTGATGTGCGGTGTCTTTTTCGGTATCCTTGCTTCATTCTGGGCGTATCTGACGGTTTCCTACAAGACCGGTGCGAATCCGTGGGTGGTAAAGGGCGGTTATAACATGCTCCGATCATGGCTCTATTACCCGACAGAAACAAACATCCCTGCGGTAACATTTATGGGTATCGGATTTTTGTTTACCGGGTTGCTATGGTGGCTACGCACGCGTTTTCCGATGTTTCCATTTCATCCGACTGGCTATGCGGTCGCAAGTAGTACGTTGACCTTCGGTTGGCTCTGGTTCTCTGTTTTTATGAGTTGGGGAATCAAATACCTCATCTTGCGGTTCGGTGGTATCCGTCTGTACCATCGCGTGTTACCGCTCTTTTTGGGATTAATTCTCGGTCAATTCGTAGTCGGCGGCACGTGGGTGCTGATCCGACTTATCTGGGGTGTGTCGGTTTATTCTTTTTATCGTTAGTTCGCGAATCTGTGTGCTGCCGGAAGGCAATAAAAACATGGTAAACACATCAAAATATCCTTCAAACCCTCAAGGAACATCGCAGTCTGGACATCCCGGCGTTACTTTCCGTGCGATTCTGCTTGGCATCATCCTCATCCCGCCGAATACCTACTTTATTATGGCGAACCATCTGCGTTACTGGAGTACGCTGCCGACGACGATGTCGTTGATTTACAATGTCGTGGTGACGCTGATGGTGTTGACGTGCCTGAATTTCTTGCTGAAGTTGCTGTTGCCGCGCTTCGCCCTCCGACAGGCGGAACTCCTCACGATCTATGTTATTCTCTCGCTCTCTTCGGCGATCGCTGGACATGACATGATGCAGACGGTTGTCCCTGTCATTCCAAACGGTTTCTGGTTTGCGACCCCGGAGAACGAATGGCAGCAACTCTTTTGGCGGTATCTACCGAGCTGGATGACGCTTGATGATTTGTCGGTGCTGCAAGACTTTTACGACGGTGATACGACCTTTTATGCGCCGCGGTATCTATTAGCGTGGTGGGAACCGATTTTATGGTGGACTATTTTCCTGTCTGTCCTTATGTGGGTGATGATTTGCATCGATCTTCTTCTGCGGAAACAGTGGATTGAACGGGAGCGGCTCACCTATCCGATTGTCCGTTTACCGATAGAGATGACGTACTCGGATGGACGGCTCTTTAAAAACAAGATGCTGTGGGCAGGTTTCGCGATTGCTGGCGGCATTGACCTGATTAACGGTATCCATGCCTTTTTTCCGGCGTTCCCGGAGATACCTGTCCGTAAAGCGGACCTCGGCATCTATTTCACCGAGAAGCCGTGGAACGCAATCGGCTGGACACCTGTGTATATCCTTTCGTTTGGGGTCGGACTGGCATTTTTAATGCCGTTGGAGATGTCATTTTCGCTCTGGTTTTTCTATCTCTTTTGGAAAGGCGAACGGGTGTTGGGCAGTGCGATGGGGTTACAGGTATTGCCGGGTTTCCCTTACGATGGACCGCAAGGCGTGGGTGCATATTTGGCGATCGCCTGCTTCGGACTCTACGGTGGACGTAAGCATTTTTATGCGATGTTTAGAAACCTGTTTGGAAAGCGAGATGCAAATCTGCCACCTGAGATGCAGGACCCAACAGATTACCGGTGGCCGCTTGCGGGGTTAATCGGTGGTGTTCTTTTCCTTTTTATTTTTTCGCACCGTGGTGGGATGGCAATCTGGATGATTGCGCTGTATTTTACTATCTACTATCTTCTTGCTTTGGGGATCACGCGGGTCCGGGCGGAGGTCGGCCCCCCGACACATGAGATGTTTGTGGCGAACCCGCGTCAATTTATTTTGGACTCACTGGGTTCACGGATAATTCCGCCGCCGAGTTTAACGATGATGTCACTGTATTATGCGTTCAATCGTGGGTATCGGGCACATCCGATGCCGCACACGTTGGAAGGTTTTAAGCTTGTGGAAGTATCAAATATGCGGGCGAGGCGGATGGTCATCGCGATGATGTGCGGTATTTTTTTTGGTATTCTCGCTTCATTTTGGGCGTACCTTGTGGTTTCCTACGATATCGGTGCGAATCCTGGGTTGGGCAATGGCGGTTATAACAGGCTCCGCTCGTGGCTCTATTATCCATCAGAAACGAATATCCCTGCGGTAACATTTATGGGGGTCGGGTTTCTGTTTACGGGGTTGCTGTGGTGGCTGCGGACGCGTTTTCCGATGTTCCCGTTTCATCCGACAGGTTATGCTGTCGCAAGTAGTATGTGGACGTTCGGTTGGCTCTGGTTTTCCGTTTTTATCAGTTGGGGGATCAAGACTCTAATTTTGCGGTTCGGTGGTATCCGTCTCTACCATCGGGTGTTACCGCTCTTTTTGGGATTGATTCTTGGACAATTTATTGTGGGTGGCACGTGGGTGCTGATTCGACTGATTTGGGGTGTGTCTGTTTATTCATTCTATCGTTAGATAGCAAAGTAGTGCTTCATCCATTTTGGTTAATGAGAAACCGTTATTCAGAGATGGTATCATAGGTGCCGAACAAACTCGTCTCGGACTTGTACTTTATCTGCATCATTGCCGAAACCGAGACTGAACCAGCCGTTATAACCGCGCGTGTTTAATTGCGTAAATAGATCCACAAAATCGATTGTCCCTTCGCCGGGGATGAGGTGGATTTCGTATTCGCCGGTGTTGTCGTTGAGACGGACTTGACCGATATTTTCGACACCGAAAGCGTCCAAGAAGCCTTGCCATCCTTCAGGCACGAGATGTCCGTGTGCAACATTGAATGCCCACTTGAAGTAGGGAGACTGAATCGCGTCGAAGAACCGGTGTGTCTCGGCGACGTTATGCGGGATGTAGTGAATTTCGGCGTGTTCTGGTTCCCGGTTATGGTTCTCAAAGAAGATGACGATCTCCGCCTGCTCTGCTCGGTCAACCAATCGTTGGATGCGTGCGATGGCGGCATCCTGACGTTGTGCGATGTCCCCGAAATGGTAACCGCCGTGTCCGATGAGCCAACCACATCCGAGTCGCTGTGCGAGTTCTAAATTCGCATAGAGATAATTATCAACGGCTTCAGCCATAATCGGCACATACTCGGCGTTGTTGATTGCAGAAGAGGGATGGATGCCGATGGCAATATTGTGTTTTTCACAAAGGTCGCGTACTGTGCGGACCCGCGCAGCGTCAAACGCAGCGATGTGATTCGGTGAGACATCGGCTTGGAAGTCGATATATCCGAATCCGTTTTCTGCAGCCCAACGGATCGATGCTTCGATGGGTCTGTGTTTTGGTGCGTCAAATCCGAATCTGTGCTTCATATTAGCCTTTGAAAAAGGGGATTCGCCTAAAGCAGATGGTGTTCCCACCATTTGACGTAATCCGCATCGCTGATGTTGGGTGAGAGTCCACGTTTTTCCATGCCGTTTTTGAAACTCTCCGCCATATTTTCGTCCCAATACGTCATGATCTCCGAGGATTCAGGGGTTTCACCCATATCCCCCGTTTTTGTTATCCATGCGTCGAGTTGCGCAGCGAGTTCGTTTCGCACGGTGTCGTAACGTGAATCGGCAGCAAGATTGTCGATTTCATAAGGGTCTGCCTCCAGGTCATACAACTCCTCAGATGGACGCGTCTGTTTCATGAAATGCTGTTGTGCAGGCGACAATTCATCGTTTGCAGCTAACAGCGGCATCAAGCTCCAGAGTGGATACTGCTGTTTCTTGTAAGCGTTGAATTGCATGTATGGACGTTCTGGGTGATAATTGCGGATTAACTTATAGCGGTGTGTGCGGATACATCGGATTCTGTCATCCGTTCCGTCGCACCGATCTCTCGCTGCGAAGATAGCGTCGCGCTGCGTCGCGTCAGAACCGAGAAAGACTTGCCCTTGCATAAAGGCGGGAATATCGACCTCAGTGAGTGAAAGCGTTGTTGGTGCGAAATCGACGCCACTGACGAGCGCGTCGCTGACGACACCGGCATCAACCTGTCCGGGCCATCGGACGATGAGTGGGATATGGATGCCGCCATCGTAGAGGAATTGTTTGCAACGGATATGCGCGCGTCCGTGATCGCTCATGAAAAAGACAATTGTATTGTCGGCGAGTCCTTCATCATCGAGTCGCTGGAGAATTTGCCTGACTTTCCTATCCAAAATCTGAATACTTTCGAGGTAGAGTGCCCAATCTTTTCGGACGAGCGGATGATCAGGGTAGTAAGGTGGTAATTCGACATCCTCTGGGGAGATTGGACGTTCAGGATCGGGTTTGAAGACGCGGTGTGTGTCTGGTATGTTAATTTGTGCGTAAAAAGGCTGTCCTTGAGGACATTCGCTCCAGTCAATGCCGTCAAAGGGTTGTTCACGTTGAAAGTTAAAATCTGTTTTTCCGGGTCGCTTGTACGGGGGTCCTGGACTATTGCAAGTAAAATAGCCGGCTTCTCGGAAGCAATCGGTGATGAGTTTCATATCTTCCCGTAAGGGTTTATCGCGATTGCTGCGGTGGTTGTGTGCGTCAAAATGCGTTTGGTAGGTCCCCGTAATCAACGCGGATCGGCTCGGTGAGCAGACGGGACATGTGACGAAAGCGTTGGTAAAGCGCGTACCCTCCGATGCGAGTCGGTCAATGTTCGGTGTTTGCACGGCGGGTGTGCCGTAGCAGGCGAGATCTGGAGAGAGATCCTCACCGTAAATCCAGAGAACGTTTGGTTGTTTTGTAGACATAGTTCCTTCTTTCAGATTTTTTCACAAATCTATGTGTCACGGGGTTTCTGGTATTGTTTTTTCTTTTCTGAGTTAGTGTGGTGTGCTGTTAACGTTGTTCACGACGTATCGGTCTCGGAAGAGTGTCTGACGGAGCGGTGGCATTTCTGCAAGGAGTTTCGGGTGCGGTTTGTAAACTCTGGCGAAACCGCTGTCGACAGGACTATAGAGATTAAAAACAGCGATTCTGTCATTTTCAGTATTCGTCCACGGGTTCGCACTGTGGGTGAGTGCTTCTGTGAAAAAGAGCAGTGAACCGGGCGGGCATCCGTAAGTCGTCCAAATATCGGATTTAGGGTCTTGGATGTCTGGCGGTGCTGTGTAGACTGCCTTGTGGCTTCCGGTTACTAAGAGTGTGCCACCTTGTCCTTTTTTCACTTCGTTGAGTTCCCAAACGACGCGGGTGTGCGGACTGTAGCCTTTGCCGGGGAAAGCGTTGTAATAGTGGACATCGCCGGGGAAGCGGAGGAGTCCGTTGCCGTTATGTGGTCCGAATCGTCCCATACCGGGTGCGCGGTAAAAGAGGCTCGTGCTCTCAACGGCAAAGCCGTAGCGTTCTGGACTTGTTACAGCCGGATGTGCCGTGAACTCGTTGAGCAGTGATACAACAAGCGGATGATCAATCAGTTTTTGGAGCGGTCCACCGACAGGACTCCGTTCATGCTCAGGGATAGACTCCGGGTCGTGGTGCAAGCGGTATCCGAAGTCGCGCATCTCTTTGAGTTCGGATCCGGTAAAGACTTCCGGTATTAAGAACCAACCGTGGGTATCAAAGGCGTAACGTTGTTCTGCGGTTAATGCTGGGACAGGCAGCCCATCAGCGTTTTGGGTCGGCAATTCATAGGTGTCTGGTGGTAAGAGTGCGCCGATCCAAGGGTGTTGGTCTCTGTTGGTCTGTTTTTCCATGTGAATATCTCCTCGTGCGATTATACCTCCGCTGGATAGGCGGATGTGCGCTGTCCAAAATCTCCATTGACGACGTTTCCACCTGCATAAGTTTCTCGAAAGAGCGTCTGGCGTTTGATTGGCATGGCTTCAAGGAGCTGCGGATGCGGTAGCCAATTCGACCAGCGACTTGCCACGGTGTTGTACACATTCGAGACAGCGATATGCTTGGTGCCTTCCGATTGCACTTGGATCTGCGTCGTAGACTCAGTAAGAAGAAAGAGGGATCCAGGGGGACACTGATATGTTTCCCAGAGCGGCGAATTCGGGTTCTGCACTGCTTCCGGTATCGGATACGCGGCTTTGTGGCTTCCGGTGATGAAGCGGAGGCTGTTTGTCTCGTGTGTGACTTCGGTTAATTCCCAGGTTGCGCGGGTTAACCCGCTCCAACCGCGTCCTGGCACGCACCGATAGAGATGAGAATCACCGGGTAGACGGAACAAGCCGTTCCCTTTGTGCAGGATGGATTGTGTTTTCGGTGGTGTGTCTGCGAAAGAGGAAGTTGTTTCTTCGAGTCGAAAGCCGTAGCAATCTTCGCTTGCAGCGGGTGGGTAAGCCAGAAATTCGTTGAGGAACCCGACGACGATAGGGTGATCGGCGAGTTTCTGGAGCGGACCGCCGAGTGTGCACCTTTCGGGTTCAGGGATACGTTCGGGTGTTTCGTGTAGGCGTTGACAAAATTCGCGCATCTCCACGATGTCGGTGTCCGAGAGAACGCTTGGAATCAGGAGCCAACCGTTTCGGTCGAAATCGTATTTCTGTTTCTGTGTCGGAACAATCACGGGTATACCGTCAGCGTTGGTTGTTGTCAATTCTTCAGGTTCAACTTCAACGGCACTGCCCAAGTTTTTATTAACGATAAAAGGTTTTCTCGTTGCGAGTTCTTTGTAAGCCATGAGGTTCCCTCTCTCTTAGAGACGGATCTGTATACTTCGCGGTATGCTTTCCTGACCGAAGGATTCAGTTTGTCTGGATTTCTATCGGTTTTATTGTTGCCTCTGGTTCTCTAACACGCGGAACATGTGGTGTGCATAACTTACCGTTGAAATACCGACAAATACGAGTGCCAGACAGAGGCTGTAAAATTCGATATTGTTCGGTAAGCGCGGTACGATCGGACGAAGTAGATAAAACATTACGGCGATTGATAAGAAGAAGCTGGTGCATTTCCCCCACAAATTAGATCGGGTAATCATTTTTGCCTTGTATGCCAAGACGACATTGCCGAGGACGATGAGGATATCTCTGGTGGCAATGATAAAGAGTGCCCAGAGCGGAAATGTAGATTTTGATAGAACGAGTGCAAAAATACCGGCGGAGATCGCGAGTTTGTCTGCGACGGGGTCTAAGATATAGCCGAGTTCGCTGTGTTGTCCTAAGCGTCGAGCGAAGAACCCGTCCAACACGTCGGTTATAACAGCCAGACCGCCACAAACGATTGCGAATACCCACTGTTCGCTGTAAATGGTGTAAAAAATAAACGGCACCGTAGCGAGTCGGGCAGCCGACAGTATATTGCTGACATAGAGGAAATCGCGAGGCGTAATCCGGATTGACTGTGTTTCAGTAAATTGATGAACTGGAGCCTTAAGTGCCATTGTTTTATCGCGTTGCAGATAGATTCTGTGGTATGGAAGCGATTGCGTCCATATAAGTTTGTAAATTTTTGTGATACGATCGCGACGATCTCAATTGTTTCGCGCTCTTAATTGGAAGGCGATACGTCGATTTTGATCCGTCAGGATTTCGATTTCGCGTGTGAGGAGTTGATCTAACGGAATTGTCTCCAACAATGTCTGTTTTTCTTTCAGCGAAATACGTAAACGGATACCGATCTGATAGGCGAGTTCTCTTGGATCGTCTGGGTGTTCTTCGAGCGGATTCCATGCGAAAATCAAGCGACTGGATAACGCTTCGTAAGCCTTATACAATTCTTCGGTTTGTGTTGTAAGTTCCTCTGAGACGGCTTCAGATTCTGTGTCGAGATCATCTAACATGCGGACGCGGCCGGTGAGATAGGAGAGATGCGTTTGGGTTTCAAGGATTTGGAACCGGTATGCACCCGCGGAGATAACGTTCATGCGGCCATCGTCGAGGTGCTCAACGTGAAGGATCCGGGCAGCAGTGCCGACATCGTAAGGCGTGGCGGCTTCGCCGACTTCTTCTCCTTCTTTGATGAGTACAACCCCGAATTCTGCCTCATGTTCTAAACAGAACTTAATCATGGTGCGGTAGCGAGGCTCGAAAATATGTAGCGGTAAAAATCCGCCAGGGAACAAGACTGTCTGTAACGGGAAAAGCGGAATCTGTCGTTCATGAGGCGTCTGATTGTTCGATAAGGTTTGGTCGTCCTGCATGTCAAACCTCCTTTTTGTACGCGAATTGATGTACAAACTGGATGCATTCTGATCGTGGAAGACGCGGTTCTTAAAGCACGGACTTTGATGTTCGATGTAAAAGATGTCTGCTTCCAGTCACAAATTTGTATATATTCTTGCACAAAATTTGTGATTCGTCAAGGTTTTTTATCAGAGAAAACTCGATGGTTGCGTTGAGACATCCTGCAATTCTTGACAATGTAGCGTGTTTTCGGTATAATACATCTCATACGGATATTCAAGAGGAAAATAAGGGTACTTAACCGAAACGGAAGCCTGTGTATGTTTTTGCATGCTATGGGTATCAAACGATTGGAGACGAACGTGAATTCAGAAAAGTTAGGGAATGCTTTAGCGAAGTCTAGAGACATCGCTATCAGTCTTTTGGGTAGTGTATTGTACCGTACACGGGTAGAACCGATTCGCGATGCGGAGGGTCTCAAGGGTCTAAAGGCGCGTTGGGTAGGCGATGCCGGACAAAATGTGATTGAGATCAACATGCCGTCCGGGAACGCCGATATTAAGGTAGACAGCGAGACGACACCGACTATTGAGTATGTTCAAGAAGGCGAGAGACGGACAGTTGCTGTCAAGCATATCAATACCGTCTCATGTGAACTGAGCCGAGAGACGATGGACCGGATTGCGACACCGCGAGGTGCTGGCATCGCGATGTGTGTCGGTGCGGGTATCGGTCTGCTTGGTTGGTTTGTGATTTCAGCGGCGCGCGCCCTATCGGCTCCGAAGGTTCAACAGATCGTAACCTCAACGCCGCTCCTTGTTTCGGATGAAGATGGCGAACAATCGGAAGGGACGGCATCTGACGCAGATGAAGATCGCAGCAGTTGATCCGTTCTATTTACGGATGCCCGACATCACGACAGCAGCGGATGGGACGCAAGATACACTCCTGGTGCGAGTCCGAACGGATACTGGACTTGAGGGATGGGGTGAATGCGATGCCTCGCCGTTGGTAAGTCTTGCTGTCTATTGCTGTCCAATGTCGCACGGCAATATTATCAACATCCGTACGTCTCTCATCGGTGAGACGCTTGACGCGCCTGACGACGTGCTTCGACTCAGTGAAAAGGTGCGACGGAACGGACTCGACATTCAGCAGATTCAGCACGCCTATAGCGGTGCAGAAATTGCGTTATGGGATATTATTGGTCAGCAGTTAGGTAAACCTGTCTACCGTCTTCTTGCTGAGATGTCGGGGACCTCTGATGTAGCTCACCCGAAGCTGCCGTACGCGTCTGTCCTTTTCGGCGATACGCCGGAAGATACCTATCAGATTGCTGTGGGGTTACGCGAACGGGGGTATCGTGCGGCGAAGTTCGGTTGGGGTCCGATGGGTAAATTCGGTGAAGCAAACGACATTGCACTCGTGGCAGCGGCGCGCGAGGGGATGGGAGCCGCGGCGCAGATTATGATTGATGCTGGCGTTGTTTGGGGTACTGATTACGAAACCGCCTACAATCGCGCCGAGGCGTTTGCACAATTTTCGCCGACGTGGTTAGAGGAACCGCTTGCACCCGATGCGATTGATGCTTATGGTTCGCTAGCTGAGAAGAATCCACCTGTTCCTATCGCGGCAGGCGAAGGTTCAAGTATCTACCGTATGGCAGAAGACTTGATTGTGAATGGCGGTATACAGTTTGTGCAGATCGACGCGGGACGTATCGGTGGGATTATGCCATCTTTTCAGGTGCGTCAACTCGCGGAACGGCGCGGTATTCAGTATGTCAATCACACGTTTAAGAGTCACTTGAGTCTCGCTGCTTCACTTCACGTCTTTGCGACGAATCCCGATTTTGATCTTTTAGAATACCCGGCAGCAGGATCGGAGTTGTCACAGTGTTTGGTAATAGATCCGTTTCTTGTTGAACCAGACGGGATGGTTCGGGTGAAAGAGTGCCCGGGACTTGGTGTACGTGTGGATACGGAAGCCATTCGTCCATATTTAGCACCGGTTAGGATTGAAGTCGGATCGGATACGGTTTTTGAACAAACACGACTTTAACGGAAAATTAGTCTTGCCCCTTCAAATCAGCCCATCTTGTAGTAAGTTTGCCGCTTGCAGAAACAAATCCTCTCATGCGAACGGTTGCCAATTGCTTGCGCACACCTGCGTGTGAAATATCTTCTATCTGATAATAGTAAACAATGTTTGGTTCGGCGGTAGTATCTGTCCATGTATATTGGTTGCGTTCGCTGGTTGTGCCTGCGCCCTGAATTAAGGTTGGGTTGACGACTTTGAATTCGCCGTTTTTCGTTTGACTGCGGTAGATGTAGAATCCTGCGTTGTCTACTTCTGATTCGGTTATCCACTTGAGGATAACACCCGCATCGGTGTGTTCTGCACGGAAATGAGATAGGGTGACGGGCAGCGGCTTGTCTCCGTGCTTGAGCCAAATCTTGACCTCTGGATTTTTTCGCAATAGTGCAAGGAGCGGTTTCCGGTCTTTAACTGGATTTCCTGTGAGGCCTAAAAACTCAAGGTTCACTAAGCCTATGAGAGAGCGGACATCGCTAATTAGGTTGCCAGTGAGATTTAATAGACGTAAATTCGTCAGTTTTGTGAGAGGTGTAATATCTGAAATTTGATTATCATTGAGTGCTAACACTTGTAAATTTGTTAATTCTGCAAGGGGTGTAATGTCTGAAATTTGATTGGTATCCAGCCATAAATGGGTTAAATTTGTCAATCCTGCAAGGGGTGTAATATCCGAAATTTTATTTCCCTCAAGAGCCAAGGAAGTGAGGGTCGTCAATTTTGCGAGGGATGAGATGTCGCGAATTTGATTTATCCTAAGACCTAAGGACACCAATTTTGGTAATTCTGCCAATAGCTTTAGGGCATCGTCGGTAATTTGATTGCCATAGAGATCTAATATTCGTAGATTTTTCAATTCTTTGAGTGGTGTGAGGTCCTCAATTTGATTGTAATTGAGGATTAACGTACTTAATCGGGGCAATCCTGTGAGGGTACCGATATCGCTAATCTGATTGCCACTGATCCCCAATAATCTTAATTGCGTCAATCCTGCGAGAGGACTGATATCGCTAATTCTGTTTCTTTTAATCGCCAATCCTTTCAATTGGGTCAATTCAGCAAGCGGTGTGAGGTCAACAATCCGGTGATCATCGAGCTGTAAGCTTTCTAGATTGGTTGCGTGTTGGAGTCCGGTAAGGTCGGTTATCTCCTTTCCGGGAGGTGGGCGAAGACCGTAATGGCTGCGGTCATCTTCATAGAAGTGTAATGCTCCTAAGCCCAACATATCGAGTTTCGTGATAGGACTTGTAGATAGCAAGCCGAGAGTTTTCCTGATTAACGCTGCTAAATTGGCATCGGGTATTAATACAGGTTCGGAGTCCGGGAACAAGGAGTCAATATCGAGCGGAAATCTTTGATGTGTGAAGTTACCATGTACATCAATAACACGAAGGCTCACATGTTCACTTCCGAGTGCTAATTCAGTTGTGACGAATTCAATTGTAGCAGTGTTTGCGTTTAGGAATTTACAATCAAGCAATGTGGTTCGTCCTGGCCAAGAAAATGAATTCGTGTGCAGCTGCGCTTGATGGAGTCCTTGGGAATGCGTTATCTCAAATCGGAGCCGGATCGTATTGGGTGGAGATACGAAGGCGGGTGGCAACATCTCAATCGTTGGCACTCGGTCAACAGAACTCTGGGTCGTGTTAAAGTAGCGATGGGCATCCAGCCATTCGGCAGCGCAGTACGACAATTGGTCGATGAGTTCGTCGGGTCCGTAAGACATCATATAGCGATCATCACGGAAATCGTGGAGTAATCCAAAGGCGTGCCCGAGTTCGTGGGCAATGGTATTAAAGGCTATACGGTAGAGGGTCTCTGGTGCCTTGTGAAAGTCTGAGAGGGTAATGTTTGCGTTTCCCCCAAACGAATAGCCACCAGCAACACCACCGACTTGGCTTGAAGCCACAATATTATCGTCTTTCTGAATAAAAAAAAGATAAACAAAACGCTCGCCCAGGTCAAAATGTTCGATAATTTCCTCAAGGGGTAGGTTAATCCTATTTGTGCGATAGTCTATAGCGGGAAACTTTCCTTTAACATAGTGCCTCACTCTCCTCCCCAGGGCATCAGTTTCAAACCTAAAAGTTTTTCTGCCGAACCCATGACGTTCCATCTCGTCGGCGTAAAACTGCTGGACATCCTCTACTAACACGTCTAACCTTGCGTCCGTATCCCGTGAGGGTTGACGGTCGCTTGGGTGAAAGTAGATCTGCCGCACTACATACTCGGGTGAGGTTTCTTGCGCGAAACCATTTGAAACAAACGCGAGCGTTGGAAAAATGAGCAGTGTTATTATAACCCAAGTTGCCACTTGTAAATCCATGGGATATCCTTTATAGTGTTTTTAACGCAAAAACAAAAGGAGAACCCCATGGACTTGACTATTGTAGCACTTTATACGATTTGTGACGATCTTTTAATCTCAATCGG
>JAJDTJ010000111.1 GCA_022827225.1 Candidatus Poribacteria bacterium | reverse complement strand
AGTGCCTGAACGGAGACACCAAGTAGTTTAGCAGCTTCACCAATCTTAACAAACCTATTATTCATATACATATTGTAGCATATAATATAAAGGGTTGTCAAGTAAAAACCTATATAACTTTAGAGTTTTATAGGTTCTTATGGGTTTTTATAGAAATTGGCACACTGCAACTTGCCCAAAACCGTGTATCTTATTTTATCGGATTTGCTTTTTTTGTCAATAGGAAAAGGGAGACCGTAAAATTATTCAGCTCTCTAACAGAAAACTTTTGAACTAAGAGAGTGCTATCTATTCAAAACCACTAACACGCGCGGCTTGGGGTGGGCGTGTCGGAAGTTCCTTCTCGGTTAACCTGTGTTCAGGGATATAATCAGAATAATCGGAGATCTGACCGTGCGTCAACGCATAGACGACGACGTTTGTCATGAAACGATAGACACCGGGAGAATAGTGTACACTGCGTGTTGGGATACTCACTGTCTCCATTGCGCACATATAGTCGCGACGGTTAACAATGACCGCCAACCTATTACCGACGGAAACACCTTCAAGGTAGTTCCGTTTTGGTGGCCGTGTGCCCCACCAGAAGATATCAAAACCGATAGGTGGTCCCCCCATTCGATAGAAGTTATTGTAAACTTCGTGTTTGTTGGAAATCCGCTCAACTTGGTACTCAGGCATCACATAGCGCATCTGTGCGAGGAAAAGGCGAACCATCGCTTGTGCCGGAGCGTTTATCCCACAATCGTCAAAGACGAGAAACCCACCTTTTTCAACAAGGTAGCGACGCAGACCAGCGGCTTCAGCCTCACTGAAACGGCTATCCATTCTACCACCACCATACTGCCTTTCGAGTAGATTACGGCTCCGAACAAAGGCTGGATCATGTCCTGTCATGAAGGCGAGTGGCGTTTTGAAGAGGTTAGCATCGGTGAGTTTCACTGCGCCGCCTTCAACGTTCATGTCAGTTTTGATTTTCGTGCGCTCGTTGAGCCAATTCGTTAATGCGTTGAGTGCAGAAGCATCCGCCCACCAATCAGAGAGACTGTGACGAATCCGTGTGAAACGAAATACACCGCGAATGTCCTTACCTCTACCGACGACGCGTCCACCCGGCTCCCCCTTTGGAAGTGGCAGCACTTCGTTATTACCGAGTACGATGTTCTCAACGACATCACTGAGTGCTTCGCGTGCGACGCCGACGTTTTCGACCATTGCGAGTCCAGGGGGATGTTCAAAAGCGATTTTTACCTGTACGGCGGTACCAGCGACACCGCGATAAGTATTAGCCAGCCTGACAGAAGGGGCAGTTACCACAGGAGCCGAGAATGCCAAGGCATCAGGGGCATCTGGTCCCGTTGAATCCTGATGTGTTGCGACTGTTGGTAGGGGTTCGTTGGATATAACAACTCTCGGCACATTTGGATCAACCGGCGGCTTAACCTTGATCGTCTGTTTCGGAATTTCAAGCACCGTTCGCGGTTGGAAAACGAATTTTTCGACAAATACAGTTGTTACACGCGGTTGCAACTGAATCTGTTCGGCAGCGGTGTTTCTCGCTCGGAGTGTCGGCTTAATAGTAGGTTTGACGATAGGTTTTCGGACCTTGGGCCCTGGTGGCACTTTGAGTTGGAGTACTTCGGCATTTATGAGTTCTCTGCCGCGTGGTGTTTGCGTGATCAAATAGATGCCAGTAATAAATACTATGGCAAGGTGGAGGACCAAAGAAATTATCAAAGCCGTCGAAATTCTTTGCATGCGCATTCGTTGTTACCTCCAACGGAGAATGACTGCTAAAATCGGAAAATATGTTTACACTTCGCACCTTCGTATTCGTAGGGGTTGGGTAACCTTGAAGAAATACGCAGAAATACCCAAGCAAATACCCCAAGCAAAAACACCCCTACGGTTCCCCGCATGTGCAAATAATTATGGGTTTTACTATAAACGCGCTCGCGCAAAGCACTATTCAAAACCACGGACGTTCGCCGCTTGCGGTGGGCGCGTCGGGAGTTCTGTTTTCGCTAATGCGTCCTCGGGTACATAGTCGGAGTAATCGGAAATCTGACCGTGTGTCAACGCATAGACGACGACGTTTGTCATGAAACGATAGACACCGGGAGAATAGTGCACATTACGCGTCGGAAGGCTCACCGATTCCATTGCGCACATATAGTCGCGACGGACAACGATAACCGACAACTTGTCGCCGACGGAAATACCTTCAAGATAGTTCCGTTTCGGTGGCCGTGTGCCCCACCAGAAGATGTCAAAGCCGACAGGTGGTCCCCCCATCTCATAGAAGTTATTGTAAACTTCGTGGTCGTTGGGAATCCGTTCAATGTGATACTCAGGCATAACGTAGCGCATCTGTGCGAGGAAGAGACGGATCATCGCTTGTGCGGGTGCGTTCACACCGCAGTCGTCAAAGACGAGAAACCCACCTTTTTCGACGAGGTAACGCCGGAGGCCCGCTGCTTCCGCTTCGCTGAGACGACCCTCCAATTTACCACCACCGTGCTGCCGCCCGAGTAGATTGCGTGAACGGACGAGTGACGGATCGTGTCCGGTCATGAAAGCGAGTGGCGATTTAAGTAGATTCGCATCGGTGAGTTTCACTGCGCCGCCTTCAACGTTCATGTCAGTTTTGATTTTCGTGCGCTCGTTGAGCCACTGCGTCAACGCATTGAGCGAAGAGGCGTCCGCCCACCAGTCAGAGAGGCTATGACGGATCCGTGTGAAACGGAATACCCCACGAATGTCTTTTCCTCTACCGATAACGTGCCCATACGGTTCACCTCGCGGAGCGGGCGGCACTTCGTTATTACCGAGGGTGATCCTTCGATCAAAATCATCGAGGCCGCTATTAACTGCGCCGACGTTTTCAACCATTGCGAGTCCGGGCGGACGCTCAAAAACGACTTTCACCTGGACTGTGGTACCTGCAACACCCCGATCGATATTAGCCGGTCCAGCAGAAGGCACACTGACCACAGGTGCCGAGACAGACAAAGCATCGGGGGCATCGGACACGGGTAGGGCGGTATGTGTTACACTTGTCGGTAACGGTGTATTCGGTGTAACCACCTTCGGCACATTCGGATTGATGGGTGCCTCGACTTTGACAGTCTGAATTGAAAATCTGAGCACTGTCTGCGGTTGGAAAATATATTTGTCACTAAACACAGTGGTTACACGAGGCTTCACTTGCTCCTGTTCAACAACAACTGGATCTCGTGTCGGGACATTCGGTTTAATGATTTCTTTCATAACAGGGTTTCGGACCGTAGGCTTCTTTGGTTTCATCGGTTGAAGGATTTCGCCAGCGATGATCTCTTGGAAATGCGGTGTTTGCGTGATTAGGTAAACACCGGCAATAAATGCTAACAACAGGTGGAGTCCCAAGGAAGCCATCAAGGCGCTTGAGGTTCTTTTGATACGCATTGTCATTACCTCCAAAAAGTAGTTATTGAGGTAAATGCAAGTTTTATGCCAATGCCAGAACCGCTGAATTTTCGGGTAATAAATGGATTAACTGCACGGAAAGGGACAGCCCGGTTTTTGAGCTGCACAAAAACGGGCTATTTTCGGCGTTCCTACAAATATGATGCCTTAAGTACCGGTAACGGAATTTCTTCGTGGGTTGTCAGTAGAAGTTGAGATATGGGGTTTTGTAGGTAGGGTATCAGCAGATCTTTGGTGGACGACAATCTCAATCTCGTGGTTTAACTTTTCAAGCATTGAAAACAGGTCAGTCATCGAAAAGTCGTCAAACAGCCCGTCCAAAAGGCCGGAAAGTTTAGATTTCCGGATGCCTAAAATCTTGGCTGCCTTGCCTCGTCTAAGTCGCCGTTTGGTTATAATGTTATCAATGATAAAGACAAGACGGCATTTTGCGAGGTGTTCCTCTGGGTCGGGAATCTCCAAATCCCTGAAAATGTTACCGCTGCTTTTTTCAATTTCAATTTTTTCTTCACTCATTCTCGCTCTCCTGTAGGGCATGTTCTTTAGCACGATTTAAACGTCTACGAATCAAATCGATTTCCTTCTTCGGTGTTTTTATGCCAAATTTTGATTTCTTCTGAAAACAATGTAGCGTATAAATTAGGTCTCCAAGATTCACTGCATAAACGGCACGATAGGTCTCACGATTGTGCTTACTTATAATTTCATACACACCGGAAAATCCCCGCAAGCGCTTAGTTTTACGAGGTGTTTCGCCCCATTGTACTCTTTGCAGAATGGAACCGATTTCATTTTGGACATCCGCGGGAAATTCCGAAAGACGTTTTTTTGCGTCCCCGACCCAGAAAACAGGTCTCATCTGCTGCGATTGCATAAGCATATTTTACCAAATAGTTGGCGACTTTACAAGATTTTTTTACTTCGGCAAATCTATTAGAAGGAAGTTGAAATGCGAAACCCTTTAGATGTTGCACCAGCGGGTATTTCGTGCGGAACAAACTCAATGTAAAACCCTAACTTTTCTAGTAGTAAAAGCAAGCGATCAAGCGAAAAATCGGCACATCCACCCTCTTGCAGCGCAGCAAACTCGGATTCACTAATCTCCAGAGTTTCTACGGCTTTGTCTTGTCCAAGTCCACGTTCTACTAAAATGTCACGGATTATTGAGATAAACTGATCTTTCATGAATTCTTCTGGATTGGGAAGTTCCGAATCTTTGAAAAAGTTGGTGGCACCTTTTTTAACTTTTTCTTTATTCATTTTTATTCTCCTACCCTCTATAAAGGGTCCGCATCTGTTGGATGACTTTGGGCAATTTGGTAATCACTGCGTCGATCTCCGCCTCGGTTGTGTTCCGACCCAAGGAGAAACGGACGGTGCCTTGTGCTAAGCGTGGCGGTAGACCGAGTGCTGCGAGTACATGCGACGGCTCCATAGAACCAGAGGTGCACGCGGAACCGGTTGAGACGCAGATACCTTCCATATCCAACCGCAAGATGAGACTTTCACCCTCCACGTTTTCAAAAGAGACGTTAAGGGTACCGGGTGCACAGTGGTCAGGATGTCCGTTGTAGTGCAGCCGATCAATATGTGCATCTAAGCCTTCGCGCAGTCGGCAGGTCAAAGCGTTGAGGTGCTGTGCGTATGCCTCCTGCTCCTGCTTCGCGAGTTCGGCAGCAGCACCGAGTCCAACAATAGCGGGAACGTTTTCGGATCCAGCGCGCCGGTTCCGTTCATGGGCGCCGCCGTGGACGAGGTTCGCCAACCGAGTGCCGCGGCGGATATAGAGGACACCGATCCCTTTCGGTGCGTAAATCTTATGTCCGGAAAGCGAGAGCAGGTTCACACCGAATTCCTGAACGTCCATCACCAATTTACCGATTGATTGTACGGCATCGGTATGGAACGGAATATCGTGTTCCTGCGCGATCTGAGAAATCTCCTCAAGCGGTTGGATCGTGCCGTTCTCGTTGTTAACATGCATGATGGAGATTAACACGGTTGTGTCACGGATTGCATCACGGAGTTGTTCAACGCTCACCCGTCCGTACCTATCCACAGGAAGGTACGTTACTTCAAAGCCGCGTTGCTCGAGATAGTGGCAGGTATGCAAGACGGCGTGATGCTCCACAGACGAGGTGATGATATGGTTCCCCTGACCGCGACTCTTTTGCAGTTCGGTCAGTCCTTTGATGGCGTGGTTATCCGCTTCGGTGCCGCTCCCCGTGAAGACGATTTCGCTCGGACTTTTGGCACCGATGAGTTCTGCAACTCGCTCGCGTGCGGTGTCGATGGCGGTGCGTGCCTCGCGCCCGTAGGCGTGGATGCTGGAGCCGTTGCCGAACGCTTCGGTGAGATACGGCATCATGGCATTTCGGACTTCGGTCCGGAGTGGTGTTGTAGCGTTGTAATCAAGATAGATACGTCGCATGTTTTTATCCATTAGGTTCGAGTTATATGAAGAGGACTTCCTAACAAGTATAATATCTTAATTGCGTGCTGTGTAATATTTCTCAGTTGCTATATTACTCAACACGAAATATATGTTCAATACCGTTGACGTTTACTTTATACTCGCCTACTGTGAACATCCCAATAGAAACTTGTTCTTCAACTTCCGTTTCTGCAGCTCCACATGCAAAAACCGCACTACCACTCGGGAGCAGTATTGTAGCGCGGATAAAAATTGTATCTCCTATTCGTTTTTGATGTACTTGGTGAATTGATATACAAGTGTCAGAGGAGCTTGCGTAAACTGTAACTATAACCTCAGCAGGTCTGCTTTCTGAAATTGATATCTCAACATGTCCGCCCCATATATCTACAATATCCCAGCCATCAGGTATTTCATCGTCTTCGATAGGAGATATAATAGGTACATCTATAATTCCGCTATCCCTTGAACAACCAAGGAAGCAAGTCATACCTACGATCAATAGGACTATTGGAAATAAGAATAATATTCGCATCAACTTCTGTGTCTCCAATTTCAAGATTCTATACCGTCTCAGTTATAGCAACATCGATAAAACAGATTACTCATAAGTTCGATGATTCCAAAAAGTTATTCGGTTCGGGTTAATCTTAATATCCGGTACGGGCTGACTTCCGTGGACCTGTCCGTTTGCACCCAAAAAGGAGAGGTTAAGCGTGTGTGTGCCTGCGGGGAGCGGCATCCGTACCATAAATATCTGATTGGGTAGCGTTTGCCAAGAACGCGTGTCTGCCTGTTCTGAGACAACACCGGCGAGGTTCGTGAGGAGACCTAAAGCTTCGTTTTTCTTATTTGCCTGTCGGAAAAGCAGGTATTTTCCGACACCCCGAAGTAACGTTCGGAAAAGGATGATAGGACGTTCTTTATTAAAGGTTTCGATTGCGATGTTTTCTACATCTTCGACAAGTACACCATCGGTCTCTTGATTTCCCTCTACTGTTACACTGATTCCTGAGAAGCGCGGACGTATAGAACCGATAGTTGGCATCGCAACGCGTAGAAGATATTCCAACTTCACCTCTTCATAGACGGCTCCCTCGCGTGTTATCAGTGTCGGCACAAAGTCTTTGGCATCGTCCACCTTGTCTGTCTTAAGGATAGGAAATATCAAATTTTCCTCACGTTTAGGAGGAACGTAGCCGCTTTCGTAGAAGAGGATCAGTTCGCCATAGTTTTCGGGGTGTTCAGGCGGCTCTTCATATTGGTCTCGGTAACGTTCAAATTCATCAGTGAAACCGAGTCTGCGTGTCAATCGGAGGAGTGCGTGTCCAATATCCTCTGGTGTGTTTACACCGGTTTTCTCTGCGGCGTTTTTATAGTACTCGGCAGCTTGTTTGTAAGAGATCAAGGCATCGTTCCACTCACCGGCTGCTTCAAATAACGTCCCTGAAAAATGTGCCAGGAATGCGGCTCCGAAGAAATCATACTTCTCATCTTCACCCTTGAAGTAGGTGATTAGAGCCGTGGCGCGGCGGCATTCTATCAATGCGCCGTCTAATTGATTTAGGTAGATATAGTTGAGCGCGCGATAATAGTGGCTTAAAAGCCGCTCATACTGGGTCCCAGCGTAAGGACGTAACTTGTCGGAGGTGACCAGCGAACCTAACTCTTTTGAAACACTTTTGGTATATCGGTCTTCTGCAATATCTCCGGCTATGTCAAGTGCTGCGCTGCTCTCTGCAAAGTGATTGGCATAATGCGCAACGAGTCCCAGTTCAAATTGGTAAGGGATATCTGGCTTTTTCGGTGCTTTTTTCTGAAGATAGGTATAAGCGTCCTCTGGCGTGCCTGCCTCCAACGGTGTTATGACTTCTTGAAACTTATAGCTAGCACACCCTATCATCAGGGAGATAATAAGCAGAAAAGGGAGTGTTTTGATCATTTTTGAGATAGATAGCGGTGGGCAGGCACGGAGACCTGCCCAAACAGCTGTGTTGAGAATGTTCTACATTTTAAACTTGCTTCGCCCGATAAATTTCTTGATTTTTTTCTGACCGATCCAAACCTTCTCGTTGGTTTCGATGTTTGTCAGCGTAAGGTCGGTTTGATAGAAGACGACCTGATCGCCGCCCTCTCTGTCTTCAATGGTATTTATTTCGCCGGTCATCATATAATCGGCACCGTGTTCTCGTCCCATCTGCTTAACGGTTTCAAGCGAAGCGAATTCCGCCTGATCCGCGCGTTCTTCGCGAAGTTCGCTCCGTTCACTTGAACTGGCAACAGGCTGGACTTTTCCAGAATTGATAAAGGCACGTTCAATATCAGCGATAAATGTAGCGACGGCGATATGCTCCATGCTCTTATTACGGATGCCACCGACAATTACAGCAGGTTTACCGCCGGGACTTATCGCGTGGTTGTTGATCCATAGGTGGTTTAAACAATCGCCAATAATCTCATCTGCGACCATACGCGAATCTGTATCGTTCCAGCGTCCGGACAAGTCAATCGTGGTGTCAGTATCGACACGGGTGACCTGCTTTGAAGCACTGCAACCGCTAAAGGCTATTATTCCGACGAGGAATATGTAAACCGTAAGTCTATACAAGATGGGTTTAGGAACTGTCAAAATTCTGTCCATGGGGTATTCTCCTTTTGAAATGGCTGTCAGCCGTCAGCCGTCGGTTGTCAGTAGGGGACAGTATGGCAGGAATGTTTACGATAACCGCCACACTCTCCTTTTTCTTACTGCTGCTTGCTGACTGCTTCTTGCCTATTAAAAATCTAAGTCGGCTTCCTGAACAAGTTTATTAACGAAGGTATCGAGTGCCATCGCGCCGATGTCGCCTTCATCTCGACTCCGGACACTGACGGTGCGATTCTCCTCTTCACGTCCACCAATAATTAACATATACGGGATACGTTGCAATCGGGCTTGGCGAATCTTTGCGCCGATTTTGTCGTCGCTATTATCTAATGTCACACGACACCCTTTTTGCGACAGAAGTTGTTCCACCTCTTTGCCGTAGTCAACGAAACGTTGGCTAATTGTCATCACAACGCACTGCACCGGCGCGAGCCATGTCGGAAATGCCCCCGCGTAATGCTCAATGAGCATCGCGATGAACCGTTCAAAGCTGCCCAAAATTGCACGATGAATCACCACTGGCCGCTTTTCAGACCCGTCGGATGCGACGTAGATCAAATCGAACCGTTCCGGGAGTTGGAAATCGAGTTGCACGGTGGCGCACTGTATATCTCGGTTAAGCGAATCTCGCACCTGAAAATCGAGTTTAGGACCATAGAACGCCGCTTCACCGGGATCAAGGGTATACTCAACCTGATTGTTTTTCAACACATCTTCGAGTATCACTTCTGCGCGATTCCAGACCTCTACATCTCCCATAAATTTCTCAGGGTTGCGTGTGCTCAAATCGCATCGGAACGGCAAATCGAAAGTGCCGTAAATCCGCTGGAAGAGTCCAAGGATACGCTCATATTCATCGGCGATCTGATCCTCCGTAACGAAGTTGTGTGCGTCATCTTGACACATCTGTCGGACACGCGACAAGCCTGTCAGTGTGCCAGTGGCTTCATTGCGATGTAGCACACCTTGGTCGTGCAGGCGGTAGGGGAGGTCCCGGTAACTATGGCGTGTGCTTTTGTAAATCAGCATGTGTGCTGGACAGTTCATCGGCTTGAGTGCACTGACCGAATCGCCATCTTCGCTTTCAACGACAAACATATCGTCTTTGTAGTGTTCCCAATGCCCAGATGTTTTCCAGAGGCTGCTATCGTAGATTAGGGGTGTCCGTACCTCCTGATAACCTTCACTGAGATAGAGTTTCCGGACTTTTTCAGAGAGGAGGTTATAGATGAATGCGCCTTTCGGAAGCCAGAACGGACTGCCGGGTGATTCGGGATGCATCTGAAATATTTCGAGTTCGCGTCCGAGTTTGCGGTGGTCGCGTTTGGCGGCTTCCTCACGTTGTGTCAAGTACGCCTGAAGGTCGGCTTTGGTCTCCCATGCGGTGCCGTAAATCCGTTGCAACTGCTCGCGATTGCTGTCCCCGCGCCAATAGGCTCCAGAAACGCGGAGCAGTTTGAAATACCGACATTCGCCTGTTTTTTCAACGTGTGGTCCCTTACAAAGGTCTGTGAAATCACCGTTGTGATAGATAGAAACACCTTCGTCAGCGACATCTTCATCGCTGGCACTAACTTCGCGATCCGAGATACCGTCGATTAATTCGAGTTTGAATTTCTGGTCTCGTTCACTGAACCATGTACGGGCATCGTCGTAGGTCCAGGTCTCCTGTTCAAAAGGCACATTGGCTTTAATCATCGCCTTCATGTGCTTTTCGATTTCAGGGAAATCGTCGGGTGTAATCGGGCGCGGTACCTCCATATCGTAATAGAACTCGTTTTCAATCGGGGGTCCGATTGCAAGTTTAACGGTCCGTTCGCCATCTGGAAAGAGTTGTTGTACGGCATACGCCATGATATGCGCGGTCGAATGGCGTAGGCGTTGTCCGTAGTCTTCGGGTTGATTGGATTCACGCATTGCGGTTTACTCTCTATATATCCATCTGTATAGGTTTCAAAATTGGTCTTGATAGACTTAACGTCTTTTTTCGTACATTGTTTACGAATTATTTTACACCATCGGATAGAAAAATGCCAATTGAAATGTCGCCGGGGCAGGGGTATTTAGTTTTACGCAGGGTTATCGAGTCTATAAATGATGGGTTGTCGGACAGGGAAACACCCCGCCCGGCGTTGTTTGTGTGGGACCTAAGTGCAAAGCAGAGAAACCGTTAGTTTGTAGTGGCACCGCCAAGCACCGTATTGAAATGGTACGTTATCGAAATCCCGGCACGGATGAGGTTTTCCGAATATTTCTGTCCTACATCGTTGACTCGTTCCCAGGTTCCGAAGACTCCCGAAGCATTCCAGGCGAAATCACTGTCGTTATTGGAACCGATGCCTGCGGTGAGCCCGGCAAGGTTGACGGGTGCCGTATCGTTTTCATCTACGAAGGGAATCGCTTCGCTAAACGCTCCGAAACGCAATGGAACACCTGCCCCTAAATACTCTGCCCCAACTGCAAAATTAAAGCCATCGTCAATAAATTGTTGTTGATTAATGTCTCCGGTCCATCGCAGTTTAGAGAACGGACGGGATTGGAGCTCCACAGCGACACTGAATTCCGGGGAGAGTTTGTACGTTGCGCCGAGTCCGAACATCCCAGGAACGGTTAATGCGGCTTGTGATTGATCCCTATCCGTTTCAAGTTCTCCGTTTTCATAACGTTTTGTGACTGTTCCACCAAGTTCCCACCGAAATTCTGGTCGGTACATCAAACCTATAGAGAGCTCAGGTGAAACCTTCGCCAGGGCACCGAGCCTTAGGAATGTTGCGGATTGTTCGCGCTCCTCATCTACTTGTACCTGGTAGTCAGAACGGTTCAACTCGTTGGTATAGACAATTGTACCGATGGTCCGATTCAACGTTAACCCGAAGAAATATTTTTCGTAAAAATTAAAGGCAACACCTGGGGTAATCGTGTTCATTGCCCCGCGCCGGCTGCCTTGGATACTCACGTTCTGACCGGCTGACGTTGCCCCGCTTTCCTCCGACAGAACCGCTTGGATATCGCCTCTCGCCCCTTCGTTTCTCTGGTAACCGATCCCAAAAACGAGTTGCCAGTCGCGTGGACGCGGTAAGTGTGGATGCGGCAACCGATACGGGACAGCTAACGCGACATAAGACCTATTCGGAAAAGGCTGATATGTACTCTCGTACGAATCATAGGTTTCGTCTTCAAGTGCGGCTTCATTCGTAATTATCCCGTACAAGAATTTTCCGCTTGCCTGGACCTGTGATTTGGAGAACGGTGCGAGCAGGGCAGGATTTGAGAAGATCGTGCTGCTGCTATTTCCAGTTATCGTTGTCGTTTTCCCCATCGCGAGGGCGCGATTGTCAAATCCTGTTTCAAGGATCTCCGTGCTTGGCTCTAAGATTCCGAAATCTTGTGCTGTGCCGTTGTGAATAAGGATGCATGTGAGCATGCTCCAAAACCCGAATTTAAATAATTTCATCATAATGCTTCAGCGCAGTCGCTCGCCTCTCAAGGCAGAGTCGCCACGCCATCCTCCTTCTTAATAACGATTTTTGTAGCGTAGGAAACCGTTGGTCTCCTGTGCAGTCTTGTGGGGTCTTTAAGACGATCTGTCAATGCAATATAATCTTTTAGAAATGGTATTAGGCAAGTTTCGTGCCAAGCGAATTCGGTCAAAAAACGGGTACAACCGGTAATTTCAGCATCCGTTTTGTTGGAATTGACAAGCACGATGTCAAAACTTGCATAAACGTTGCAAAATAGGGGTGCTCCATCCTTCCAAAGTTTTCTTCTCTCCTTTCTCTACTTCCTTATGAGCATCTTGCGGGTGGCAGCAAAATCGCCTGCTTTGAGTGTATAGAAATAGATTCCGCTCGCTACGGGTTCGCCGTGTGCGTTTCTGCCGTCCCAATATGCCGCACGTGCTCGGCTGTGGTATATCCCTGCCCGTTGATGCCCTAAATCCAAATCCCGCACGACGCGCCCGTTGATGTCGTAGATCGTCAGCGACACTGTTGCCGGTTCAGCGAGTTGGTAGGGTATCCACGTCTCTGGATTGAAGGGGTTTGGGTAGTTTGGCAGTAGGGATGTTTCTTCCGGTATCTGCCATGCCTCGGGGTTTATTGCCTTATGGTTTGCATATCCTTCAAAATGCTGAAGGATATATGCCTGTACTTTTGGTGGCAGTTGTTGGAATGGTGGATAGTCTATAAGCGACATCGGTTGTGCATGAGGGGCTTCCATCCCTGTTTCCAGTTCCAGATTCCATTCTTTTTTAACTTCAACCAACTCTCCACCATAAGCCGTGGGACCTCCAGACATTGTACCGATTATGGACTCTAAATGGGCATGTATTTCACCATATCTAGACCACAGGACCATCGCTTCAAATGTCACTGGGCTATCAAAAGTCCCTTTGGGAATCAGAACTGTCACAAACTTCGGTTCATAGCTTCTTAGTATTTCGAGTTGATCAGCCGAGTACCCGAAATGCTCCATCAGATGGTCATCTGGAATACCTTCTAATTTTTGAGACAGATGAGTCCCATCAAACCCATAAAACTCTATCCTTATCTGATCATTTTCGTAGTAGTAATAGGGCGGCCAGGATGTGTAGTATTCATGTTCATTTTCAGGAACCGATACCAATAGTCCCGCCTCCACTTGGGCGTGGGCGGTCGTAGCCTCAAAATTCTCAAACTTTCCAATTATAGTTTGAAGAATGTTATAATGTATTTCGGAAGAGTAGACTCGTATCCCTGTGATTTTTATACTTTCTAACCGTTGTGGGATCCTAAATAGGATACGGGTAACTGTGTCTTCCGTAGCATCTCTATACACTCTTACTTCCGGAGGCTCAAATACTTGTAAAAACGCGTCCACTATGTCTCTATGTTCTTCTTTTAAATTGACCACAGCTATAGTTGCCTCCACTACGCTTATTATCAAATCTACGACTTCTAAAACTTCATCCACAGCTGCTTTAACTGTTTTAAAAAGTATAGCCACAGGACCGGTAAAGAATTTAAGTCCAAACCAGATACCGTTATAAGATGCTTTGCCCACCTTCCGCCATACATCATATGTTGCATCGTTTATAGCTGTTTTTGCTGCTTCCAATCTCTCAGCCGGTAATTCTAAAGGTGCCATAAAATAAGGGAATTCTTTTGGCAGTTCTGCTACCAGTTGATTCAGACTCTTCTCCCTATCATAAGACTTGGTTCCTGGGATATGCAGGGTAATAGAGGTGGCACCATAATAATTATCGTAATAATTATCGTCCATATCTCCGCCTTTTAAAATTTGAGGATCCAAGACAAAATAGGTCACGTCTTTTCCATGTGCTACATCTGTGATCAAATCCTGCGGTAGTTTCCAGTCGATCTGCCGCACTGTTCTAGAGTCGATCTGCTGCACTGCTCTATATACGATGGACTCATCTGTTTTAGTAACGGAACCATCACCGTCTATATCATATTTTCGACCTATTGGCGCAACAGCTTGAACTGCCTCCGCCATAGCTTCGACATCCTCTGAGTTGAGAATACCATCCTCTGTAATATCCAACTTCAAAGCGAACTCCACTAACCGCAAATCTCTTTCGGTGACAGAACCGTCAGCGTTGACATCAAGTTTCTCATTGCCTTCGTAGGATTCTACCCTGTCTGCAATATCTTCCCAATTTGCCCTAATATTGGAGAGATCATCAGCATCTAAAATATCATTACGAGGGGCAATACTCGCTACAGCTCCAAACGGATCATCGAGACTAATGAATTCCGTTAGCAGCGACTCTATATCAGTCCTCAGAAACGTCTTGGAATGTTCAAGGTGTGGAGATGAAAGTTCCCCTGCCCTGTTAGACAAAGATGTCGCAGTGTCAAGTAGAATGAAGTCGGACACGGTGTTATTGATAGTATCAAATGTAAGTGTCGCAAGAACGCCATCGCCGTTACTTTCGCCGGTGATAGCGGTAGCAGCAAAACGGACCGCCTTCATTGAATCGTTCGGATTCGTATCTATAATTTGAGGTTCGCCGAAAAATGATCCACTTGGCAAATAATCACCGTGCTGGATCCCGGCGTATTCAAGTTTACCAGAGTCAAATTGAAGCATCACCTGATATCCCGCAACGTCCTGTCCATTTTCAATAACAATATCCACGATCTGTGGATCATCATCAAACCACAGCGGACGGGGGGCGACACGGATAACCGTCTCTTGTGAGAAAACATTTGGTGAAACCATTGAAACCAGTAGGACACTCAGCATTGAAACAAGCATCTTATTTTTCATCTAATCTTCGGGCAGGATACCCAAGTATTTATGCTTGGGTATCCTGCCCGCTCCTTTGGGTTGTGAGACCCAACCCGTACGCGCGATATTTCGGAGAACGCGGAATTTGGACACATTGTACTCCTCTACTTGCGGACTGAAAGTTTTCGGATTGCCGTGAAATCGCCGGCGGTTAGCGTCCAGAAATAGACACCACTCGCGACGCGTTCTCCCGAATTATTGCGTCCATCCCAATATGCAGCGCGGGCTCTGCTTTGGTAAATCCCCGTTGCCTGATACCCTAATTCAAGCGTCCGGATCAAGCTGCCATCCGCAGCGTAGATTGTCACCGTGACATCGGCAGGTACTGCCAGCTGATAGGGTAGCCACGTCTCGGGGTTAAACGGATTCGGATAATTCGGCAACAACGCCGTCGTTTTTGGCTTCAGCATCGCTAAAAGTTGTTCCAGCACCAGAATCCCACGTTGGTGTGCTGGCGATATTTCCGTGGATAACCGGGCTTCCGTCAGCCAGCCTTGGACCTGTTCGGCTGTGATCAATCTTGTAATAGAATTGTGTAAAGTGGGTGCCGCTGCTGTACCCGGATCTATTTCATTTGCGACCAAGACGAGATCGGAAATATTGACGACACCATCTTTATTGACATCCTCCGCGAGGGATGATCCGGTCTTTCCTAAAGCTGCATCAACCGCCTCCAAATCTGATATATCTATGCCATTACCGTTGACGTCTGCCCCGTTAGTTACCAACCCCTGCCCTGTGGGTGCTGACTCCATTGCATTTGCGACCAAGACGAGATCGGAAATATTGACGGTCCCGTCGCAGTTGACATCCTCCGCAATATGCTGTCCCGCCAGTCCGAGACTTGAGTCTACCGCTTGCATATCCGCGATATTTATGAAAGTGTCGTTATTGACATCCGCCACAATTTGTGTCGGTGTGAGTTCCCATAACAGCACTTTACCATCGGCGTCTCCGCTTACGAGTGTCTTGCCATCAGCACTGAACGCAACTGCTTCGACGCTATTTATATGTGCGTCGAGCGTATGCAGGCGATTTTTCGCATCTGCTTCCCAGAGAAAAACCGTGTTGTCAAAACCCGCGGTGGCAAGCATAGTCGTATTAAATGCAACACTGTTAACCCAGTCTGTGTGCCCTTCAAGTGTGTGCAGTGGGTCTCCTCCGATGTTTGTGTTCCAAACTTTCACCGTGCTATCCGCGCTCGCGCTTGCCAGCGCGCTGCCATCAGTGCTGAAAGCGAGGCTGGTGATAATATCCGTATGCCCGGTGAGCGTGTGCTGGAGTCTGCCTTCATTTAAATTCCACAATCGGATGGCGTTGTCGGCGCGCGCAGTGGCAAGTACAAATTCAGTTTTAATCGGACTAAAAGCGAGACTGAGAACAGGAGGATCACCAAATCCATCACCAATGTTTCCCTTTGAGTTCCCAGTATCTGGATCCCAAAATCGGATTACGCCATCCCGACTGCCGCTGGCAAGGACTTTGCTGTCGGCACTGAACGTGAGACTCAGCACAATATCGGTGTGCTCCGTAAAAGGTCCCTGGTGCTCTGCTATGGTTGTCCAGTTTTCTATGTCTGACGTTTTCCATAATCGGACTGTCCCATCGCCACTCCCGCTTGCCAACATGCTGCCATCCGGGCTAAAAGCGAGCGCGAAGATAGTCTGTGTATGTTCCTCAAGGACATGCAGCAGTTGACGTGTGCGCGTGTTCCACAATCGGATCGTCCCGTCGGAGCGTCCGACAGCGAGGATCCTATTCTGTCTCGGATGCCGGTTGAAAGCAACACTTAAAACGCTTGCTATCTGCTCCGTCAACACGGAATAGCGGAGCGTTTCGTCAATTACACATTGGTTTGCGTGCCCGAATGTAACAGATAGCAACATAAGCACTATGGCGCTAATACCAGCTATGAACGTCCTGCTGTTTTTCACGATTTCTCCTTAATTCCTACTTCAGAATGAGCATCCGGCGTGTTGCAGAGAATTCCGGTGTCTGGAGTGTATAGAAATAGACACCGCTTGCAACAGGTTCACCTTTCTCATTCTTACCGTTCCAGAACGTCGCGCGATGGCGTGTCCTATACGTGCCTGCTGGCTTCATACCGACATTTAGCGTTCGGACCAGATGCCCCGATCCATCATAAATCTGAATTGAAACCTCAGTGGGTTCGCGCAACTGATACGGTATCCATGTTTCAGGGTTAAACGGATTCGGGTAGTTCTGCCCGAGTCGCGTCTCTTTTCGCTGCACATCTCTCACTGTCAACTGAACCCTCACGGACGCGTTGTAGATATCAGCACTTGACACTGTGTGCAGGTGTGGTCCCGCGATGATCGTACCGTCCGCGGCGCGTAGTTCCACTGCTAATATATCTCCGACTTGGACAGCACTGCCGTGGTTCAGAGTTGTCCACGCAGCTTTTCCGGGGATCGCTGTTGCGCCTGTCCGCAGATTTTTCGCTGTCAATGCCCAGTGGGCGTTGGGACTGATGCCCTCCAAATCGCAGTGGACGACAAAAGCCGGTGCAGCTGCTTGTGTCCCCAGACTTGGTGCAGCAGCTGCTATCGGAGGTGCTTCAAGTAGGTTGAGTTCTTCGCCAAGCAGCACCATCAAAAGGTCGAAGCGTGTGTCGCCACCCGATTGGACTTCAAAAGACCAGTTTGTCTCTACACTGTCATTAACGCTCAGCGAGACTGTGTGTATCCCCCGGGACATTTTCACAGGTTTGAAGGAGACGATTTGGTTTATATCGTCGTAGGTATAGGCAGCAACTGTTCCATCAATTTTCAGAACGATGGAGCGGCTGTCAATATTCCCTGCGGGTCCTGAGATGACAGCGCTGATAATTTTCGGTGTTCGTCTAAGCGTTGCGCCCGCTGCGGGGACTAAGGTTGCTCCATCAACGAAAACGTTATCCAGTGCCCCTACGACAAACTGGTGTTGGATTTCGCGCGAGAAGTCGGTTTGGGCAGACGCACGAATCAGGTATGCGCCGAGGACATCTATAGTAAGCGTTAGAATTAAAGATACATGTTTATGACTTCATCAATAGTTCTATCAGCATTGTATTCTCTGAGACGTTTTATATTCGCAAAGTCGTGTTCAATCGGGTTGTAATCGGGTGAATAAGGTGGCAAAAACA
>JAJDTJ010000104.1 GCA_022827225.1 Candidatus Poribacteria bacterium | reverse complement strand
ACGAAACTTCGGAGGACGTTTGGCAAGTCCAGTAAAGAACCGTTGGTATCCTTCATCCAATCGCTTGAGTATCTCACGGGCTGCCCAAGAGTCTAACTCCCGCCAATGTGCGAACACTTCAGGGTGTGCTTTACGCAATATTGTGAACTGACGCGACATTTCAGCGAAGGACATATACGGCAGCCCAAGGGCATAGCGAGTGCGTTGCCATCCGAGGAAGTAGTTCCAAATATCGTGTGCGATCCACGTCAGTCGCTTCAAAGTGCGATTACGTTTGGCACGAAAGAGTTTGTAGAGTGTAGCATACATGGTATATCAGGTATCAGGCGTTTATCCTCTGCTTAGTAGGAGGCAGACACATTGTCAAGCGACAATGCTAAGCATGTCTGCCAACCTGATACGCTAATTATACCACGTTTCTATAGGATTGTCAAGTTTTTTGCGGTCTTATATCCCAAAGCTAAAGCATTGGGATACCTTACGACCAAAGTCCCGTAAAATTTCTTCAAGTTCTTGGAAATCGGTGAAAGTCCAGTCTTGCCGTCCAATTGATGGGTTTCCCTGATTCTCTTGGCGGCGGTAGTGTTCGACAAGTACTTTGTCTTGGGCAACGAGGACGTATTCTTGCAATGATGGCAGTTGCCGGTTAATTGGGTGCGGAGTTCACCAAAGATATTACCCGTAATGAGATTATGGGCGCGACTTGCACCGGACATCGCAATTAACTCACCGTTTATGTATTCATATCTAATGATTTCTCCATCTGGGAGCGCTTTGCGTTCAAAAGCAATGTATTCTTTAGGCGTAAGGCGTGTTTGTACTGCGGGAGTTGCCATAATTTTCCTCCGGTAATACTGAACTAACAATTTCCATTATAGCACAACGCAGAGAAGATGTCAAAAAACTGGCACGCAGAATTTAATGTTTTCCTTGACGCTCTTTCAGAAAATTGGTATAATTTACAATGGGACAAGCGTGGTATGAGGTACCTCTATCTCATTACCAATTTACCGAAAACACTCAAGGAGATAAAAATGAAATTTGTAGCATTCACAGGTGCTTTATTGCTACTTTTTGTAGTTCTAATGGCACAATCCGTGCTAGCTGTAGACGTTAACAAAGGTCTTGTAGCATATTGGGATTTCAACGAAAACGATGGCGACACTACAGTTGACTTAACCGGCAATGGACACGATGGTACGTTAATCGGGGATCCAAAAAGAGTTGATGGATATTTTGGTGGCGGAATTGAATTTGATCAAGTTGAAGATGAGGTGAGAGTCCCCTTCCATGAGAATCTCAATCCCGAGGCCTTCACGATATGTGCTTGGGCAAACGTGGAACCCGGGAGTGCAAATCATCGTGCCGTTATATCCTCTCGTGATGAACCCCCTACGAGTGGTTATATCATTTACGCTGAACCCGGAAATACATGGCAGTTTTGGACAGGCGATGGCGCGACACCGTGGGTATCGGTACAAGGGCCCGCCGTCAATCTTGGTGAATGGGATCATGTCGCGGGTGTTTATGCCGATGGCACACAAGTGTTCTACGTAAACGGTGAACACATAGGCGAAAGAACCCCTGACCCGAATTTTAATGGCCAACGAGATTTTCTCATCGGAGCAGGCGCTAATGAACGTCCCGTACACCAATACCTATTCAAGGGTATAATTGATGAAGTACGACTGTATGATCGCGCCCTCGACGAAGATGAAATCAACGCAGTTATGGAAAGTGAATCATTAGCCGTAGAAGCGTCTGGCAAGATTGCTGTTACATGGGGAAAGTTAAAAGGTAAATAACAGCAGTAGAACTTACGCATTTTGTCTTGCATTCACACAGTTTTTTATGTTACTATTTTTATGTCAACATTTTATAGACATATCCGTTAAAGTGTTTAAATTACAATTAAACACTGGAGGCTATAAAAACATGTTGTCCAAAATCAATAAAATACTCGCAATCCTGCTGATTGCCACACTATTTGGAGGCATTAGCGGTTGTTACATCGACGCTAATGACGATCGGGATCGTGAACCTCCTGCCGTGCCACGCGGGGTCCGAACAATCACTGGCGACGAGGAAGTTATCATCGAATGGTACCCTAACGGCGAATATGATCTCGCAGGCTATCAGGTTTGGCGTGGACGAGACAGCATCAATTTTGACCATCTCGCAGAAGTTTCAGAAAACGCTACCCATTACATAGATACAAGTGTACGAAACGGCGAAACCTACTACTACGCTGTCTCCGCTTATGACACCGACGGAAATGAAAGCGAACTCAGCCCCGAAAACGCTTCGGATACGCCGAGACCAGAAGGGCGAAACATAACCCTTGATGATTACAATATCTTTCCCGGAAGAAGCGGTTTCGATTTCTCACGACCCGAAAAGGGAAGTATCCCATGGGACACACTAGCAACCGATATATACTTCGGGTTTGATACCGAAGTCGGTGTTCCTTATCTTTATTCGGACAATGAAACGCTCATGCAAGATTTAGGGTATCATGAAAATTTTGACTCCGTTGATGTCGTGCCGGAAATCGGATATACCTCGCTATTCGTTGAACTCATTGAAGGACATATCTATGCCCTCTTCACACCAGATGGAAACTTCGCAAAAATTCATATCCGCGAACTTGGTGAAGATGCTATTGATATCGTTTTCGATTGGGCATACCAGACGGACCCAGAAAACGTCCAATTAGCACCATCACTCAACCGTCCTTGATAAGGAGTGACATCTATGAAAAAAAACAGAGAGGCGGTGTTGATGCCGCCTCTGTTCGGCATACTATTCACATTTGTACTGCTTCTTGGCACAGGTTTTATTGGCGTAATCGCTCAAACAGAAACATCTGAAACGGATACCACCGCAAATACGGAACCCGACACCGCCAACCAGAAATCGCTGCCATTTGTTCCCGGATATGTTGTTGAAGAACCTAAAACGGAACCCGATTATCCACTGTTTCGATTACATTCAGAGCGATACTATCCCGAACTCAATATCCAAAAAGCACAACAACTCTCGACTTTCATGCCCGGACTGGGACAGGCTTACGCCGGTAATTACACAAAGGCGACCCTATTCCTCACCGCTGAAATGACCACCTTTGCACTCGCTGGGTATAACATTGCTCGCGCCCTACATTATAACAAACAGAGCGGGTTTCAGACAGGATTCCAAGATAACCGAACAGGTGAATTCTTGACTTATGAACAAGGGCAGACTCGTATGCGAAATCACACGTTTTTCAGCGGCATCTTCCTCGCAACTGGGATCGGAATTCATATCTGGAATATCCTTGACGCACCAAAAACCGCAAAAACCTATAATAGTCAAAGATTTTCCGTGCAAATGCAACAAACTGATAGCGGTTATCAGTCTCTCGTTTTCACACATAGATTCTAATACCTGACGCAGATAGAGGTGTCGGCTTCAGGATTAATCGTGGGGACAAAAAAGTGCATTATGCCAAGCGGCTAATCTTTACAGTGTTTTTGATCACCAGTATCGTCCTGAGTGCCAACGCGACATCCCTCGTTGAAACGAAGAACATCGCACCTAATCCATTAAAAGTCGGTGAAAAATTAACTTATAGTATTACTTGGAAAAAAGTACCAGCCGGAAAACGAACAGACTGGATCGTCAAGCAGGAGATGGTCAACGGAGAAAATGTTTACCATATCCAGTCTCAAATGCAGACGCGCGCCCTATTCAGAGTCTACAGTTTCCAAAATCAGTCGGAAACCTACTTTAATCCGGCGACACTCGCGCCTGTCCGTTTTCAGAACCGGTTAAAAGATCGAGGATATCGTGCAACTGTGAAAACCGATTTCCGGAACGGTGAGGCAGAATATGAAAAGGTCTCTCGTCCGAAGCCGAAATCACCTCAAAAACGTGAAGCAAAAACTTTAGAAATACCGCCCGGCACACAAGATGAGTTATCATTCATCTACTTTTTGCGTTCTAAACACCTCGCACTCGGTAAAATCTATTTCTTTCCACTAGTAGCTAAAGGAAAAGTACACAAGGCTACGCTGACCGTTGAACGCAGGGAGTCGATTAAAAATAAGGTCTTAGGCAACGTCAGAACCCTCGTCCTGCGGACCTCTGAAGGGGATCGCTTCTGGATTACAGACGATGAAAGACGGTTACCTATCAAAATTCAGGTAAATAAATTAGGCGGGCTAATAGCAACACTAACAGAGATTGAACTCGTAAATTAAAACGATAACCATTTTGGCATCATCAGGATTTCCAAACGGTCATCAAGGAAGAAGTAGTGACAGAACTTTTACGCACAACAGACAATTATCAGACCCTCGTAGCACGTCTCAAAGATGGTAAGAAACTCCCATGGATCAGGGGGTTACCAAACGCATCAACAGCCTATCTTTTAGCTACACTGATCGACGATTTCCCGAAAAAATCTTTTCTAATTCTACTCCCGTCCCAACGTGAAGCCGAACAGATAACGGAAGAAATTTGTACGTATCAAGCGTACCCCGCTTTAGATACGATACCTACTGTCGCCTCGCAATCTGAAATTAATTTATTCCCTGCTTGGCAGCCCAAAATCTTTGACGGTATACCCCCCGCTAAGAACACTATTATTGACCGCATGAAGTGCCTAGAACGCCTGCTACAGAGAAAGCGGAGTATCATCGTAACCACAGCGCAAGCCATGCTTTACAAACTACCGCCGCAACGGCGTTTCGCCGAAGCTTGCCATATACTTAATCTCGGCGACGAAGTAGACCCTGACGAGGTGGCTATGACGCTTATCCGAAATGGATATCAAAACGTTGATTTAGTAGAAGTCAAAGGCGAGTTTGCAAGGAGAGGCGATATCCTTGATGTCTATCCATTGACAACTGACCAACCGGTGCGAATCGAATTCTTCGGCGATGAAATTGATGCCATCCGCGTCTTTGACGCAGTATCACAGCGGTCAACAGAATCACTGGAATCCGTCACCGTGACTCCGCTTAAAGAAGTGCTCTCTGATGCTATCTCCATCGATCATTGGCATGCGCAAGTAGAAGCACGCATACAGGAACACACAACACCAGAGTTCGTAAAAGCAACTCGCGAAATAACAGAAAGCCTGACCGATGCCGCTACTGCTCCATATCCGTTACAAGATTGCCCGATCAGTGACACTATAGAGGCGTTTCTGCCGATGCTCATCCCTGAAACCGAGTTGCTGACGGACTATCTATCCGAGGACACAATTGTCTGCTTGATAGAACCGCAGTGGCAAAAGCGAGAAGTAGCGCAGATGCACGAACGGATGCAGGAGCTGTCCGAGAAGAAACTTGAGGAATCAAGCTTTATGGTGCCGCCAGATCATCTTTTAGCCACTGCTGAAACCCTTAGTACTGAATTAGAACAGTACCCTGTCATTTCAATATCTTTAGCACCACCACGGGAAGTCACAGAAAGCAAATTAACACCCCTGAATTTTGAGATGATGCCGCTTGCCTTGCCCGCTGGAAACTATCAGATGATCATCAACCATATTAAAACGTGGGCAAAAGCAGGCAAACGGATTCATCTTTTCTGCGAAACGCCGCAGCAATCGAAACGCGTGACTGAGATTTTAGCTGAACGTGAATTACTCCCATCTGATATTGACATCAGCGTCGGGGCAATCAGTGCAGGTTTTCTCAATGAGCAGTTAAATCTCATCGTTATCTCAGAAGACGAACTCTTCGGAAATCGTCAACACCGTCCCGTCCGCCGCCGTCCCACCACAGACGGATCCCCAATTCTAAGCCTTATCGATCTGAAACCTGGAGATTATGTCGTCCACGTTTCACACGGTATCGCTATTTATGACGGAATACGACGATTGGCAATCGATGGAAAATCCCAAGACTTCCTAATCCTTAAATATAGCAACCACGATACGCTCTATGTACCGACCTATCAGGTAGACCTCGTTCAGAAATATGTTGGGGGCAAAGACAGAGGATACAGACCCCGTGTTGACCGACTCGGCGGGATCTCATGGAACCAACGAAAAGGACGTGTTAAAGAGTCAATTCAGCAGATGGCGGATGAACTCCTCAAATTGTACGCCACTCGGCAAGCCCGAAAAGGGCACAGCTTCCCCACAGAAGTACCGTGGCAAACCGAATTTGAGGCACTCTTCCCCTATCAGGAAACCGATGATCAACTTCAAGCCATCGAAGACGTTAAAGCGGATATGGAAGCGGAACGCCCGATGGACCGACTCATCTGTGGAGATGTCGGATACGGAAAAACGGAAGTCGCACTGCGCGCCGCTTTCAAAGCCGTGATGTCCGAAAAGCAAGTCGCCGTCCTTGTACCCACAACGATCCTAGCACTACAACATTACGATACATTTGAGAAACGTTTTCAATCGCTTCCTGTTCGGATCGAAATGTTGAACCGTTTCCGCACACCGAAGGAGATAAAACAGGTTAAAGAAGGACTGACAAACGGGACTGTTGATATTGTTATCGGCACGCACAGCCTCCTCTCTAAAACCGTCGAATTTAACGATCTTGGACTCCTGATCGTCGATGAAGAACATCGATTCGGCGTTAAGCACAAAGAAAAAATTAAACAGTTCAAAGAGACAATTGATGTCCTTACACTCACCGCTACACCGATCCCGCGCACCCTCCACATGTCAATTGTCGGTATCCGAGATTTCAGTGTTATCAACACACCACCTGCTGATCGTTTACCTATTCAAACCTATGTAATGCCTTACAACACTGATGTTATTAAAGAGGCAATCACAACCGAATTAGCACGCGACGGACAAGTCTTCTTCGTTCACAATCGCGTCGAAAATATCGCGAGTATCGCATTAACGCTCCAGCAGCTCCTACCAGAGGCACGTATCGCTATCGCACACGGACAGATGCCGGAACGGGAATTGGAAAATGTTATGCTCGAGTTCGTCCGCCACAAGCACGACGTCCTCGTTTGTACAATGATTATTGAATCAGGTTTGGATATACCAAACGTTAATACGATTTTGATTAATCGAGCAGACGCACTCGGTTTAGCCCAACTCTATCAGCTGCGTGGACGCGTCGGACGCGCAACCACACAGGCTTACGGTTACCTGTTCTATCCACCAGACCGGGCAATAACAGAAGGCGCACAGAAGCGACTCCGTGTTATTGAGGAATTCACCGACCTCGGTTCAGGTTTCAAAATAGCACTCAGAGACTTAGAAATTCGAGGCACCGGCAATATACTCGGCCCTGAACAACACGGTCATATTGTTACTATCGGCTACGAACTTTACTGTCAACTCCTTGAAGAAGCAGTGATGGCATTGAAAGGTGAAAAGGTTCAGGAAACACTCGAAACTCGCATTAGTGTACCTGTTGAAGCGTATCTTCCCGATGATTATGTGCCGGACAGCCGTCAGAAAGTCGCTATCTACAAAAAAATCGCCGGTCTAAAGGACGAGAGCACACTCCATGAACTCCGAGAAGAACTGAAGGACCGCTACGGCGCGATACCGGAACCCACTGAAATGCTACTTGAGATTGCGAGCATCAAACAACTCAGTCAAAACCTCGGCATAGCCGCTATCGTCGCAGGAAAAGAACAGGTCAAGGTTACCTTCAACGAACAGAAATCAAAAATTAATGTGAAGAAACTCGTTGATATAATCCACAAAAATAACAACCTCCAGTTACAGCCACCAGCACAACTTATCATCCGGATGCCCGGGATAGCTGGAGTGAGTATGTTAACCGAACTCCAACAAACACTCAAGTTGTTTGTTGCGTAATCCTAAAAAGGAACCCTTTATCGCTTATCCGCGTAAAGTTGTAAAAAAAAGACATGCTACGCGCAGTGTCCAAAGCGCGTAAGCCTAACCGGGGTCCCCACCCGTTACTGGGAAGGGGCAGGCAGGCTGGATATACGGAATGGCACCTCATTCCCAAACCGACCTGACCAAACCGCAAGGAACAGTAAAAATATGAAGAAAACGATTATTATTTTTCTATTTGTCGCCGTGTCCTGCCTATTAACCTGGACGTTCGTGCAATCCGATAGCCATGAGAAACCCGAACCGGCTATTGATGAGAGCCAGGTAATTTTGGTGGAGTACAAATGGAACGGCGAACCGTATCAAATCTCGTTGGCGGACCTGAACGCCGCTATCGCGGAGTTGCCTGTTTACCGTCAGCAGAATTATAAAACGCAAGCGGATAAAGCCGAATACCTCGGAGAACTAATAGAGGAACGGCTCAAAATTCACCGCGCAATTGACGATGGGTTTGATAAACTTCCCGAACACCTCAAAAAACTTGAAGATTACACCCATCAACTCATGGTTGAGAAACTAACCGAGATGGAAGTTGATGCCAAAGTAAACTACACCGACGACGATCTCATGGCACACTATCAGGCGAATCTTAGCGAGTACGTTGAGGATGAAAAGGTCCGCGCAACGTGTATCACGCTCGATGATGAAGACCTCGCCAACGAGACCCTTGATGCGATCATAGCAGGAAAAGACATCGCTGAGATGGCAAAGGAGCTTTCCGAGGCAGGTAAACTCGCAAACGGACCCGGTAGCTCCGACCCAGAGGACCCAGGCAATACCTACTTCTTCACAAAATCTGCCTCACCACGCTGGTCAGAATTTATTGAGGCTGTTTTTGAACAAGAGGTCGGCGATATGACCGATACCGTCTTCGAAATTGATGTTAGTGAGGAAACCTTCTATCTCATCTTCCGTAAAGAAGAGCATCAACCCGAACGCCAGAAAGAGTTTGATGAAGTCAAGCGCGATATTGAAAGAACGGTCGAGCGAACAAAGAAACGTGAGCGCATCAATGAATGGGTTACCGAAATCTCTGACAGAGGTAAGTTGAAAACTTATCCTGAAAATATCCCTGAGCCACCGCAACCAGAAGAAGCAGAGAGCGAAACGCCAGAACAGTAACTCATTTCTATATGTGAAAGCAGTCTCCCTAACCACAGTGTTAGGTCGAAAGAAGGAGTCAGAATTGAAAATGTTCACAGGTATTATCCGATTCATAGACAAGATAAATTCGGTTATCCCTTTACTTTTAATCGGGGTTCTTGCAATGCACCCCGTCTTTTACGGTTGCAGCGACAAAGCGATCGGTGCCGACGGTACAGTTATTGCTGAATATGAATGGAACGGCAAACATCGCATCACGCTTGAAGAGATGATGCAAGAGATTAGCGAACTCCCCGAATACAAGCAGCGCCAATATCAGGACAAAGAAGGTTTGGAAACCTACATGCTCCTGATGGCAGAAAGCCGCCTAATCCTTGCACTCGCTAACGAAGCGAAACTCAACCAAGACCCCGAAATCCTCAAGAAAGTCCAAGATTACCTTCACGAGTTGATGGTTAAGAGGATTACCACTCAGGAAGTCGATGATAAACTTAGCCTCTCCGAAGCCGACTATCTGGCGTACTACGAAGCACACAAAGAAGAATACATCCGGCCTGCCCAAATACGACTTTTGTGTATTACGCTTTTAGATAAGACGCGCGCAGATGAAGTTTTCGCACAGATCAAAGAAGGCAAAGACATAACCGAACTCGCGCAGGAACTCTCTGACCGCGGTGAACTCGTTGGACCCGGCGCGAATCCTGCCTCCCCCGGTGATACCGACTACATCAGTCGAGACACCTATCCGCCAGGTACCGAACCCTTCTTGGATGCAGCATTCGCCGCAGAGATCGGACAAACCCACGACGGTGTAATTGAAGTCGAAGTCCAGGGACAGAAATACTATATGATGTTCCGTAAGGATGAAGCCCGGGACGCTTATCAAAAACCTTTCGAGGATGAGGATGTACGCAGAAACGTCGAACGGAAGGCGGAGCGCGAAAAGCGAGACACACTCATGCAGGAGTGGATCAATCAACTCCGTGAGCGCGCCGAGGTTAAAACTTATGTTGACAGGATTCCTGAAGCGCAGCCCGAAGAACCCGAAACGGAAACGGAAACGGAAGAATAACTTTATTCTATAAGTGTGTGCGCGATCTTTTCATCGCGCACATCTTCTTGTAGGAGCGAGTGTTTTGCTACGGTGTTTCCGCACGCTCGCAACCGCAATAGGAGTATCACACACAATGGTTTACAAAAAAGGTATCTACCTCATCCTGATCCTCCTGCTCGTCGGCACCGGAATATCAGATATCCATGCCCGCACATTTGATAGGATCATTGCTTATGTCAACGACGACGTTGTAACCAAACGAGAACTCGACATCTTGGTAAACCAACGCGCTATGGAACTCCAACAGGTCTATCGGTTCAGTGAACGCGAGGCACTCAACGAGGCCGAACAACAACGCAGCGAACTTTTAGATAGACTTATCCGGCAAATGCTACTCTTGGAAGCAGCATTAACACTAAAAATTACTGTCAGCGATGCCGAGGTTGAACAGTACGTAAAAGATTTTAAAGACAAATACCAAATTGAGACCGATGAAGAATTTAAAACACAGTTGAACCGAGAAGGGATGACACTCGTCGCATTTCGTGAACAATCCGAGCGCAACCTGAAAACCGAGAAACTCGTTATGGGAAGAATCGTCCCCCGATTACAGATACGGAATAGCGAAATTCAGAAATTTTATGATGAAAATCGAGATCAATTATCAACGAAAGTTGATAAAGTAAATCTACGACATATCTTTGTCGCTTTTAAACCGAGCCAAGCCGACCGGGACACCGCTTACGAAAACGTCACAAAAGCACGGAACGAAATCGAAGCCGGCAGGACAACGTTTGAAACAGAAGCACAGCGTTATGATACCTCCCAACAGGCTGGAACTCTCATAACAGCAACAACTGAAGAACTCAGTCAGTTTCCAGAGATATTTCAGAATTCATTGACGAATTTGGAAATAGATGCTGTCAGCGAACCGATTGCCGGAGATAAGGGACTCTACATCTTCACCGTTGAAGAGCGAACCGATGCGACAATCGAATTCCGGTATTTTATTGTGCCACTAACAGTCAGTCCAGAAGCAATACAGGAAGCACGTCAACACGCCAACGAAATCTACGCACAATTGGAAGCCGGTGAAGATTTTAATAAACTCGCACTGACACATTCTGACGATAATGAAACACGCGAAAACGGAGGCGATCTCGGTGTCCGATCCTTAGCCGAACTCAATCCTAAAACGCGAGCCATCATAGAACCGTTGGAAGCCGGGGCATACAGTCAACCCTATGAAACCGAGTTAGGACTCCATATCTTCAGAGTCGATCAGCGCAATAGCCCGGAACTCACCGAAATGGAAAAGGCACAGATTACCTCACTCCTCCGCCAACAACGGTTTCAGGAGGAATGGGACGCATACACCAATAAACTACTTGAAAACGCCTATATTAAAATCACTTTGAAAGAATAAAAAACTGTGAAAAAGCGCGCCGTCTATTCATCCTATCATCGACATCAATACAATAACGCAGTGTATCCCCAGAAAATAGCCCTTTCCACACGAAGACACAAGTCGCCTTTTGCGATTTCTAAGCCAACGCGCATAGCAATCGCGCTATGCGTACTCGTCTGTTTCCTCTGTCCGCTGCAGACCATTCCAGCACAAGACGCACAACCGTCTGAACCGCCTGCAACGGAGACGACACCCACCGAAACCACAGACCAGACACAAGAAACAGAATCCGGTTCCGAACGGTTGAACCCTGAAACAGACACACCAGAGGAGGGGATGGTCATCGGTGATGGCGACGATATGTCTATGGTTGACAATTTTGTTCAGATACACGGCAACGCGCTCATCAAATTTGAAGATGTCATCTTGCGGGCAGATCACGTCTGGGCTGACTTCGACGAGAACCTAATGCGTGCATCCGGCAACGTCCATCTCATTGTCGGGGACGAAGAAACCTACTCCGATGAACTCATCTTTAACCTCGAAAACAAAAAAGGGATCGCCCGAAACGGTTTTACATACAGCGACCCCTGGTATTTCGGTGGGAGTGAAATCTTTAAAATTGAGGACAACCGATCCTACATCCGAGGAGCGACACTAACAACTTGCTCATTGAAACATCCACACTACTATTTCAGTGTTTCCGAAGTCATCGTCCGGATGAATCAGGAGATGATCGCGAAAAACATCGTCTTGCATATCGGTGGGTTTCCGCTCTTTTATTTTCCGGCGATTCGACGGGACCTCCGTAAAGGAAAGGTCGCGAAAATTATCGTTAAACTCGGAACCGATAGTTATCAAGGACCTTACATCATCATCATCCAACCCATTGCCCGTAAACGCCGATACGACGGCGCACTGCGTTACGAAAGAAGTGCCAGACGCGGACAAGGCTACGGTTTTGAAGGAAAATATCGATTCTTGGATACCCAATTCCAAGAAATTTATATTCCTATCCCAGATGACGCAACCCCCAACCAGCGCACCAAACTACAAGAGAAAGCACAAGAGTTACAAGATCAACTCGACGGTGAATACGACCGTTATTGGTTAAAGCAGATTTTTATTGAATATAAAATCACTGACGACGACGTTAACCGCGCTAAGGAGAGTGCTGACGCACTCCTTAAGGAACTCGAAGAAGAAGGCACGGATTTCGCAGAACTCGCCCAGCGCAGCTCCGACCATTCGGAAACCCGTTATGACGGCGGCGATCTCGGATTCCTCGCACGCGGAGAAACCGACGCGGAGGGGAACCCTAAACTTGATCCAGCTTTGGAAGAAGCCGCATTCGCACTACAAGAAGGTGAAATTAGTACTGTCATTCAAACCGAATCCGCATTCCACATCCTCAAGGCTGAACAGGTTATTGATGTCTACGGCGAAACCGAGATTAGGCTTCGGAGAATCGATGTCGCTATTACCGCAAGCGATGAAACCAAGGATGCACTCCGGGTCTTAGCAGACGATATCCTCAAACGCGCCCAAGAAGGTGAAACCTTTGAACAACTCGTGCAAGTATCCGCAGACATAGTAAAAGACATGCCCGACGAATTCGCTAACGTAGCAGAACCGAAATTGTCCGAGGTCAACGAAGGCAAAGGCCTACCCTTAAATGAGATGGAATCCTCTTGGCAATCCTCTGTCAGACGCTTAGAGAAACCCGGAGACATCACCGAACGCAGACCTATCACGATGCCCGAAGGACTTTACATCTTCCAACTCATCAGAAAAGAAGAAACACCAACTTTTGAAGAAATTGCAGCACAATTTGAAGCAGAGTGGGAGACATTTTACGAAAGTGTTATGAACCCAGAACCGGAAGAAACAGAAACCGAGGCAGAAACCGAGGCAGATGTTGAACGGACGACACAAGATATGCAAACACAAGAAACCGAGACTGCACCTGAAGTAGAAGAACCTGTCGAAGAACCGGCTACCGCTGATGTGGAGGACGCACAGAACGCTGAACAAAACCAAACGCAGGAGAACGCACAGAACGGCACCGATCCAGATCAAAACGGAGCTACTGAGGACAGCGTATCCGCCGACGAGGATCCAGAAGCCGAAGAAGAACTCGAAATCTATCGGAAACACGGATTTCGCGGACGGTGGGAAGACCCGAGCCCAGTGGCATCAGAGGCACAAAGTCTATATGCTGGTGAAATCAGCAGGCGACCCATATCCACAAAAAAATCGATCCGCCTCATGAAAGTCGACAGGAAGCGGACCTTTCGAGGTGAACTCTACTTCTTCGGTAAAGACCTCTATTCCGCGCAGCGGCAGAGCGCCGTCCGAACCGGGAACAACTATATAATGCGGTGGGGACATACACATTCCATCTATACCCCCTGGGATAACCGTCAAGCCGGAAGGAAACCCATTAGTTTCACAGGCAGAACCGAACTTCGGGCTGAGAGCTATAAAGAGGAATATCAACTCCCCAACGAAGCTACACTCAACTCTTTCGCCCTACTCACCTACGGAACCGGTTTCTCTACTTATGATCTTGAAGACGTTGATGAGAACGGGAACCTGAAATTCTCGCGGGAAACCATCGGCGATATCGCAAGCCGACTTGAAGTCCGCCACATCCACGATTTCACCGGTCAAGGCACAAGATCGCTACAGAAGCTGCCACGATTAACCCTCAACTTCTCACGGATGCGCCTCAGCTCACTCCCAATCCTTGAGACCGTCAATGATGAGATGGTAACGATTTCTGAAAAATTTCAAACGGAAACACCGTTCCTCTCAATGTTTGCCGTTCCAACACTCGAAAGCGCCAGCTTTGACCTTGACATTGAACTCGGGAACTTCTATAAAGACACTTTTCGGAATAAAAAAGGGGTTGAGGAGAGAAAAGTCTCGCTGAAAACCATGGACCTCGGCTTTGATATCCGTAAACAATCGACGCTCCTTATCACCCCCTTGCGAGAACTGCAACTTAACCTCAACCTCAATACAAATATGATCTGGCACGACCGAGACCAAGATCAGAACAAGAACATTTTTAGAGGCGTTTTCAGTTTCAACGGATCCGCTTCAAACACGCTTTTCCGTATCTACAATGTTAGTTTTATACCCGGGTTACGGAAGTTGCGCCATGAAATTCAATCCACACTCCGATACGATTACCAGCCTGCCGTTGATAAAAACGATAACCTCTATCCTTTCGGGCCCAGCACCTACTTCTATGAACGGAAGCGACTTAGTTACAACTTTAATACAGCAATTGAGATCAAAACGCGACGGAGCCAATCGCCGCATCGCGTCTTCTATCTGAATACGCGCCTCACCGCCGATTTCACGGAATTCGACCCGTTATACGAACGTCAGTTTGAACCTATTGAGAGCGACTTCACATTTGTACCGCTCCCAAGCCGAAACCTGAACATGACAATCCGCACCACGCACGACCCGAATCCACATCCAGTTGATGGACAACAGTTCAAGATGGTCGGTTTCCGTTCCAACATCCGCTACACACGACAAACGTGGAACATCAGTATCGGAAGTTCTTTTAGTAAACGGCACACCGCAAGACGCGCCTCCCGTTCTATTACCGCCACTGGACGCTACCGTGTCAGCCGGAACCTTGAGTTCGATGCCAATGTCATCTACTATCCGATTGATGGACAGTTCTATCAGCAGCGTTTAAGTATGACCCGGAATCTACACGATTGGAACCTCCGAATCTCTTGGAGTCGTATCGGTATCAAGCGCGATCCGCCTTACGACAACGTCCGTCAAGACTTCACATTCCAAGTGAATCTCATCCAAGAACCCGCCGTCTCAATGGGTGTCGGCTACGACGCAACCACTGAAACGTGGGGGATCCGCACCTTGCCAGCAGGCGTCCCCTATAACGCATTCGGAGCAGGCAACTCACTCGGCAGATCTTATTTCTAACGCCATTAAGACTTATACGTTTCGCCTTGAACGCATCGCAGAAAAAGTTGCAAAGATTTTGGAGGATACGGTATAATTGAAAAAGAACAGGACTTACGCATACTGCTCTTTATGTACCATAGGAAACTGTTGGTCTCCTATGGTACCAGACAGTTGTGTTTGCTGAACCGCCGGGTTGAAATTCATATTAATCCTTCGGACAAAACAGTCAATCACCAGCGAGTTTTTGTTACGTAACGATGTCTGTTTGCTTTCGGGAGAAAGACACTAATGCTACTCAAGGATCGCGTTTGCCTTGTAACTGGTGGGAGTTCAGGCATCGGGCGCGGTATCGCCCTCGAATTCGCCAGTGAGGGCGCGCGTGTCGTGGTCGTAGATAAACAAGAGGCACCTCTTCGCGGCAAATATCACGAAACCGATGTTACGACCCCAACCGTCGCAGAGATCGAAAAACTCGGCGCGCAGGGTATATTCCTACAAACCGATGTCGCCGACGAAACACAAATCGCTGACGCAATCCAGCAGACCGTCGAACACTTCCGCGGACTCGATATTCTCGTCAATAACGCCGGTATCCACATCCCCGGCGGCTCACAAGACATCTCTATCGCCGATTGGGATCAAGTCGTCGGTGTCAACCTCCGTGGCGTTTTCATGTTCACGAAACTCGCGATCCCACACCTGAAAAAGTCGAAATTTGGTCGGATTATTCAGATAGCCTCCGTCCATGCCTATGGCGGCGGTGCAGGACCCGCCTATGCACCAGCGAAAGCCGCTGTCGTCAATATGGTGCGAGACATTGCATTAGAAGTTGGACAATACGGCATAACCGTTAACGCTATCTGTCCGGGTTATATTGAAACATCCATCCAGGACTACCTCACCCCAGATCAGATAGAAGCGGCACTCGAAAAGACCGCTTTACCGCGTTTCGGTCTACCGAGAGACATCGGACGTGCTTGTGTCTTTCTCGCCTCCGACGATGCGGAATGGATCACCGGTGCCTCCGTACTTGTTGATGGCGGCTTCGCCGCAGGTGTATAGACAAACCATCTCCTCTGTAGGAGCGAGTTTTACTCGCGATTTAGAAATAAACCATCTCCTCTGTAGGAGCGAGTTTTACTCGCGATTTAGAAACAAATCATCTCTTCTGTAGGAGCGAGTGTTTTTGCTTGGGTGTTTTTCCCGCGCTCGCGATTTCTGACAGCCGATCACTGATTGCTGACAACCCAATTAAAGGAAAACTACGAATGCAAACAAATCCGTGGGGAACAATCCGTTTTACAGATAAAATCGCATTAATAACAGGTGGCGCCTCTGGCATCGGCAGAGCAACAGCGGACCGTCTCGCAGCGGAAGGCGCGCACGTCATCATCGCCGATAATGACCCCGAAATGGCGAATCGAGCAGTCACCGAAATCCAAGAGACAGGTGGGAAGGTGCTTTTTGTAGAAGTGGATCTTGCTGATGATGAAAGCGTTATCGCCGCCGCACGTACTGTCGCCAAAAAGTTTTCCGCGCTTCACGTCCTCGTCAATAACGCCGCTATCGCGCGCTCTGGCACAATAGAGGACGGCGCGTGGATCCCGAATTGGCAACCCGAAACCGCAATCGGTCTCCGAGGGTGGGTCCTCATCACGCAGCACCTATTACCGCTTTTGAAGCAGGAAGGGTCTGCTATCGTTAATCTTTCATCAGAGGGTGGATTTCTCGGCAGACCCGGGGGATGGGTCTACGATGCGATTAAATCCGCATTGGTCTCTCTCACGAAAACAATGGCGTATGAATTCGTCGAATACGGCATCCGTGTCAACGCTATTGCCCCGGGTTGGATCGTAACAGAGATGCACTTCGGTAAAGCACCCGACCCTGCTGCTCGAAAAAAAGAATTAGAGGAAACGCCGATCAATTCCTGCATTATGAAACGTCGCGCCGGACCCGAAGAAATCGCATCAGCTATCGCCTTCCTCCTCAGTGACGATGCCTCTTACATTACAGGACAGACGCTACACGTGGATGGCGGACGATGGGGGATGTCTATCGGTCGCTGATTGCTGACTGCTGACCGCCGACAGCTATTATCTTATTTATGTCAAACAAAACCCACACCACAGCCGTTGTTCTCATCCCACCAGAAACCGTGCAGCCACCGATCCAAGCCATCCGTCGAGTTCACGACCGGAACTTCAGACGGTGGATGCCTCATATAACGCTCCTCTATCCATTTGCGGAACGTCAAGATTTCACCACGATTACCCCTGCACTCGCGAAAGCCGCGCAACAGGTGTCTCCCTTTTCTGTACAGTTTGCACGTTTCGACGCGTTCAAACACCGTAAATCGTGTACGATGTTCCTCGTTCCAGAACCTAAAGACGACATCTTGCGGCTCCACAACGCGCTCATGACGCATCTGCCAGACTATGACGACACGGCGCGCTTTGCTGGCGGATTCCACCCGCACCTCTCCGTCGGACAACTCCAGCACCGCTCCCTGCAGACCGAACAACAACGTCTCCAAACCGAATGGCAGCCGATACAGTGTGAACTTGCACACCTCAGTCTCATCTACCGTTCCCCCGAAACAGATGACCGGTTCGTCGTTGCGGAACAATTTCCATTTCAAATAAGGAGTTAATGAAGAAAACAGATATTATGAACACCAATCTCACCGACATCGAAAATAGGCTCTGGAGTGCTGCCGATGAACTCCGAGCCAATTCACGTCTTAAGGCATCCGAATACTCAACACCTGTTCTCGGTCTTATCTTTTTACGATACGCCGATCACAAATTTACACAGGCTGAACAAGAAATCAGCAGCGAAGCCGATCCAAACAGCCGCAGGCATCCCGACCTGAGAATGGAATGTCAAGCCCGCGGTGTACTTTATCTGCCAAAGCATTCACGTTTCCAACACCTACTGAATTTGCCAGAAGGTGAAAACATCGGGCAAGCCGTCACTGATGCCATGAAGGCAATAGAAGCGGAAAATTCACAAATAGAGAGTGTCCTCCCCAAAACTTACAATCGACTTGAAAAAAATACGCTCCTTGAACTCCTCCGTATCATGGAACAGATCCCTATGGACATTGAAGGAGATGCTTTCGGGAAGGTTTATGAGTATTTCCTCGGCAATTTCGCCATGAGCGAGGGACAACGCGGCGGTGAATTCTTCACGCCGACATCGCTCGTGAAACTCATCGTTGAGATTATCCAACCCTTTCATGGGCGCATCCTTGATCCCGCCTGCGGATCCGGTGGCATGTTCGTCCAGAGTGCAGCGTTCATTAGCAACCACAAGAAAAATGGAAACCCCGGGGACATTAGCATTTACGGCGTTGAACGCGTCGTTGAAACCATCAGGCTGTGCAAGATGAATCTCGCCGTCCATGCGCTTGAAGGCGATATCAAACAAGCAAATAGTTACTACGAGGATCCGCACAACTGTCTCAATAGGTTTGATTTCGTCATGGCAAATCCACCTTTCAACGTCGATCGCGTAGACAGAGAACGCATCAAAGACGATCCCCGATTTCCGTTCGGAATGCCACGCGTTGACAATGCCAACTATCTTTGGATACAACTGTTCTACAGTTCGCTCTCTGAATCCGGACGTGCAGGTTTCGTCATGGCGAACTCCGCCGCCGATGCCCGCGCCTCTGAACTCGACATCCGCCGCCAAATTATTGAATCGGGGGCAGTCGATGTCATCGTCAGCATCGCCTCAAATTTCTTTTATACCGTCACCTTACCCTGTACCCTCTGGTTTTTCGATAAGTCCAAACGGAACAGCGATAGACACAATACAGTCTTGTTCATTGACGCGCGCCACCTCTATCAGCAGGTGAGCCGCGCCCATCGAGAATTCACACCCTTACAACTTGAATTCCTTGCAAATATCGTCAGACTTTATCGCGGAGAGGCACCAGAAAATCAACACGACAGCGCAGATTTCCTCGCCTCAAAATTCCCCGATATAGAATACGTTGATGTCCCTGGGCTTTGCAAGGTCGCTACGATTGCCGAGATTGAGACACAAGGTTGGAGTCTGAACCCCGGACGCTATGTGGGCGTTGATGAGCAGACAACCGATGATTTCGACTTCACCGAACGATTTACACAGCTCAACGAGGAATTAGCCATCCTAAATGCCGAAGCACACCAACTCGAAGAACGCATCTCCGAGAATGTTGCAAAGATTCTGGAGGATACGGTATAATGTTGATGGAGGCAAAAAATGAGTGAAGAAATCAAAATTGAGGAGAGTTCTGGAAATGTATTTCTGGATATCGGTTTCTCCGAGGAAGAGGCTGAATACGAACAGTTACGGTCATATCTTGCCTATCACGTCTATAGGCTCTTTGAAGAACTAAAACTCACCTCAACGAAAGCAGAGACGCACTTTGGAATTGATCCGAATGATGTGTCCCGAATCCAAGATGGGGATTTTCATCTTTTTACCGTACCACAACTGATTATACTCCTAAAGCGATTGAACCGTAATATTGAAATTCGTATTACACCTTCGGACGAAAAAGGTGGACACTTGCACCTTGTTACAACTTAGCTGCTGTACTGCCATCGGAAATTTAGACCACTTTCTAAACCAAGAGTGTGCTACAATAGCAGTCTCATTGAGCAGGATTTAAGCGAAAATACTTGTCTTAACTTTGCTGATTTGTGGTCTAAATAACGTTGGCACTTCAAAAAGTGGTGAACATGGAAGGTGAACCCTCCTATTGAAATGGCTGCGACTTCTGAGAACCTTTCGCAAATTTGCGAAGCCTTCTGTTTTTCCATTGATTTTAGGATTGTTTTTCTGCTACACTATTAAGAACGTAGTTGGTAGAGAATGCGATCCGCCTCGCATGGGGCGGTCTCTACCGTAACCGAGTCGCATCGGGAACTACGTTGGATGGAACTACGTGAACACCCGGCTTTGAAGGCAGTGGATGCGCTGTGTCTGCTACCTTTTTTTAATAGGAGGAAACATGTTTTACAAAATACTAACTTTTTTACTTCGGTTGCTTGATTTCATCCTAAGGTTGCTTGCTTTCATGCTAACTATTTTATTTTGGCTGTTTGCTTTCAGTGGCGTGGGAGTTGAGGATCGTCGTGTAAGAGTTAGAGGTTATTATCGCAAAGATGGTACGTATGTTCGTCCACATTATCGAACCGCCCCTGATTCTTTATTTGCACTTCAAGTTAGTTTTCACTAATACCCAATTATGAGGGGACTTCGGTCCCCTCCAACCTATAAATTTAATAACCGAATCATACGTTTTACTGAAAGCGTCTGTCGAAAGCAGGCATCTGGAGGCAAAAGAATGAATCGACACATCAGAAGACAAAATAAGTGTGTTCAGTGGAATATAGACAAGGAATACGTTGAAATGACTCATGGCAGCGTGAGAATCTTCATGGCGCGGATAGATTTATATGAAAATTTTGAGAAAAAAACCGCTGATGCTCTTGCTGTGACCACTGAGAAACTGAATACAAGAATGGTCCGAATCCTATACACACGCGCAGACGACGCATCGAAAATTATTGATAACTGTCTTAACGTGAGGGCTTTGTGTCCCCACAAAGAGATGGGTATTATGATTGAGTGTCTTAGGAGGATGAATAGCGAGTGGAGAATAGGATGGATTTCGGACGAGGTTCGTCAGGAAATCTATTGTGGTGGAGAGATTATCGCCTCCATAGAACCAGTGGATGAGACTCGGACGCATGCCACGCTAAAATGGAAGTTTGACTCGGAACGCATTGAACGAAAAATTAGCAAAGTTAAGACAAGTTTTGAGTATGGCAGAAAATCGTTCATGCGAAAACTGCCATGACCGTAAGGAGATATAACAATATGGCAAAAGTTGGTGTATTCTTCAGCTATGAGTATGACAAAGATAAAGAACTTTATGGCAGTTTCTTTGCACAAGCAAAAAAGGAATCTGACCATACTATTTACGATTACTCGCTGGACAAAGTCCACCCTCCAACCGACTGGAAGGAGGAAGCTGAAAAACGGATTGATCAGTGCGACCTCGTAATAATTGTTGTGGGTCAAGATACGCATAGCTCGACCGGTGTTGAAGAAGAGAGGAAAATAGCAAAACGACTGGATAAAAAAATATTTCAGATTCAACCACAGAAGCAGAATTACGGTGGTCTAAATGGAGCAGGTGAGATCATACCGTGGAAATGGGATAAAATAGATGCGAAGATAGATGAACTCTTAGGACTGGCATAAGCGGAACAAGACATCTGAAATAGTGTTGTGTTGTCTCTGTCATTTGGGAGTTAGCGTAAACATGGACGAAAAGCAGGAACTGTTAGAAATTTACAAACTTCACGCTGAACTTGCCGATAGTATAAGCAAACAGCGAGCTACCGCAAACCGTTTCTACATACTGGTTTTGTCCGGTTTAGCCGTGCTTTTTTCCACTTTCCTACAGCGTAAAAACGGAGTACCGCTCGGATGGCTTATGATAGGTTTCGGAGCATTCGGTATGCTTTTAGCCTTGGCATGGTCTATTATCATCCGTTCTTACTGCCAGCTCAACTCAGGGAAGTTTCAAGTATTACTTGCATTAGAGGAAAAACTCGCTTACCCATTTTTCAAACACGAGTGGAAATTGCTTGGCGAAGGAAAAGATTCCAAGAGTTACCGGAAACTGACTGCCGTTGAAACCTCTGTCCCTATTATCTTTGGTATTTGTTTTGTGGTGTTATTGCTAATTGGTATCTTCCTGACCTATAACGGATCTGATCTTTGACAAATCTATCGTCAAAGGCAAGGAGATCAGCCGGGCCGGACCTGTCAACATTGACGGCAGGAACGCGATCGTTGAACTGGTGGATTGGCACCGCGGGCAATACCCGGATGTAGACACTAACCGTCTGCTATTTCTGTCGCGGAATCAGAAGGGGAACGTCGCGCTGAATTGGCAAACCGCATACGATATCTCAAAGATGCGTTTATGGCTGCCAGCTTGAACGGGAAACCTGCGCACATTCACTATGAAAATCGTTTGCGCAGCGCGTCTATGAGCAGAGTAACGACATCTATTCTCCATGTTTTTTTACAAAGAGGAAATCTTATGACATCCCAATGGCAAACTGATAAAGATGAGTTTATAAAAAAGAAAAACGCTATAACTATAGCGCAGGCGGTAAACAAGCATCTTGGTGTGTTGGAAGATGATCCACAAAACCAAAAACGTTGGGTTTGGGAACTATTGCAGAACGCACACGATGCTTCAATAGCATCTGGTAAAGGACTTATTGCTGAGATTAGAGACAATTCTAAAGAACTCGTTTTTTTGCACAATGGTAGTCGTTTCACGAAGGATCATATATACCACCTCATTTTTCATGGTTCAACGAAAGTTGAGGATGAAGAAGCAATTGGACGGTTTGGAAGCGGATTTTTGGCAACACACATATTGTCGTGGCATATAGATGTTTCAGGTCGATTTGAGAATGGTAAGTGGTTTGATTTTCGTCTCACGCGTAGACCTGAATCAGAGGAAACTCTTGCAGGATTAATGACCGATGCGTGGAATAATTTCAAACTTGTCTCATCACTTCAAGTCCCATTGCCCCAAGATTTTACGACTCGCTTTAAATACCCTATTACTGAGGACCGAGCGAAATCCGCAGTAAAACAAGGCATCAGAATGCTAACGCAATGTGCTCCGTTCGTGGTTGTTTTCAATAAGGTATTCCATCGCATTGACATCCAGGAACCTCACAAAATTCAGTCATTTGAAGCCCTACACCCATCATCTGATGTTTCCAAACCCCAGGAAATCAATGTGATACACTGCATAAATGAAAATCAGACGGAACTGAAATACTTTTTGGCGGAAGGACAAAAAGCTTCCGTCGCCGTCGAGCTGCAATTAGTTGATGCCCATCCTGAGTGTTGCACCATAAGAGAGACTCCGCGCTTATTTGTGGATGTTCCGTTGATAGGCACTGAATCCTTTAGTTTTCCAGCTGTCATCAATGGCAATCGGGAAATTTTTAAGCCGAATGAAAACCGAGATGGTGTACGCCTTGGAAAAGGATCTTCATCTGACAGCGATACAAATACTGACAGTGATACAAATAAAAACAATCAGGCGGTCATAAAGGAAGCATGCGATTTGCTTGTCGGTTTAATCAAATATGCTGCATCTAAAGGATGGAATCATCTACATCGATGGACAAAAATTCCCTCCACCGAAAAACTTGTTGATGATGTTGAGCAATCATGGCTTAGAGATCAGATTAAAGGAGGACTCATTGAAAAAATCCGAAAAACACCTGTGGTTCTCACTTTGTCTGGCAAACCTATAGAAACCGAAGTAGCTACGATACCGGTGGCAAAAAATAACGAGAGTGTAGAACAACTTTGGGATCTATTGAAGGATCGCAAGGAATACCGTGAGAAGTTACCGAGGCGAGACGAATCAAAAGGTTGGTGCAAAGCATTCAAAAGTTGGGCGAAAGTACATGAAAAAGGCTTTTCTGATGTTTTTCCTGAAGTCATGGATGCTCGCGCGCTGGCAGACAATCTTGGAGATTGTGCTTGTCTGAGCGATCTTCAAAAATTGCTTCAAGAAGATGTTTCTGCAATCGAATGGTTAGATCAACTCTATGGATTTCTCAAGAATAATGAGCTCTTTGATGAAAAAATTCGTAACCTTTCTATTTTCCCGAATCAAGATGATGAATTCTGTCAACTCAACGACTTACATCCAGATAAAAATATAGACAAAGAACTCAAAAACATTGACAAGTTGCTTGAAGGAGAAATCCACAAGAAACTTCGTTCTGACGCGTTACATTCATTAGAAGATGAGAGAGGTGACGGGGATTGGGCTAACAAGCAGGTTGTTGATGAACTCATTAAACAACTCAAGAAACCTCGTCCTAAAATGGATTCAGAGGACAATTTTAAGAACGCAACGGCACGCCTCTTTGCGTGGATTGTCCGTCAAGATCGAAAGGAATACTGGGAATATTTACAAGATATTCCGGTATTCACAGACGATGGGGAATCCCACCATTCTCTGCGAAATGCCTCTCTTAACAGTATACCACCGTTTGCGCCAGTTTCTGCTTGGCAGAAAGACCTTCAAGAGTTCTCCGATATTTTCCCTCAAAGTCGTATACTCGCTTCCAAATACTTTGAAGGCCTGCTGGACTCGAACGACTGGCGGAAACTCAATGAGGAAAATATTATTAGAACTGGTAAGGATGAGGATATAATAACTTACGAGGATGCCAAAAAAGTAAACTTCAAAGATCTTTGCCCAAGAGATGATGATAAACTGAATCAACAGGAAGATGGTGAGCATAAAACAGTTAATTGTATCGTCGTAACAAATGTTATAGAACTGAGTGACATTATGGAGCCGTTACGTGATAAACCGGAACATGCCATCAAATTCTGGCGATTTCTCACTCAGTGGCTTATCAAAAAAGATATTCAAGGTTTCAAAAAGGAAAGATTGGAGTTTGAGTCCGGCACGAACGTCGATGGCGAGGTTGTTACACATGAATGCTATACAGCTGCTTGGCTGAAACCTGTTCGAGATCGCCAATGGATTCGACGGGTTTCCCCGTCCGCTACATCGCTAGCGAACCTGCTTCGCGAAAATAAATTAGCAATTAGCGATCTTAGCCAAAACCCGGACATTAATAGGCTACTGGATGCAATTGGCGTGCCTCGTTCAGACTTGGATTTAGCAATTATGGCCAAGGACCCTGTAAAGCGTGATGCGGCGGTTAACCTTGCCTCAGAGGTATATCGTATGCCTAAAGATAGATTTGATCTGGCACATCAAGTTGTACAGCGCATAAAGACGGGGGATAAATCTGTCCTAAAGGATTTTGAAGAGAATGAGGCTAAAAGGCGTACTATTGATGAAAACCGCGAAGTAGGAAAACAGGTGGAAGAAAGTGTGAAGCAAATCTTAGAAGAAGCGTTCCGAGATAAAAAATTCAAAGTGAAGTCAGTCCGCGAAGGAGCGAACATTGAAGGAGCAGACATAGAGATTATAGAGTTAGAGGTCACTCAGGGGAGGGGAAAATTGTGGATTGAAGTGAAATCCACACGAAACGAAAGCGATTCCCAAAAGGTCAAAATGAGTTCTTTACAGGCCCAAAAAGCCCGGGACGAAGCGGAGAATTTTCTGCTTTGCGTTGTTCCAATACCTGACGGCACCAAAACCGATACAGAGACCGTTAGGGAGAAGATGCGGTTTGTAGCGAATATCGGTGATAAAGTAGCCTCATTGTGCGATGATCTTAAGGAGTTGGAGAAAAAGCGGGCGGACATTACCGGCAATAAAAACTCTGATGTCACATTAGATGTTGAGAAGACTAAAGCGGGGATTCTTGTCAAGAAATCCGTGTGGGAAAAGGATGGATTCCGACTCGAAGAACTCGCCGAACATCTGAAGCGAACAAATAAGCCCCTTGTCACATAACTGGCTTCCGACACACTGTACGGAACGAGTTACTGTACTGCCATCGTAAATTTAGACCATCCTCTAAACCAGGTGTGTGATACAATAGCAGTCTCATTGAACACGATTTAAGCGAAAATACTTATCTTAACTTTGCGAAATTGTGGTCTAAATAAGCGTATGTACTACACTCAAAAAAGGAAAATCTCATTATGGAAACCACTGACAATGAGTCATGTAAATTACGGAAAATTGAGGAAGAAATAGACAACTATTACAAATCTAACCCGTTACTAGAGCTTCCATTTGCGCCTGCTGCATGGCATTTATTGGCGTTTGCTGAGGATTGTATGCTAGTAAAGACTAGCCGGGTTGATGGAATACAAGAACTCCATGTGCTAGCTAGTGAGTTCTCTTGTGAACTTGCGCATTCTATAGGATGGATCTTCGCTGATTGTGAAGGCGGGGGGCAAGTCCCCTTGGCTTTTGATGACAGCCTTTACGAAGCATCTAAAGATTTATTTCAATTAGGCGAGAAATATGAATCGTTTGTTTTCGCATACACATCTTACAGCCGTAACCGGATTAAATTGGAAGTTAAAGAATCCACTATTCAACCAACGGCAGGTTTTCTCACAAGTATGGAGTACGAAGCGTACAACATCTTGATTGATTCCCATGGATTGGAAGAAGTGCTATCTGAAATGAATCCTAATATCTCCCTAATTAATAAAATCCAACGTTCTCTAAGAATACAAGGTGACAGGTTTCACTATAAATTGAACCCAACAATGGTTGCTAACATGATAAGTCGTTTGAAACCCGCATTTGACAGAATGTTTTTATTGCCTAGTGAATGGCAGTTTAGTCGTTACTCGTTGAAAGATTTTCGGGAAGTTTTTGAGGCAATTTGTGCCATAGCACATATTCACTGGAAAGCACGAAATATGGCTGCGGCTCAAGGGTGTGGTGCTATGGGGCATATTGATGGCATTTACCTACCCACTTGTGAGGAACTGCTAAGACGTGTTGTTAGATATTCCGGAGTATCAAAGGCAAAAGTCCAGAGCATTCTTGATGACTTGACCTACGGAAATAGAGGCATCAAGCATCCCGATCCTGCTTTGCAGCCTTTAATTAGGCTGAATCCGAAGTACTATGCAATTGTGCCAAATCTGTGGATTTGTTCCGCAGCGGAGCGGAACCTGACTGCCCTTCTAAACAAACTCCCATCTGAGAGAGAAATTTATGCCAAATTAGTTGATGAAAAAGAAGACATTATGAGGCAACGTTTTATTACTGATTTATCTAATAAAGGTTTTCGTTTTATCTGCGGACGTGTAGCGGACTTACCAGATGTTGACCTCGCTATTGTAAGTGATTCTGAAAAGGTATGTTTACTGTTAGAGTTCAAATGGTTTATTGCACCAACAACAGCGCGTGAACGTATTGAAAAATCTGAAGAGATTAAGAAAGGTATTTCTCAGGTACTTAAATTTAAAGCGGCTTTTGCAGAGAACTACGAGCCTCTATTTGGAAAGCTTAACATTGATTCTAGTTATCAACTTGGAGGAATCGTTGTTTCACAGAATTGGATAGGGTATGCGGATGTTCAATCTCCCCAAGTTCCTGTCATCCGATCAGATCATCTCATAGCAAAGTTGAGAAAGGCAGAGAGCATTCAAACTACGATGGAATACCTAAAAGGCCGAAAGTATCTGCCTAAGGAAGGAGAGCACTATAATAAAGTTGATGGACGTATTTTCACAATCGGTAATTGGGGACTAAAATTGCAGGAGATCGATCTACTTGTTCGCGATACATTTTTCCCTTCGTAATAGTTGTGGTGCATACGCTTATTTAGGCCACAATTTCGCAAAGTTAAGACAAGGTTTCGTGATTAAATTCGACAGGTGTCAAATATCCTAAAGCCGAGTGAGGGCGTTTCGGAGACTCCTTTCAAAGTAGGTATTATACCGCAATCTTGTTTTAGGGAGTGGCCCGAATTTCTGGTGGCAGTACACTCTCGCCTTTTAAATCTTAGTAGGCTGCTCTGGGTTGTCAACACGAGATAATTTAAAAAACGACTTGCCAATTTTCCGCTAATCTGATACACTTCATGCTTATTTTATGGTATAATGAGAATATGAAAAACAAAAGCCAAGATCCAATGCCGCCTCCCGATGCAACCCCGGAGGAGATCGGCGAATTTTGGGACACGCATAGCCTTGCCGATTATTGGGACGAAACCCACGAAGTCGAATTTGAGGTTAATCTGACATCAACACAGATTCCGGATGAGCGCGAGACTCCTGATATGAATACATGGCGTAACGTAACTATCAATGACTTGGGACAGATAATCACAGGTTCTACCCCACCTACAAAAAAAACAGAGTACTACGGCAACGAATATCCCTTTATCACTCCAACTGATATAAAAATAGATTCCCGCATTGTTCAAACTGAACGATTCCTATCACAGAAAGGATATGAATACAATAAAAATCGCTTGCTCCCTTGCAATGCTGTTTGTGTCGTTTGCATTGCAAGCATCGGTAAGATTTGCATGACAACCGCTCCCAGCGTAACAAATCAGCAAATCAACAGTGTTGTGGTGGAGCAACAAAAGCATGATCCCTACTTTGTTTATTACCTTCTTAGCACCAAGACAGATATGCTTCATAATGTTGCGGGAGGCGTTGCTACTCCTATTGTCAATAAATCTACATTTGCAAATCTTGAGGTGTGTGTTCCACCTCTCCCAACCCAACGCAAAATCGCCGCCATCCTCTCTACCTACGACGACCTCATCGAAAACAACACCCGCCGCATCAAAATCCTTGAAGACATGGCACAAACCCTCTACCGAGAATGGTTCGTCCACTTCCGATTCCCCGGACATGAGCATGTGCAGATGGTAGAATCACCGTTGGGAGCGATACCACAGGAATGGAAGGTAGTTCCAGCAAGTGAAGCGATGTTTGTGAATCCAAAGACTTCTGTTCCACGTGATACCATAAAACCGTTTGTTCCAATGAAGTCAGCAACAGAGCATTCAATGTTAATCACGGAGATAGAAGAAAGAACGGGAAATAGTGGGGCGAAGTTTAAAAATGGAGACACGCTATTTGCGCGTATTACGCCATGTCTTGAAAACGGGCGGACAGGTTTCGTCCAATTTCTTCCTAATAACGATGAGATTGCTTTTGGATCTACCGAATTTATTGTCCTTAGATCCAGAACATTAAATCCATATTTTGTCTATCTTCTGGCGCAGACTCGTGATTTTAGAGAAAATGCTATCAAGAGTATGACTGGATCAACAGGCAGACAGCGTGTTCTCAACGAATGTTTTGATGATTATTTATTACCAAATCCTGATCGAGATGTACTCTGTCAATTTGAATCTATGATTGCCCCCTTGTTCAGGAAAGCCCAGAGTCTTTCGGAAAGAAATGAGAATCTCCGCCAAACCCGAGATATCCTCCTCCCCAAACTCATCTCCGGCGAGATAGACGTATCCGAACTTGATATTGACACGGCTCCTAAAACCAATTGACAGATGCAACGCGACAGTGTATAATTGCAATAAGGTAATTAGGAGGACACTTATGCTTAATATGAACCCTCAATATCTGGTTAATGACAAAGGCGAAAAAACAGCTGCGCTTTTGCCGATAAAAGAATATCAATTTCTCATACAACGTCTTGAAGATTTAGAAGACATGTTAGAAGTGGGTGTTGCTGTCCAAACCGAGACAGAAGCCAGTCAAGCAGAACTTATGGGCTATGTCGAGACACAACTTCGGGAGCTGTGTGCCTCCCGCAAATTGGATTGGGACGCGATGACTGAGGCAGATCGCGAGAATTTTGTTAATGACCTCATCCATGAGGATCGTGAATGCATCCAGTAGTTGTTTATGATACAAATATTCTGTTTTCTGCTACCGGTTGGAGAGGAACTTTTTCATAGTCAACTTCTACAGGATCTCATGGAGGAACCAGTATGTCAACCGTAAGAATCTGGGCTGTGGAATCCGATTATAATGCTAAAGTAGTTGAAGCTTTGGCAAATAGTTTGGTGGAAAATTTAAAATTGGGAGATATGTCTATCCAGACCGCCAATAGCAAAGCATTCCTGATGTCTAACGAGAACGGTGAATCTTTAAATGTTGAACTGAAAAAGGCAGTTCGGTATTATCTTAAACAAGATAACTATGTTATTTTCTTCATCAACAGCCAAGGGACAACGGGCACTCGGCCTCGCTTACAAAAGGCGAGATCACTCGTCAAAGAGATTAAACAGATCGTTGCGGATCCCGGTTTTGCTGGCAAAGTATTTTTTGCTCCAGGGGTTCCTGAACTTGAAGCGCGGTTGTGGAGAGCGCATCTCGGAATTAAGGATCCTGATCGAGCCGCACGTATGGATTATGCTGAAGCACGGTTTCGAGAGTTATGCGCGGCGCGCAGCTTAGATTGGGATGAAATGACTGAGATCGATCGCGAAAACTTTGTTGATGACCTCATCCACGAGGACCGTGAATGCCTCCAGTAGTGGTTTATGACACAAATATTTTGCTGTCCGGTATTGGCTGGGGCGGGAAACCCGGGCGTTGCCTTGAATTGGCACGCCAAGGTAGTGTTAAAGGATTAACCTGCACAGGAATCCTGCAGGAATTGGAAGAAAAACTTCCAATTAAACTTAATTTTTCATCTGTCCGAACAGCTGCTACTCTTGAAGATCTGCGCGGTTTCCTGACGTTGGTCAGGATTCACAATACACTCACGGGCGTTACTGCGGATCCAGACGATGATAAAGTAATCGAATGTGCTGTTAGAGGTGCAGCTACCCACATCGTGACCGGTGATCGACGACACTTGTTACCGCTCGGAAATTATCAGGACATCCGAATCGTAACAGCCGCAGAATTCTACGCTCAGTTTTCATAAAAACAACAGCAAGGGCGCATAATTTACAACAAGGTCCATACTACTCTTGAACCTTGAAAATTGAGTCTCACCCGAAGTCTAATCTGGTATAAAGGTAAAATCCATGTCCGAACAGAAAGCGTTTTTAGAGAAAGTTCATATCAAAAACTACCGGAGTTTGCGGAATGTTACGCTTCCGATCAAACCCTTGACAGTTCTTGTCGGTCCGAATGCAAGTGGGAAATCAAATACTTTGAATGCCTTGCACCTTTTCAAGGGGATCCTGAGTGTTGAAAGCCCTCCTACAAAGGCAAATTTTCTCAGAGATCGCCTTTGGGCAGGCGGAGCAGACTACATCACTTGTGAACTACACACCAAAGTGAAGAAGAAATTAGCACAATATACATTGATGTTTAAAGCTAACGGTGAAAATCTTTCTATTGACGAGGAGTTATTGGTTGACACGATTCAGGTTATCTCAATTCAGAATGGAAAAGGACAGGTTTGGGATGAAGATGGCAAGAAAGAAACAAAATACACGTCCGATAAACTTGCTTTGAGGTCTGCTGGTGATTATGGACATAAACCAGTTACGATTGCATTGACAGAGTTTATTCGAGGATGGGAATTTTATGACTTTCAACCAGACAACATGCGAGTTAATTCTGATAGATCTTCTTCTGCTACAAAAGATATTCGAGAATCGCTAAAACTTAATCCCTATGGTGTGAATGTCTCAGACATACTTTGGAATTGGTACGAGGATACCCCCGAGGATTTCCGTTATGTTAGTGAGGCCCTATCCGCTGCCACAAATATCAACATAGACTACCGAAAAATTGATGGAGGATCCCAACTCTGCCTTCTTGAAGGATACAAGAAGCCGATACCTTTAATAAATGCTTCTGATGGCACTTTGCGCCTTCTTGCATATAACACCTTACTCAATCAATCTGAATTACCACCGCTCATTGCCATTGAGGAACCGGAGCGAAGTTTACACCCTGGGGCACTAAAGGATATCGCATACATACTTGAGAAACTTGCTGAACGAACACAAGTAATTATCACGACCCATAGTTCTCAACTCCTTGACACCTTCAGTTCCGAGAGTTTATCCGATTGGCTTGGCGTTTTACTTCTACGTAACCGGCCCGGAATAGGCACAGAAATAATCAACGTTGAAGAGATCCGTAATGATCCAAAACGGAGGGGCCTAGATGGTTGGATTGTAGATTTCGGGGTTGGCAGTGCAATTTTTGATAGTGGACTTCTGCAAGATCTGATGGAGGATGAATCTATATGCCAACGATAAGAATCTGGGCTTTGGAATCTGACAATGATGCCAAAGCAGCCAGGTGTTTAGCGAACAAGTTGGTAACGCATCTGCAGCTCAACGATATATCTATTCAAACAGTTGAAAACCGGAGGTTTCTGAATGACCGTAGGATCCGTGGGACTTCAAATGACAAATTGAGAAAGGCAGTTCAGAATTTCTTAGATCAAGGCGAATATGTTATTTTCGTCATTGACAGTGATAGTCCAATGTCGCTTCATCAGCGGCGACGAGAACCGAATTCATTTATTAATCAAATTGAACGAATTGTTAGAGACCGCAGTTTTGATGGCAGAGTGTTTTTTGTTCCGGCTATTCATGAACTTGAAGCGTGGTTATTGATTGATTGTCTCGGTATTTTCTGTTATTTCGCTAGTCGGCGCGCACAGTATAGAAATAATTGCCGTGATAAAGTATTAACGAACCAGTCCTTCGTAAGGTTGCTTAGGAATTCTCAGAAGGGCAATACGGAACGCATCGTTGAAACGGAAGTGGGAGGCAACGGTCCCAAGGAGTATTTGGAAGAATTTTCTGAGCAGATTCTGCGCGCACTCAATCCGAATATACCGCAAAAGAATGTTAACCGTGAGCGGTATCATGAAAGGATGTCACCTGATCTGGCTAAATACGTAGTCATTGACACAGAGACATTACGGCGTAACAATTCCCTCAGTGAATTAGGAAACGTGTTAGCGCAATTCAAGTGAAAGGTAATTATGATAAGTGTAAGAATCTGGAGTTTGGAATCCCACCGAGATGCTGCAGTAGTCAAGTTTTTGGAAAACGAATTTTTGAGGTTTAGGCAGCTTGCATATCTCGCTATCCGAACAACAGGGAGAGGTGCTCTCCGTAAGTGCCACAGTAGAGGCGCGCCTTTAAAAGCAAAATTAAAAAAAGCGATTCAGTACTACCTCAACCAAGACGACTATATTATTTTCATCACTAACTCCGACCAACAAGGACAATCGGAATCAAAATCACTTGTTGAGCAGATCAGACGTGTTGCCGAAGATGGAGATTTTTCTGATAAAATCTTTTTCATGCCGGATATCCAAAAATGTAATGGTTCTATACCAACAGAGTGGCAGCACATCGTTTCGCGTCTTCGCATCGAAGTTGAAAGTGAGCGCAAACGGTTTCGGGAGGAGTGGGATAGAACCGTAGCACACTTCCACAATGCCTTTGCCGATATTCCAGAGGAGGAAGTGATACGCGATTTTGAAGAAGCACTTGCAGAAGTGAGGCGTGAACGAGCCGAAGCTGCGGATATTAAAAAATAATATTCAAAAGGAATAGATCGCAATGATTCAAATTTCTGAACCGATAACACTTGAAAAACTATTACCATTGATACAAAAATTGCCCAAAGCTGAGCGTGAGCAACTGCGTAAATCTCTTGAAGAGGAATCACAGTTGGATGCTGCGATTTTACTCTATCAAGAAGATGAAGTGACGCTTGCCAGAGCCGCTGAGTTAGCAGGCATCCACCGCTTTGAATTTGAAGAGGCTTTGGCAGCCAGAGGTATCTGGGAAATCGTTGAAGTTGATTCAGCAGAAGCATTGAAAGAGAGTGTATCACTGATAAAAAGCCTTCACAAATCTAATCCGAACAAATGAACCCATACAGCGAAGACCAACTCATAGAACAACCTGCCATCAACCTACTTAAAGAAATCGGATGGGAGACGTTAAACTGTCTCGGCGAATTTGAACAGACCGAAGAGAGTCCACTCGGTAGACAAACCAAATCCGAAGTCGTCCTAACCTCCCGACTTGAAACCGCGCTAAAACGCTTTAATCCTACCGCCACCGATGATGCTATTGCCAAAGCAGTCGAGGAACTCACCCACTCCCGCGCGGTCATGAGTCCTATTGAAGCCAATCGCGAGATTTACACCCTCCTAAAAGACGGCGTGAAGGTCACCCTCAGCGACCCAAACAGCGAAGACGAGACCGTTGAAGTACTGCGAGTGATCGACTGGGAACACCCAGAGCACAACGATTTCTTCGCCGCATCCCAATTCTGGATTACCGGTGAGATGTATACAAAACGTCCCGATATAGTATGTTTCGTCAACGGAATCCCCTTAGTGCTGATGGAGTTCAAACGGATTGACATCCACCTCCGCGCTGCCTATAACGACAACCTCCGAGACTACAAAGACACTATTCCACACCTGTTTTGGTATAACGCCTTTATTTTGATCTCTAACGGCACGGAAAGTAAAATCGGGAGCCTTACTGCTGATTGGGAACACTTCGCCGAATGGAAACGCATTCACAGCGAAAACGAAACCCCTCAAACCGCCTTAGAGACAATCCTGCACGCACTTTGCACACCGCAACGATTGCTCGATGTTGTTGAGAACTTTATCCTGTTTATGGAAGTACAAGGTGGGTTAATCAAAATTCTCGCCAAGAACCATCAATACCTCGGTGTCAACAACACAATCAAATCCTTGAAACGGATTGAAGATAACCACGGCAAACTCGGTGTCTTTTGGCATGCACAAGGCAGTGGGAAAAGCATCTCAATGCTCTTTTTTGCACAGAAAGTGCTTAGAAAAGTGCAGGGAAACTGGACATTTGTTGTCGTAACCGATCGCAAGGAATTGGATAACCAAAGCTACAAGACCTTCGCTAGTACAAGTAGGGTCCTGACACAGCAAGAAGTTCATGCGGAAAGTGTTGTCCATCTCCGTCAACTTCTCAGTGAAGACCATCGCTATATCTTCACGCTTATCCACAAGTTCCAGACACAAGGTGGCGAGCAGCATTCTGTGCTCTCAGAGCGGTCAGACATCGTCGTCATCACAGATGAAGCACATCGCAGTCAATACGACACACTCGCCTTGAACATGCGTACGGCACTTCCCAACGCCGCGTTCATCGCATTTACAGGGACACCGCTCATGGCTGGCGAAGAAAAAACAAAATCGGTGTTCGGCGATTATGTGAGTATTTACGACTTCAATCAATCTATCGTTGACGGCGCGACCGTGCCACTTTACTATGAGAACCGCGTCCCTGTGCTCAAATTGACGAATCCTGATCTAAACACAGATATTGAACAAATTCTTGAGGAAGCGGAAATTGATGAAGCACAAGAGGCAAAACTGGAACGAGAGTTTGCGAATGCGTATCACCTCATCACACGAGATGATCGGTTAGAAACCATCGCTGAAGATATTGTCTCCCACTTTATGGGCAGGGGTTACCAAGGCAAAGCCATGGTCATCTCAATCGACAAAGCGACTGTTGTGAAGATGTTCGACAAAGTACAGAAATATTGGAAGCATTTTATTGAGCAACTGAAATCCGAAGTAGCCACACGACACGGGAGTGAAAAGGTCTACTTGCAAGAGAGAATCCGCTACATGGAAGAGACTGATATGGCAGTCGTCGTTTCCCCGGGACAAAACGAAATTGACGAACTCAGGCAAAAAGGCGTAGACATCACACGGCACCGCACCCGTATGAACACAGAAGATTTAGATACCAAGTTCAAAGACCCCGATGACCCGTTCCGAATTGTCTTTGTGTGCGCCATGTGGATCACCGGTTTCGATGTCCCCTCCTGCTCCACGATTTACCTCGACAAACCGCAGCGAAACCACACTTTGATGCAAACCATTGCCAGAGCCAACCGTGTCTACGGTGATAAAAATAACGGCTTAATTGTTGACTATATTGGGATTTTCCGTAATCTTGAAAAAGCGTTGGCGATTTATGCCACGGGTGCGGACCTGGAAGGAGACCAGAAACCGATTGCTGATAAGTCAGAACTGATTGAAAAACTCCGAGCGGCGATCGTCGAAATCACTGAATTCTGCCGAGGTCTCGGCATTGACTTAGATCAAACCCAAACGGACGACGCATTCCAAAACATTACTCAAATCAATGACGCAATGGAACACATCCTCATTAACGATGAAACCAAAAAGGGGTATCTCCAACTCGCAACAAGCGTTACCAAACTATACAAAGCGATTCTACCGGATCCCGATGCCCATGAATTTACCAGAACCTGTCAACTTATCCATATCATTGCGCAGAAAATCAGAAATTTGACACCACCTGCTGACATCTCCGGTGTCATGACAGAGGTCGAGGCGGTGCTGGATCGGTCCATCGCACCTGAAGGTTATCGCATTGAGATACCAGCTGATGGCTACGATACGGAGCAGATAGACCTAAGTCAAATTGATTTTGAGCAGTTAAGCGAACGATTCAATACGCAGCACAAACGCCTCGAAGCGGAGAAACTCAGAGGCGCGATCAACAGCAAACTCACCGCAATGATCCGTCTCAACAGAAGTCGTATGGATTATCAGGAGAAATTTGAACAGATGATCGCAGAATACAACGCAGGGACACTTGGTGTTGCGGATTATTTTGAGGGACTTTTTGATTTTGTTAATGATCTCAATGAAGAAGACCAGCGCGCGAGTGCTGAAGACCTCTCCGAAGAGGAACTGGCGGTGTTTGACCTTCTAACACAACGCGAACCTCATTTAACGGCTCCAGAGCGGAATGAAGTGAAAGATGCTGTGAAGGAAATGCTTGAGACACTCAAACGAGAAAATTTAGGCTTGGATTGGCGGAAACATACACAAACACGTGCACAAGTCAGACTTGCTGTTGAAAATATACTCGATAAAGGGCTGCCTCAACCTTACACACCGGAATTGTTTAATCAGAAATCCGAGGCGGTCTATCAGCACATCTACGATTCCTATTACGGTGAGGGAAAAAGTATTTATACCCAAAATTAAAGGCGCGGTTTCAAACCGCGCCTTTGATCTATTCCAATGCCCTAACGACTATCCAATCTTCCCGATCTCAATCAAACGGGCACTTAATGACAACCGATCACTCAATGATAATTCTGGAAGTGGCAAGTCCCCGAACAACGGACGGAAATATCCTACCCCCGCTGGAGATATCTGGTAGCGTTCCGCGTCATAGAACCGCAGGTCCAGACTTCTCCGAATGACATGCCCAGATGCATCCCGCTTCAGCACTTGATCTAACGGCAATAAGGTCGGTTCAATGCCGACTTCTGTTCGAGTGATAGTTGCAACACCGTTGAACATCCCGTCTGAGAGTGCTTGCACTGCCATAGCACCAGCCTTCATAGCGATGTCTCTATCCAACGGTATCGGACTACCACACCTCTGGAGATAACCGAGTATCAATGCCCGGAACGCAGAACTTGAAATCTCGGGAAGCAGTTTTTTCATCGTCTCAACGATAATTTCTGAACATCCACCCGGTTTTGTATGCCCAAAAGCATCGAGCTCCGCTTGTGAAGTAATCATCAGTTCCCCAGCATCATTCCGAATCCCTTCCGATACGACAACGATGACGTTCCCTTGTGCTGCGTGTTTTTCACGAATCGCTTCCGCCAATCTCTCCGGTTGATACGGCACTTCTGGAACAACGATAAGATCCGCTTGCCCATAAGCGGCGGATAAAGTCAACCAACCCGCATCTCTCCCCATCGCTTCAACAACAATCACACGATCATGGGAGTAGGTCGTTGTACGCAGATCTTGGACGTAATTAATGACTCTATTCGCAGATGACGGGAAGCCGGGACAGAAATAGTTCACCATCTTAGAATAATCGACCGCAACCTCTTCAGGTGGATTGATACCCACATCGTTATCAATTGTTTTCGTGACGAACGTGGTTGTGAACTGATCGGACAGTGCGGTCCCGACCGTCAAAGTATCATCACCCCCAATCGGAATCAGGCCGCTAATGTCGAGTTTTTTAAGATTGTCTACTGCCTCATCTAACTTATTATCTTTAATTAGGTTCGTGCGTGAACTCTTTAGAAGCGTTCCTCCTCTATTTTCATCAATCAAGTCGGGTGTCAGCGTAAAGTAGCGTCCACCCTTCAAAACCCCACGCCAGCCTTCCATAAATCCGACCAGTTCAAAACCGAGTTCCTCGGCTTTCAACGCGATACCTTTCAGGGTAGCGTTAAGCGCGCTTGTATCGCCACCCCCTGTTAAAACACCAATCTTTTTTTTCATCTAAAACTCCTTTTATGATACAAGATAACAACTACTTAACGACTTCAAGGAGAACAGGCTTATCCAAAGCGAGTGCCTTTTCAAACATCGGCTTAAAATCGTTTGGATCTTCAACCCGTAACCCAACTGCGCCAAACGACTCAGCGAATTGCACAAAGTCCGGGTTCACCAACTCGACACCGATGCGCTTGCCGAACCGTCGCAGCTGCCCACGCTCAATTGAGGTGTATTGATTATCGTTCATTACAAGCGTCACTATCGGCAGGTTATACATCACCGCCGTTGCGAGATCCGGACACGTCATTAAGAACCCACCATCACCGCTCAGCGCGACGACTTTCCGCTCTGGATAAGCCACCTGTGCACCGATAGCACCGGTCAATCCGATGCCCATTGCCACAGAAACACCGGAGAAAATGTAAGTCCCTGGATGGTAACAAGGGAAATGCGCCAGTGCACCATAGCCGGTGATGTTAACATCAACCGACAAGATCGCATCGCGAGGCATTACATCGCGCATCTCTTTGAGGATCCGAGGACGTTCAACCGCCGTCCATTGGCGACGTAATTCTTGTAAACCTTCACCCCAACCCCGTGTCCGTTTCTCATCATGAAGCGCAGCATTCAGTTGACGTAAAACCAATTTCGGATTCGCACCGATGCCAACAGTCGCCGGATACTCCTTATGAATTTCCTCGGGATCGGCTTCAATATGTAACAGGGGTTGCGGAATTTTGAGGCTCCAGTTGCCGGTATCACGGTAGTTGAATCGGGTGCCAACAGCAACGATTAGATCGGAGGCATTCATCGCGGCTTGCGCAACGCTGTCTCGGAAGACACCGATGGAATGCGGCGAATCCTCTGGAACCGAACCCTTTCCAAAACCTGTCATCACGATTGGTGCGTCAAGCAGCTCCGCAAACTCAAGTATTTCCGCAGTCGCACGCGTATGGTTGATACCACCACCCGCAATAATTAGCGGACGCTCCGATTTACTGAGGAGTGCCATCGCAGCATCAACATCCTGGGGAGCTGCGGTCGTCTGGATACCGTTATTGTGTGACGGGATAGGTAGGTCGGCTTCTGCATCGAGGGCATCTTTCGCAAGTTCAATCAGCACAGGTCCAGGTCTCCCTGAACGCAGCGCGCTAAAACTTCTATTGACCGCGCCCGGAATCTGATCAACACGATGCACGATCTCCAGGTGTTTCGTCATCGGCGTGAAGGCAGCCCGCTGGTCCAACCCGTGGAAACTTTTCTTCGGATCCCGTGATGCCAAGTAAGACGGGTTCTGTCCGGTAATCCAAAGCACCGGTGACGAAGCAGTATTCGCTTCACCGATACCGATAGAGGCATTGTTTGAACCCGGACCCGGCACAGTCATGCAAACACCGACATCACCTGTCGCACGCGCGTAACCGTCCGCCATAAACGCTGTACCGCCTTCATGCCGTGTGACATAGTGCCGGATACTGTCTTGGTTGTTATATAACGCCTCGTAAACAGTGTCCAGATGGTTCCCCGGTAAACCAAAAATATCTTTAATACCTTGTGCTTTTAAGCATTCAACAAAAATATCGCCACCTGTCATAGTTAACTCCTTTCCTATAGTCTTGTCCCTACTTAGCCTGTGCGGCTGAGTCGAGTGTCTTCGCCTTTTCAAAGTCAGCCTCCGCTGCTTCCTGTTGACCTAGTTTCTCCTTCACATACCCACGGTTCCGATGCGCCTTGACGTACTTCGGATTTAACTGGATGGCTTTATCCAGATCTGTAATCGCCGCTTGATAGTGACGCTCTGCTTCCTGTGAATTTTCGCAATCAGACTCCGCCTGACCTAAGCGGTACTTCGCAAGCCCGCGATTGTTGTAAGCGCCAGTATACTTTGGATTCAGCCGGATAGCTTCCGTACAATCGGCAATTGCCCCCTGCAAGTAATATTTTGCTTTTTCTGGGTTCTCTCGGCGCAACTCACGTCGCCCCAGGCGATTCTGCGAAATTGCCCGATTGCTGTAGACGGAGGTGTATTCCGGGTTTAACCGGAGAGCCTTATCGAAACTCGCCATTGCGGCTGCGTAGGCGCGTCCGCAATTTTTTCCGCGTCCCTTCTTGTAGTAATCCTTTGCCAAATCTCCGTTTCTCCGCGCTGCCGCTTCAAAGTCGGCTTTTGCGGCATCCTTTTCGCCGAGTGCTTCCTTGGCAAGCCCGCGGTCGAGGTAGTTTATTGCTGTCTCTGGATTGCGTCGGATGGCAGCATCAAAATCTGCGATTGCCTTGTCATAGTCGCCAAGGGCAGCCTGTGCAGCCCCACGCGTATGGTAGGCAGCACTGCGCACTTCATCTGCTGTGGCTAACTCGATGGCCACATCACTGTCAGCGACTGCGCTTTGATAATACCACTCAGCTTCTTCTCTGTTCTCTCGTCCAGTTACAATTTGCCCAAGGAGATATTTCGTCCATCCGCGGACATTATAGGCTGAGGCAAACTTTGGTTCCCACTCAATGAGGTGCGTGAAGTCAGCGATCGCCGCGTGATAGTGATTTCGGGCTGCTGCTATATCCCCGTGTTCTACTTTGGATTCACCACTGCGCATCTTTGTATCTGCGCGGACGTAAGCTGCCTTTGGGGTGCTTAGCCATCGCAAGGGGATCAGAAATAGCCGTGCTAACATTTGATTCCAGAAAGCACGAAGATTTGGCGCAAAATAATTCGTTGACATGAGTCGATAAGCCGTAACCCGGTCCATAAGAACTGTTCTACAGTCAAGCGAATCAATCTGCTTATAGTTCCCGTTAGCATTCGGCATTATCAATTTAAATTGCGTGTCGCTACGGGCTCTATAGGCATTCGGTATATCCGGGTTAAGATTGATAGCCTTATTATAGGCGGCAAGGGCACCTTCAAAGTCTTCTCCAGCTTGATGCGCCACGCCCTTTTTATATTCGAGATAGGCACGTATGCGCGGGCGGTTTTGCCATTCCGCTAAAGGCTGAACATCTGTCTGTTCCGCCGCTGTGAGCAATGCCTTAAGGGTGTTTGAAGGCACAGCGTACCCCCTACTCCTACTGGGTTTGGCACTACCTCGCGAAATTACGGCTATGACTTCACCTTCGTTGTTCAGCACTGGGCACCCACTCCACCCTGGGCCCGCAGCAGGTATGTGTAACCGAAGCCATTTATCCTTTTTCTCGATACCTCGGACAGTAGCCGCTGCGCTGTTTTCCTTATCACCGTCGTAGCCGATAGCACAAATACGCGATCTTTTTTTTACTGTCTCGCTGTTACCGAGGTCGAAAGGAATCTCTTCTTCCGAAACTTTTAGAACAGCGAGATCGTTCTTTTCATCAAACGCTGTGATGCCTTCAATTGTGTACGCGGCATCTGTGTCAACATGCTTTGCGGTAACGCTCATAGCCCCTTCTAAAACGTGAAAACTTGTCGCAATTTGATCACGTTCTATAAAGAAACCGCTACAAGTACTAACGTTAACTTCGTATTTGTTGCTGCCAATATACTTCCCCAAAGTCTCTACCTCCAAGATCGCCAGGGTACCTGGGGTATTTTGTGGGGTTTTTGGGGCACGCTGCTTTTTCATGTCACAAAAAATCTATCCTTTCTAATATCTACGGTTTTAGCCGAGGATTTCCTTACCTTAGGAAACAACAAAAAGCCTTGCCTGCCTCGGTGCAAATGTACAGTTTAGATACGTTTTCCCATCGGCGTGCCAAAATTCAATAGTCTCCCGCGTCGCTTTTAACAGGTCCCACTCCGACACACGCGCCGCATCCCGACGCATCTCAATCAAAGTATCAATCGGTTCATTGTTTGTGTTGAATAGATAGAAAATTTCGGATGCTTCCGCTTCCCTGTGAAGTATTTGAACCGTGTCCGTCTCTGTATTGCCAGGTTTCACATACACCGATATGCTATGCGTCACCCATTTTCGGAGACTTTTTGCAAGTTTCACTAACTTCTCGTCAGATGGACCCCGGAGAATCGTTACACGCTGTCCGTAGATGAGTCGCTCGAGCGGATACGGCTCAAGTCCAATGCTCCCATTTAATAGATACGGCACCGGTTCGTCTATAATCAGTCTCCCCTTCGCTTTCGTGAACGCCTTCAGACACTGGACAGTCCCTTTTTGAAGCGATATACAACTCGGAATTAGGATAACACTATAGATCGTTGTTGCATCTGACTGACTGTTAGAAAAAGAGAGTCCACCGCGTGGATTGCCGAGCTTTTTCGCGAGCGCGGTACCTATAATTTTTGCTGAAGCCAGTTCCTGCTCCGAAACAATTCTGAAGTCATACCCCAGTTCCCATACACTCTGACACAACCAACCCCATGCTTTCGTTACAGCACTCCACGATTTCTCATCAGGTTTCGTCCAGAGGCTCTGCGTCGGTGCTACCATCAGAAGCGATCTTTTCGGATAACCGGTTGACAACTGTCGCGTGAGACCGCTAAAGACATCCGTTCTCCCCATCCATAAGTTGAAACCTAAACTCGCATCCTCAAAATACCGAGACATCAGACTATCGCCGTTCTTCTTCCGATCAATACCGGCGACCTGCGTATCGCTACAGACCCATTTCGCGACGATGAACCGTTTCGGTGTATCAATTTCAGTGACGTTCAAGATAGGGAGGTCTACTTCTGCCAGCAAAGTTCCTAACTCAAATTCCAGTGCCTTAGCACTCGCCGGTAGACGCAAAGCGAATTGAAGGCCCTCCTGATGACAAAAATCGCGCACCCCGCGAAGGAAGCAGGTCGCAAATTGTGTCGTTAACACTTTCCAAAATGTGTTCCTGACAGCAGCCGAGTTGTAGTTTTCATAGAACACCAACGGTAGATACATTGCAAACGATTCTTCTGCCGTTTTGAGCGGCATAGAGGTCCACGGCACCGACGACATTCCAGCACCTAAAATACTCGCTAAAGACAGAAATTTCGGCAGTTCACAGGCGAAACCAACAAGGTACTCTTTACCATAAGTTCTCAAATAATCTACCAGCACGCGCACGATAAATTCAGAAACCCCGGAACGGCTAAACAGATCGTCCGCCCCCGTTTCTGTTTGATAGAGATTAATCACCGTCCGCCCGCGAAGCCGTTCGGCAATTGTGAGGTCCCCTGCCACACATTTCTGGATATAGTCACTGATGTTATAGCACGGGGCATCGGCGTGCGGTTCCGCAATTAAGTAGTGTTGGTTATATTCTATCGCAACCGACTGGAGGGAGTGTCGGAGCACCCTTTGGATCGTTGCCACCGTTTCAGTTTCACTGAAAGACAAATCTAATGCATTCAACTGATAGCGCGTTTGCAATAAATCCGACGGCAACGTGATCCATACATTTTGTAGCCGTCGTAATTCCGCACGATGTGCCGTTGACGTTTGCGTGCCATGCCACGATAGTACGCTCCCCACGCGAAAAGGATCCGTCTGCACAACTATCAGCTCCTATCGAAAAAATTTGCAACTGTTAAATATTTTGTGTTATACTTTTAACGTTATTGCGGAAGTGTATAGATCCACACATATCTCTTTGGCATTAAAAAGTTTAGCATACCCTGAGAATTCATGCAATCAAAAGTTTTGTTGCATGTGTCCGTATACAAGCCCTGAACAGGTTTCGATACCTCCGAACTACACGAATAAGGATTCGGCATGAAACTTCTTGAAAATATCATATCAGCATTTTCTGTGCTCCGCGCAAGCAAACTCCGTACGATTCTCACCCTCTTAGGCATTACCATCGGGATCGCTGGTATTATCGCGATGATGTCTTTCGGTGCAGGTGCCGAAAAACTTATCATGGCAGAATTTGAGAAGATCGGTGGGCCCAGTATGTTCGGTGTTTATCGTCCCGGACATGTCCGTAAAAACAACCGTTGGCAGCGCAACACCAGTCCACATCATCTTGAGATGGAAGACCTACGTGACGTGCTGTCAGAATGCCCCTCTGTTGAAGTCGCGACTGTCGAAGGCAGCTACTATATCAACCTCGGTGTGAACGGAAAATTCCAGCCGACCTACCTCCGCGCAACGACAAATGAATACCAAGCCGTTCGGGAATGGAAAACAGAATACGGCAGATTCCTCGCCGATACCGATATGGATTTCTGGACAAAAGTTTGTGTTATCGGTTCAAAAATTTGGAAAGAGCAGTTTAAAGGTGAAGACCCTATCGGCAAAGAAGTCATCATCAACAATTTTGGGAACAACAAACGGTTTACGGTTATCGGGATCATGGAGAGCCGAGGCGACGGATTAGAGCACGGAAAAAGCGATGACAATATGCTTTTCATTCCTATTACAACCGCACAAAAACGGTTTTGGGGACACGACCACGTCGGGCATATCATGGTGCGCGCGAAAAGTCCGTTTCACGTCGATCAGGCACTCAAAGAAGTAAAGACCATTATTACGCGCAATCACGGGGGCGACGACACCTTTTTCCGAACTTGGTCCGCAAAACAGGGCATCGCAAACGCGAAAAGAATGATCCTTATTATAGAGACGGTGTTGGTTGTTATCGCCTCTGTATCCTTGATTGTCGCAGGTATCGGGATTCTCAACATTATGCTCGTCTCCGTAACAGAACGGATACCAGAAATCGGATTGCGGAAAGCCGTCGGCGCGAAGAGTTTTAACATCCGAATCCAGTTCCTCATAGAATCTGTCATCTTATGTCTAATGGGCAGTCTGCTCGGTATCGCTTCCGGGACGGTCGTTGGGAAAGGCTTTGCTTGGGTAGTCGGCAAATTTTTAGAAGAGATAGCATGGCCCTCAGTAATTACGCCGGAAGCCGTGCTAATCTCTGTCGCTGCAGGTGCAGCCGTCGGTATCTTCTTCGGATACTATCCCGCCAGCCAAGCCGCAAAAATGAGCCCCATTGATGCCATCCGCCATACATAACTATGGTAACCAAATATGCATATACTCGAGAATTTAATATCAGCGTTTTCTGTGCTCCGCGGAAGTAAACTCCGCACGATCCTCACCCTCTTAGGCATTACCATCGGGATCGCGGGGGTCATCGCCATGATGTCTTTCGGTGCAGGTGCCGAAAAACTTATGATGGCGGAATTCGAGAACATTGGGGGCCCCAGTATGTTCGGCGTTTACCGTCCCGGGTATGTTCGGAAAAACAACCGCTGGCAACGGAACACCAGCCCACACTATTTAGACATGCAGGACCTTCACGACATTCTGACGGACTGCCCATCTGTCGAAGTCGCCACCGTTGAAAGAAGCCATCCGATTAACTTTAAAGTTGAGGGAAAGCACCAAGAGACCTATCTCCGTGCAACAACAAATGAATATCAAGCCGTCCGCAGATGGAAAACGGAATACGGCAGGTTTCTCGCAGATACCGATATGGATTTCTGGAATAAGGTCTGCGTTATCGGTTCAAAAGTCTGGAAAGAACAATTTAAAGGACAGGACCCCATTGGCAAGGAAGTCGGGATCAACAACAGACGCTTTACCGTTATCGGTATCATGGAGAGCCGTGGCGATGGATTGGAGCGCGGCAGAAGTGATGACAATATGATCTTTATCCCTATCACGACTGCGCAAACCCGTTTCGGCGGACGGAATCGTGTCGGTGCTATTATGGCACGCGCCAAAAGCCTTGATGTCGTCGATCAAGCACTCAAAGAGGTCAAAACCGTTATTTCACGAAACCACGGTGGCGATGATACCTTTTTCCGAACCTGGAACGCGAAGAAAGGGATTGAAAGCGGAAAACGGATGATCTTTATTATAGAGTCCGTTTTGGTTGTCATTGCGTCTGTCTCTCTGATTGTCGCAGGTATCGGGATTCTCAACATTATGCTCGTCTCCGTAACGGAACGGATACCAGAAATCGGACTCCGTAAAGCCGTCGGTGCCAAAAGCCTTGACATCCGAATACAGTTCCTCACAGAATCTGTGTTGTTATGTCTCATCGGGAGTCTGCTCGGTATCACGTTAGGTGCTGTGACAGGGAGCGGTTTTGCGTGGATAGTCGGCAAATTCCTTGAGGAAATGTCGTGGCCCGCTGTGATTACGCTGAAAGCCGTGTTAATTTCTGTCGGTGCGGGTGCAGCCGTCGGCATCTTCTTCGGTTACTATCCCGCCAGCCAAGCCGCAAAAATGACTCCGATTGATGCGATTCGGCATACGTAAACACTTAATACCAAATTTGGGAGGAGGCAACTGATGCTTAATACGCAAACAACCGCTGAGTCTATTCAAGAAATACCGGCACCCGATACGATGACGCTGGAGGAGTTTCTTGAAAACGACTTAGAGGGATATGAGTATGTAAAAGGAGAATTAGTCCCGATGCCACCCACCTCGATGGAACATGGCGAAATCAGTAGCAACGTTAGCCTCCATTTGAGTTTGCATGTCTTTGAGCATCAGTTAGGACGTATGTATATAGCAGGGACAACATTCCTCGTAGGCGACTGGGTGGTGAAACCTGACGTTGCGTTTATTTCAACAGAACGATTACCCGAAAATAGAAATCAGGGATCACCGATCCCACCGGATTTGGCGGTTGAGGTTGTCTCCCCATCAGACAAACACTATGATGTTACCGAAAAAGCACTCGCCTATTTGAGATCAGGCACCCGCCTTGTCTGGGTGATTGAACCCGTCGCAAAAACAGTAATGGTCTACCGATCCGAGACCGATTCCACTGTGCTGAACTATGAGGACACACTGACCGGCGAGGATGTCGTTGAAGGATTTGCATGTCCAGTCGCCCAACTCTTTGAATAGATTTTACGGAAAAATAAATGGACTACGTCATCTGCACAACACCCCGCACACGAAGCACCGTTTTATGTGACCTGTTGGTTTCATCCGATATAGCAGGATATCCGAGAGAATACCACGAAGAACACGAATCACTAAAAGGTTTGGATATAACTGATCCAAAAACATATCAAAAATACGTATCCGTTAGCACTTCACCAAATGGTGTTTGCGGAATACAAGTGATGTACAAACAAAAACATATTGTTGAAAAGTTTATAGACTTTAAAAAGGTAAAATGCATCTGGCTCCGCAGAGAAGATAAAATTAAACAAGCTATCTCCCTTTTGAAGGCTGCCAAACGTAATTGCTTTCATGAGACAAATGAAACTCGGAAAGATGACAATCTCAATCAAATTAAAATTACAAATGATGAGATCATATATCACACATTTGAACTGACAGCGCAAGATATGTCCTGGGGATATTACTTCCAAGAAAATCAGATCAGTCCTCTCACAATTTGGTATAAAGAATTAGAAACAGACGTCCAGCAAAAGAATATTCTCAAGAGAGTCTTGAGTTTCCTTCGCATTCACGATACCCCCGTTGACCCTAAAATTTGGGGTGTCCGTCAGGATACTGAATGGGATAAAGACTTATACAACCAGATCATAAAAACCTATTTGTACTGAGAATCTGACATAAATCTATGCAACAAACGCTTCCGCACTTTCACGCCCCCTCCACACAAGGCATCAAATACATCGGCTCAAAATTAAAACTCATTCCACAAGTCCTTGAACTCGTCAAGAAAGTCAACCCGCAGACAATCCTCGACGGCTTTACGGGCACAACCCGCGTCTCACAAGCACTCGCCAAACTCGGCTATACCGTCATCTGCAACGATATTGCGCCGTGGTCAAAAGTCTTCGGCACCTGTTATCTCCTCAACACGAAACCGAGAGAAGCATATCAACCCCTCATTGACCATCTCAACGCTGTGCTACCCGTTGACGGTTGGTTCACAGAACACTACGGCGGACACGCCAACGGCGGATGCGCCATCCAAGCAGACGGACTTAAGAAACCGTGGCAGCTCCACAACACCCGAAAGTTAGATGCTATCCGGCAAGAGATCGAAACGCTCAACCTCGATCCCGTCAATAAAGCCGTAGCACTCACAAGCCTCATCCTCGCGCTCGACCGTGTTGACAATAGCCTCGGTCACTTTTCGGCGTACCTCAAGGAGTGGGCACCGCGCGCCTATAAAGAATTAATGCTTGAAGTCCCCGAAGTTTTCACGTCAGACGGCGTGCATCAGGTCTATCAAAGCGACATCTTTGACCTTGTGCCGCGTGTCTCCGTAGACCTCGCATATTTCGATCCGCCGTACGGTTCAAACAACGAGAAAATGCCGCCGTCCCGTGTTAGATACGCCGCTTACTATCACCTCTGGAAAAGTGTTGTGCTATTCGACAAACCCGACCTTTTCGGGAAAGCAAAACGGCGAGAGGATACATCTGATCCGCTCGCCGCGTCTGTATTTGAGGAATTCCGAACAAACGACACAGGTCATTTCATCGCCGTTGAAGCCATCGCGAAGTTAATCCGAGAGACACAAGCGCGTTGGATTTTACTCTCCTACAGCTCCGGCGGTCGAGCGACAGCAGAACAACTGAACAAAGTCATACAAAACAACGGAAAATTGATCGCTACACTTGAGCTCGATTACAAAAAGAACGTCATGGCGGGTATGAGTTGGACAGATAAGTGGATAAACGCAGCCGAGAAACCAAACAGGGAATTCCTTTTCCTACTTGAGAAAAACACACCGCCCATTTGAAGTCCGCTTAATCATCTTTAGGTTTCAGACCGAGCCGCCAATGTATACTGCACGCCAGCGGCCAATCGGTACAGATACCGTCCATCTTGCTGGCGCGGGCTTTGTCCCAGATATCGGGTCGATTCTCGCCGATGTGCAAGGCGAGCCAGACCTGTTTACCGAGTTGACGAGCCTGTTCCATCGCTTCTACATTCGGAATGAATCGCACCCACAGGCAATCTGCCAGCGGATCACTCAAGGCTGCGGTGAACTGATCGGCTTCATTGTCATTTAGGTACACCGTGGTTCGCAGCTTCGGATTGGCTTGTTTGAAACGGTGACTCGAATCGCTGGATTGACCGAAAGCGAAGAGTTGATCGAACAGCTTGTATTTTTCGACGAGCCGCACGATGTTCTCTTCAATCCCCGGCGAGATGACTTTCATATTCAGTGCGATGGTCACCGGTATTCGTTGACGCTCGCGAATGAGTTTGAAGACCTCTTCTAATGTCGGTACCTTCGCACCAGCGAAAGAAGAATCGAACCAACTTCCAGCATCCAGTTTTCGGATTTCTGCTAACGTCATTTCGGTTACTGCGCCGGTGCCGTTGGTCGTGCGGTCTACACTCTTGTCGTGAATAATGACAAGGTGTCCATCGCGGGTTTGGTAGACATCCAACTCAATTGATAACCCCAGCTCGATGGCGGCGGCGAAACTGGGCAAAGTGTTTTCGGGCGCGTACCGCACCACACCGCGATGAGCGAGCAAGATTGGATCTGCTGGCGGCTCATTCATCTCTGAGTCGGGTGGTGCTGCGATCACACACATCAGCATCAGCATGTTGAACGACATAATTTATCTCCTGATTGTGAGCGAACTTTATCTGATAGCGCAAGACAGTAATTTTCCGAAACTAAGCATTTACAAAGCGTCCCCACAAAACGCCTTCACTCTCGGATGCTTCAGCACCTCTGGATTGAGAATATGTGCCGGTACGCGCCCCTGAATTGCGTCTTTAACCTGCCCAATCGTGCAAAGATCCAATCGAATACCAGATTCAACAGTCATGCCCGCATTGTGATTCGTAGAGATGATGCGCGGGTGGTCTTTGTGGATCGCCCGCGGTCCGTTAACTGGGTCATCCACAACATAATACCAGAGCCGGTTTTCACTGACGGCGCGATTCGCTGCTTCGTCGTCAACAAGATTCCCGCGCGATGGGTTGATGAGCGAGGCATGCGGTTTCATCGCGCAGAGTTCTTCGTAGCCGACAACCGTATCTGCGCCGGATAGGTGTAGCGAAACAGTATCACTCTCTTCAAAGAGCTCCAACGGTGTATCAACAGCCTCCGCACCAAATTCTGCTGCAAGTTCAGCGATGTCTGGACGGATGTCATAAACCAAGAGTCTCCCTTCCTCACCGAGCAGCGGTCGCGCACGACGGGCAACTTCTTGACCAATCCGACCAAAGCCATACAAACCGAGCGTTGAACCCATCACCTCATGGGTCTTGATGAGTCCAAAATCCCCACTGTGGGAGGCTCTATTGAGCGTGTAGACCCGTTTCATAGTCGCGAACCACTGTGCAATCGCATATTCAGCAACGGTCACCATGTGTTCGGGGGCAATCGTAACAATGACACCGTATTCGGTCGCCAAGTCTACATTAACGGTTTCGTATCCGACACCCCAACGCGCAATAATTCGGAGCGATGTTGCGGCTTGGTAGAAACTTTCGTGAAAAGGCACCGAACTTGCAATCACACCGATAACGCCATCAGCGTGTTCCTCAGTCAGTTCTCGAGGATGAATACTTAACTCACCGAATTGCTGCAAATCTGCCAACGCTGCTCGGCGTTCCGCAGTATCAAATTCAGCATTTTCAAAAATTTGAGAGAGAAGAATTTTGTTCATAGTATTATCTATTTAGCGACTAATACGCACACCACCGGCTTGCATCGCTTTCTCTGCCTCTTCTGCTGTTGCCCAGTTAAAGTCGCCAGGGAATGTGTGCGCCAAGGCGGAGTATCCACCTGCGAAATCGACTGCCTCTTGTGGCGATTTACCGTTCAGCAGACAATAGATTAACCCGGATGAGAAACTATCACCACCTCCCACACGGTCAACTAACTCCAAGTTCTCATAAATACGGGAGAGGTAGAATTCTTCACCGTCGAAGAGGAGCGTCCGCCAGTCGTTGAGCCAACCGGTTTTCGCATCCCGTAGCGTCGTACCGATCATCTCAATGTTTGGAAACGTTTCTTTGACACGCTGTGCAACTGCTTTGTAACTTTCAGGTTCGAGTTTACTGTAAGATTCGGTTGCCCCTTCGGCGGCGAAACCGAGGGATTTCTCGAAATCTTCTTCGTTCCCGATGAGAACGGAGACATGCTTCATCATCGGTCGGTTCGCTGCTTGCGCTTCCTCAGCACTCCATAATTTCGATCGGAAGTTCAGATCGTAACTGGTTTTGACTCCGGCTGCACGTGCCGCTTGAAGTGCCTCTGCCGAGACCGCTGCTGCGGATTCTGACAAAGCCGGGGTAATACCACTCAGGTGGAACCACCGAGCATTGCTAAAGATAGATGCCCAATCAATTTCACCGAGTTGTACTTTCGAGATCGCAGAATATCCACGGTCGTACGTGACACTGCTGGCACGAGGTCCGGCACCCATTTCAAGATGATAGAACCCGTTCCGTTCTAAACCGACCCCATCGAAATCCACCCAGATGATGTTTGACATATCCACACCGAGTTCACGTCCTTTATTTCGGATGTAGCGACCAGACCAGTTATCCACGAGTCGTGATACCCATGCCGTCCGCAGTCCGAGCTGCGCAGCGTTGACAGCAACGTTCATCTCCGCACCACCCGCCGTAATTGATAAGGTGGTCGTGTTCTCAAGACGCATAAACTCTGGAGAAGTGAGACGAATCATCGCTTCCCCAAATGTAACCAAATCATACATATAATTCATTCTCCCGTTTTCGGGTCTGTTGTGTTCTGATATTCCTGATAAAGATTTTCAATACATTGCCCACAGAAACAGTAAACCCTACCGTATTCGCCGACCTCCTTTTCGAGCAGTTGGCTTATCGGAAACTCCTCTTGACAGATCGCGCAAACCTCTATCGCCTCTGTAGGACCCTCTGATTCACTATCATTCTCCCGCCGAGACATGAGATGCAGGATCAACCAAATGGCGGTAGGCATAAGAATTACAAAAATCCCAAATAACATTACATGTTTCCTTCACAACAATGTACAGGAACTATAATACGTATTTACTATAATCTATAATGCCGAAGATGTCAACGGAAATTGTTTTGATTAATACGCCGTACCTATGCTAAAATAACGCAAGTTGCCACTGATTTATAGACATAGCAAGCCGAAGAAAGTGCGTTCGCTTCCATAGGCTTTTTCTATAGACATAGCACCCCTCCCCTTCCCAGTAACGGGTGGGGACCCCGGGGTGAGGAAAGTGTTTGAAAAATCTGCTTGAACTTTCAAAACTTGTTAGTAGCAACTTGGGTTAAAATACAGTAGAAACTTCCTATTTGGAAATATAAAAGGGACGCTGTTCAGACATGCATAAAATAGCACACGTAGACGTTTATCCGACTGCTGTCGGGATGAAGGATGTTTTTAATATCGGCACCGGCTTCGTCGGGGATACCGGCACCGCAGGCGATCACGTCTTCGTCAAAATCACAACAGACGACGGATACATCGGTTGGGGTGAGCAACGCGCGCTCCCTTCGTGGAGTTACGAAACAACCGAATCCATCACAACCACGATCCGACACCACATCGCACCGCTGCTCCTCGGAAAAGACCCTCTCAATCTCAACGCAATCCATGATGCCATCTATAACGCATTGAAACCGGCAGTCAGCAACGGACACCCTTTCGCTAAAGCAGCCGTAGACATCGCGTTGCACGATCTGCGCGGACGTATCCTTGAGCTGCCACTACATACACTCTTCGGCGGCAAACGTCACAACACACTTCCACTTAGTTACGCCTTAAGCATTGACACACCAGAAATCATGGCACTCAAAGCGAAAGCCTTGGCACCCTGTTCCTGTTTCAAAGTGAAAGTTGCTGGCACCCCTGGCGCAGATGAAGAACGCCTCCGCGCCGTGAACGAAGCAGCACCAGATGCCAAACTCTGGATCGATGCAAATCAGTCCTATACACCGTCCAACGCCCTTGAATTGCTACAACGGGTTACCGACATCCGAGAGATCTACTGTATGGAGCAACCCGTAGCAAGCCAAGATTGGTTCGGTATGCAGCGGGTTCGGCGCGACGCTCCGGTTCCAATCGCTATCGACGAAGGCTGTTTCACCTACTACGATCTGGCGAAAATCGCTCGCTTGGAATGTGCCGATGCCGTCGTCTTGAAGATCTGTAAGTCTGGAGGCTTAGCAGAATGTCTTAAGAGTGTCCATGTCGCAGAAGCCAACGCCTTAGAACTCCTCGGCAGCGGGTTGACGGAAGCCGGTATCGGATTCATCGCCAGTGTCCATCTCTTCTCAACTTTGGACCTCGTACTTCCCGCTGAACTCAACGCACCAGCTTTTTTGGAAACGATGGCAGTACACGGCATCGAAGTACATAACCATGTCGTAACAGTCCCAGACGGGCCCGGTCTCGGTGTTACACCTGATGAGGACTATATCACCGCGAATCTTCTGTAAACCGAGCATTCTTCGACAAAATAAAGATCTCCACCAAAACGGCGATGGCGATTGCAACCGCACAAAGCAGATACGGACTCTGTGTGCCGAATTGCGAATCCGCTAAGATACCCCCTAACAGTGGACCCAACAGAATTCCTAACCCCAATATCCCTTCGTGCCATCCGCTCTTATTCCCTTTATCGGCGTGCCGGTCCAATCCGTAGTAGAGGCTACTGAAGTACGTGAAAGCAGCAGACACGCCGATCAATCCAAACAAAAAAATCCACAGCAGTGTGTTTTGAACGCTCCATATTCCGAGAAAACTAAGGACCGCTAAGAGTTGAACTATCAATACCGGTGCAAAACGGTAGTGCCAGCGCGTTGAATAACCGGTCCCGAGGACAAGAAAGGCTAACGTCTGAATACCACCGAGCGTCAACATCAGGTTGCCAAATGTTGACGGCAGCATCCCTCCTTCCCTTGTGAGTTTCGGTGCCAGACGACGTAGGACACCGAGCACAAACCACGACGCAAAATTCGCACAACGGGACAGGTTGAGATAGGTCGTCCGAACAAGTAAAGGTGGATAAAGCACTTCAGGGGGTTCTAATGACTCGGTTTCGGTGGGACCGGAGGCTTGCAAACTGTTCACTACAATTGTTACTAAGGTGAGCAAACTAAAAATGGCAGCGAGATAGAACGATGTAAATGGATTCGTGTCACCATAGAGATAACTTGAGAAGGCTGGTCCCAAGGTGACACCAATGCTCCAGAAAAGGTTAAACAGCATCACCCGTTGGATCAGTTTCCCTTCGCCTTCGCGTTCAGCGAGCCACGCCTCATAAGCGGGCCAAAAGAGTGCCATACTGATACCAATGCCGGGAAAGATAAGCATCAGGTGTGTGCTATTCCGACAGTACGGCAGCCCGATACTGACAGCACCAAGCACAAGGCACGCCGCGTAAAGCACATACCGCCGTTCTATCCGATCCGACAACCGTCCGAACGGAATCGCGAGGACCACAAAGAAGGCTGTCATGACAGCCTTCAGCACACCTAAAAAGGTTGAGGAGAGTCCTAAGTAACTCGTATAAAAGGAGGTGTTGGTTATAATGCCACTAAAAGCAAAGTCTATGAGTAAGACAGGGAGGTAAACTGTAAACACCTGGAGCGTTTTAGCGGCACTCGCTCTCCAAAACTTGCCTGACCAGAGTTGGCGCATATTATCCCGTCCCGCACCCAATATTATGCAACCACAATTGAGGCATCAATTATATGGTAGCCTGTTGCACCAACCGGATCCGCTTCGATACCGATTTCGTCCTGTGTGAGACCGCTATGCGCTGTCGCTCTCGCGTAGATTTCAACCGGTTCCGCCTCGTCAGGAACCTGCCACTCCCATTTCCAGAGCACCCATGCAAGTGGCGTGTCTTTTGCCCAGATTTCTGCCGCTTCCCACGTCTCTCCGTAATCGATACTGACTTCAACTTTCTTGATACCGCCGTGGTTTCCCGCATCAAACGCCGCGCCGCTCACTGTGTAGACCTTACCACCCGTAATCTTTTCACCTTCACTCGGTGTGCCGATGACGGTGGCAAGTTTCACATTCGCAATCGGATCCCAGCCACGCTTTTCCCAGTAACTTTCGTGTTCCTTCGCCAATTGGATACTCATGATCCATTTCGGATTCTTTGTGCCGTAGTGACCGGGATTAAGCAGTCGGACGGGAAAACCGTGCTCCGTCGGAAGCGGAACACCGTTCATCTCATAAGCTAGGAGTGTATCTTCCTGCATCGCGTCCTCTAACGGAATCGCCGTATGGTAACCGTCTGCACAGACAAAGACAACGACTTTCGCTTCCGGTTTAGGTCCGACTTTTTCAAGCAGATCGCGCAGTCGAACGCCTTTCCATTCCGCGTTGCTCATCTGCTCTGTGCCGATCGGGTCACCGATACACTTTAGGGTTCGCGTCGCCGTAACGGATTCCATCACCGTGATGTCTTTCAGCTGCAACACCAGCCGCTCTTTCTCTATTAAACCGCCAATCCCCATCCGCCAGGTGTTACCGTCAAGTTCAGCCGGATTACCGATCTGTAGAACATAAAAGTCAGCGTTAGGCGTTACAAAAGTCCCTGGTTTAAGCAGCGGTTTTGCATCTGCTTGTCCTTCCAATTGAACGGGCAGAACCAGTCCAGCGGCACTAATCGCGCTCAGTTTTATGAACTTTCGTCTCTTCATATTTTACTTTTCCTTGCGGTTCGGTCAGCTGGGTTTGAGGTTTTCGCCTCCGCCTCCGTACATCTGCTGACTGCTATTTCTCCTTACGCTGTTTTCTCCCACGCATCCGCATCGTAATTTTGACAACACCTCTCACCATAATTGCTGTCCCAGTGCACAAGGTCAAAGGTAACCCCCATTTCCAGTGAAAGAAAAAATAGGCGATAAAACTAGCACACATCAAAGCGATGAACGTATTCAGGAGTTTTTTATTTTCATACCACTTTTGCATTTCACACCAAAGGACGAGTTTTCATATTTGTCCGTTTCCTATTCACGCTTGTTGTGACACCATACTTGAGAGGATACCCAGGATCTTGTCACATTGTGTAATCTGATAGCCCGCCATATCAATATAGAGTTTTTGCCTCTCTAATTTCAGGAATAACCATTCTGTTCCGGTTGTGCTAGCACCGTAAATGTAAGGAATGTTATTGTCTTTTTCTGCGTTAAAACGTTGGGCCGCGATCATTTCCGCAACACACTGTCCTAACCCCAGTTTTGGCTCAGCATTCTTCGCCTCAACAAGCACAATGACGGGGGCTTTTAAGTAAAACTGTTCTGATGATAAACTTATCAAAAAGTCGCAAACACCTGTTAATCCATTTTCGGCATCAACATTGAAGTCAATACCCGAGAAGATACTTACACGGCTCTCAAAGTGTTCCCAGAGTTCAAAAAGAACATCGGCGACAATCAACTCCGAGCGTGCTTTCTCTGTTCCTATCGCGACAGCTAATGGTGCTTTTTTTGTCAGGACCCTCGCGAGCTGCTCACTCGGCATCACCGGTTCTATCTCAGCGAAAATGCCGATGGATCGAATTATCTCAAGTTGAAATGTCGTCACCACTGATTCTAAGGTAAAATTACTATACGCCATCCTGTTTTCGTTCTATAAGTAGAACGCTCCCATCTAATCAACATATTGGAACGTATTACTGTCTAAAAAACTTATTCTCTCAATGATACCACGTCTACAGTTGAATGTCAAGCCGAAATGAAGTCAGAGGTTGCAACACAGACCGTATACTGACGGTTGATGGCTGATGGCTAACTGCCAATTCGAAACATTAGTTGCATTCTACTTGAAAAAATGCTATGCTATTCCTATATTTCAGACACAACCCAAGACGCATTCTTTTTAGAAAGGACCGGACACCTCATGGCAAAACAACCCAATATCCTTTTTCTCATGACCGATCAACAGCGTTTTGATACAGTCGGTGCGCTCGGAAATCCTGTTATCCAGACACCCGCATTAGACCGAATTGTACAAGACGGCACGAGTTTCACTTCCGCGTACTGTCCATCCCCTGTGTGTGTCGCATCACGTTGTAGCTTCCTGCTCGGGCAATGGGCACATCAGACGGGATCTACCAGCAACGCCGGCATGCCGCAAGACCGAACCTCCGTAATGGAGCTGCTCAACGAGGCAGGCTATCAAACACACGGCATCGGCAAGATGCATTTCACACCACAAGGACGCAAAATGTGGGGGTTTGAGACGCGAGATTATTCCGAAGAGGGTGCCGGTCCCGACGATTTCACGGCGTTTCTGGCAGAAAACGGGTACGACCACGTCGTCGCGCCACACGGCGAACGGAGCGAATACTACTATATCCCGCAACCGTCACAACTACCAGCACGTCTGCATCATACACAGTGGGTAGGAGACAGAACACTCCAGTTCCTCTCCGAACGCGATACCGAGCGTCCGTTTTTGTGTTGGAGCAGCTTCATTAAACCGCACCCACCCTTTGAGTCACCCGTACCGTGGAATCGGCTCTACCGCACCGTCGAAATGCCGCTCCCGTTCCTACCCCCCGATTATGAGCATCTGCACACCTACTGGAACCGACACCAGAATCGCTACAAATATCGCGATCAAGGACGCGATATGAATCTCCTGCGGACAATGCGTGCCGCTTACTATGCGACGATCTCCTTCATCGACTATCAGGTCGGTCGAATCCTTGACTACCTCGAATCCATTGGCGAGTTGAATAACACTTTAATTCTTTACACGTCCGACCATGGCGAACTACTCGGCGACTATGACTGCTACGGCAAGCGCTCTTTCCTCGATCCGGCGGCACGAATCCCGCTACTCGTCCGATACCCAGAACGGTTTGAAGCAGGCGCACAATGCGATACACCAACGAGTCTCGTCGATGTACTACCGACCAGCCTCGCTGCCGCTGGTCTACCGCCACAAGCAGACCGAGACGGTGTTGATCTCGCAGCTATCGCCACCGGCGAGACACAACGTGACGCTATCGTCGGTCAATTAGCACAAGAAGGCACAGGTTTGTACATGCTCTTGACTGACGAATACAAATACATCTACTCCGCCGCCGATCGGCAGGAATGGCTCTTCAGGCGTTTGACCGGTAGACTTGATGAACGGAATCTCGCAGGAAATACAGGGTATGGCAGGGTCCTCACCGACTACCGAAATCGCTCGATTGAATGGTTCCGCAACGACGGTTACGAACTCCCACTTGACGGTAATAGATGGCGAGACTTCCCGCCACCTACTGAATCTGAGAACCCAGATGCGGGGCAGCTTTTCCAAGACGGACGTTCCGTGAGCGACCAGTTCCCAGAAGGATATTCGCCGAAGGTTGATACCCTCAGACCGAGGGCTTGAATCTATCATGCCAATCCGTCATTCTATCAAGCAGTCACTTTCAAGAGCGGCGTGGCACGCCTACAATACTTATCGAAAAGGCTTGGACTACAACACCCAATTCTCTCGAACGGCAGAGATTTTAGGCGCGCCGCGTGAGACTATTCAAGCGTTTCAGAAACAACGCTTAGAAGCACTCCTGCAGCACGCCTATCAGACAACACCGTATTACCGCGAATCTCTAAAGGCAGCGCATTTTGATATATCGCAGATTCCGCCACTTGAGAAGCAGGATATCCGAGAACAATTGGATAAACTCTATTCTACAACCTTCACCCGGAAACAACGAATCAGGAATGCCACCGGCGGTTCAACAGGCACGCCCCTAACATTTTATCAGGACAGGAACTATTGGAATCAACGCAATTTGAGCGTCTACTATTTTGATCAATGGGCAGGTTGGAATTTCGGTGAACCGCAACTGGTCATTTGGGGGGCGCTTGCGGATTTGGAAGCGGACAGACACTGGAAACACCGGTTTAACAACTATTGGCGGAATCAGCATTGGCTTAACGGGTTTCATCTCACAGACACGGCAATGTCGGCAGCCTTTGAAAAAATGCACCAGGACCAACCGCAGACGATTCTCGCTTATCCGTCCTCGCTGTACCAATTCGCTAAATTCATCTTTGAGAACAGCTTGACACCCCTTGGCAAATTGAAGGGTATCATAGCGTCCGCCGAGATGCTACATCCACATTACCGCACTTTAGCAGAGACTGTTTTCAAAACAAAAGTCTACAATCGCTATGGCAGCAGAGAAGTCGGATTGATCGCAATGGAGTGTGCAGAGGGGCGGATGCATATCAACTGCCGCGATCTCTACCTCGAAATAGATAGTCCGGATCCATACACTGAACCGGGAGAGATTCTCATCACGCAGCTCAATAACTACGCCATGCCATTTATTCGGTATCGGATTGGCGATGTCGGTCTGCTCTCCGACGAGATGTGTCCCTGCGGTAACGCGTTACCTGTCTTCGCAGAATTGCTCGGACGCACCACCGCCACCTTCCGGGCAAAAAGCGGAGCGTTAATACACGGTGGCTATTTCACGCAACAGTTCTACGACATTGATGGTGTAACACAATTCCAAATCATCCAAGAATCACTTAAACACTGTGTTTTGAAAGTGGTTACCAACGAAAAATGGACAGAAGCGACACGCCGCTATCTCGTTCAGAGCATCCAAGATGTGCTCGGGACGACTGTCGTTGTCACAGTGGAACTTGTTGACAATATCCCGCCGTCGCTATCAGGCAAGCGAGAATACACTATATCAAAAGTAGATACAGATGTTGACAATTTGCAGAAACCATGAAAATTAAACGAAAGGTTAACGTCCGACTTCCCATGCAAGATGTTGCAATTCTGGTCCGATCAATTTCTCCCATGCAAGTTGCACAGCCGCCGTTGATCCGGGTGTAGAAATAACCACCTTCCCACGGTAAACGCCTGCCGTTGCGCGCGAAAGTATCGCCGCTGCCCCGACTTGATCATAACTGAACATCCGAAAAAGTTCACCGAATCCCGGTAACGTCTTTTCCAATTTCCGGTCGAGAATATCGAACGTAGTATCGCGGGGTGCAATACCCGTGCCACCGTTGAATAGGATAACCTGTGCCTCACTTTCCGCCATTTTATCTAACACTGCCGCCACTTGATCAGGTTCGTCTTTTATGATTTGGTAGGCAGCAACGCTGTTCCCTTCCGCCGCGAGTTGTTCGCGTAAAAACACAGCGTTTTTATCTGTTTCAGGGGTCCGCGTATCGCTCACGGTGACAATCGCGACAGCCACAGGTCCCTCTTCGGTTGCCATTTCCCGGTGTTGTTGTGTACTTGTAGAAGTTGTTGACATTAATATTTCCTTTCAATTATTTAAAATCGTCCGTCAAAGAAAACTTTAGCGTTGCGTATGGACGTTTATCAATATAATGCTGCGGTTCCATAGCACCTGACTCCGCTGGATTGATAAGTTCAACACAATAGTCTGTGATGGTCGGTTCTCCAAGGTTAATCCATTCCTCTATTCCTTTGATAAACCGTTCTACAAGCTGCGGACTGCCATAGACATCCAGACGCTTGCCAACCTGAGGAGAATATACGGATTGCGGAACATATAAAGCAGGCAATTCTTTATCCAGCAGGACAGTGTGCATACCGCGTTGCCCTTTGTATTCCCCGATCATTTGGTAAGCCATTTAGACGGAGCCAGAAGGCACAATCGGTTCCAAAACTTGTCGGGAATGGAACGGGTGTCGGTTCCGCTTGTAATAACGCCTCTACCACCGGCTCCCAAGGCGGTTCCAGCATGTCTTCAGAGGGGGATCTGAAGTTGCCTTGCAAGTTCATGAAACCCGCCCAACGCGTGAATCTCCCTGTCAATCTGTTGCCGTGTTTTTGCAACCGGAGAATTGGGTCTCCTACGCCGCCTGTCTTAAGCGGCATCACTAAAACCCCGCTTTCTGTCAATGACTGCCCCCACGTCGGCGGAATATCAGGCGCACCGACTGTAACGATGATCCGATCAAAGGTTTCCCCGTGCCACCCAAACCCACCATCGCCCGCTCTCAGATTGACACGATTGAACCCAGCAGAACACAGATGATTTCGGGCTTTTTCTACCAAATCCGTTTGGAGATCAATAGAGTAGACAAGCCTATCGTCTCCCACGCTGGATGCAATCAGTCCAGCATTCCATCCGCTTCCCGTCCCTACTTCCAAAACCTTAAGCCCGCGAGCCAATTCGAGGTCAGCCAGCATCTCAAAAATAAGACCGGGTTGAGACGCTGCACTATGCGGTTCCTCTCGAATCATCAAGCCTCTATCGGAATAAATTGTTTCAAGTTGCTTTTCTGTCGGTTTTGGTGATGCAACCTGAACAATCCCGTCCGGTGCCTTGTGATCGTAATATTGTTCGATAAAGAGATGGCGCGGCACATCAAAAAGCACTTCTTTCAACCGATCACGATCAAGTTGAAGACCACGTCTCTTCGCTAAAATCGTGAATAGACGCTCCATATGAGATTGAAGTCCCACGTCCATACTGACAAACTCCCACATTCGGCAACCGACAACCCTTCCTCTGACAACTGAGTCCTGACAACTAAGTTACTGGTTCGGATAGGTTTTGTTTAGATGCTTCGGCATTGTGAAAAAGATGCCACCCGTCTGTTCCGCGAGCGTCTTCTGAAAATCTGTTGGTCCGGGATGACCAATCACATAAGCGCGGACACCTAACGACTGACACACGCTGAGTGCACGTTCGGGCGGATACTTCCCAGTCGTTGGCTCGTCTGTTAAGATCAGCAGGAGTCGGCTCGCGAACGGACTAAACTTCACCTTTGGAAGACCCTCTACAATCGCATCAATAAGGTGTTCATCGCCACCGAACGGATCCTCCATATAACTTCTCAACATAGATTCGTTCAACGGCATCTGCGTGACGACCGCACCGTTGATGACCTTAATCGCATCTTTCGCCTCCGCGAAACGGATGAGACCGATCCGATACTTGATCGGTAGGATGTCTAACCGACCAATGAGCGTGCTTAAACCGAGCATGACGGCTTCAGATTTTCCACCCATACTCCGACTGTAATCCAGCATCACAACGATGTCTACGACAGTTCCAAAACCCTTTTCAGGCGATGCACCCGGCGTTCCACCGGCATAGACGTTCAAGCGATCTTTCTCGTTGCGGACGGTGTACATGCGATTGCCTCTACGGTCGTTGATAAGCCATCTGTTACCGCGCTGTTGCGTCAAGGCAGTGAGATTATCAGAGAGGTTCCAAGTTTCAGGATAGATACCGGCATAAACGTTCAACTTGTCCCCTACTTTACGGATTGTATAGGTTTGCTTGTTTGCGTAGTCGGTAATCACCCACAGATCGCCTTCCCCTTTTTCCCAGACCTTAGCACTATTAAACAGGCTGCCATCGTTGGACAGAGAGACACCGTTTCGCTTGAATTCACGTTCCAATTTCTTTGCCGGTATATCACCGTCTTCAAGTTCAACCTCGAATTGAGACTCCATGCTGAATAGCAATTGACCGCCGCTTCGACGGATGTCGGTGACGATGTCCCGAAAGACCTTGATAAATGCACTGTTGCCGGCGCGCGTGCTCGGGAGCGAGGTAGCACCGCTGAAGTCCCCCGGAATCTGCTGCCACAATCCGCCTGTCGTTTCTGCTAACTTTTGCTGAAACTGTTCCGGGTAACCGAGAACGTTAACATGGATCTCCTGAAGTTGGTATTCCTTAATGACCTTCTCCCGCATCTGTGTATTAGAATCTTCTTGGCGAAAAGCACTCGTTGCAGGTTCGTCGGTTACAAGAATGATAAACTTATCCGCATCGGCGTGAAAATCGATCCGATGAAGCGTATCTAATAAAGCGTCAAGTGCGTGTTCATTGCCGCTAAGTGTGACTTGTTGCATCCGTCTGCGCAACACACCGACCTCCGGTAACAAGCTCCGGACTTCGAGATTCTGTCCCTCGTGCCGCACACTGAATTCGGACATACCGAGGTGATACTCCAGATTGACAAAATCAAACGCATCGGTGAGGCTATACAGGTTCGCTGCGACCTGCTGGATATTATCGCGCATACTCGCGCTCGTATCCACGACAAAGACGACATTCACCTTGTCCAATTCCCGTGTCGCGACGATATGGCTGGCGATGTTTTCGAGTGCCTCGGCAAACGGGTTGGTGCTATCTCCTTTGCCGGTTCCCTCACCTTCGTCATCTCCATCCCCATCACCGATAGCTCCAATTTCAGCAGCACCCGTCGATTCAAGTTTGTGAAAGCCGGTTCTGCCGTCACCTTTCACGCGTTGACGTACACTCTCGACACCTTCACCCGCTGTGGTTTGAAATGGACTCGCCACCGATTCATGGATCGGTGCAGTCCGACTATTGAAAGGACGCGCTTCTGTCATCACATCTGGGAGTGCGGTCTCCGTATCCGACACAGATTTTGTCGCGTTATGTAGAAGCTCTACCTCTGATCGCTGTATGGTTTCATTGATTAAATTCGCCGAGGCAGCCACATCCAAATATCGCTGATTTGATTCGGTAGACGGGTCGGTCTGTTGTGGCACCCGTAACTTTTTAGGGGGCGGTGGTTTGAGCCTGCGCGGACGTTGCGGCGTATCCTTCGAAGTTATCAGATCCACCGCAATCACGTCTTTGATACCCGCTGGTCTCTGGATATAGAACGAAAACGTAAAAACGATGATGAGGCAAAGATGAATAACACCTGAAAAGAGAAGTGCCCGCATTGAGCGGTGTCGTCTATAAGAACGATTCACGTTTTTTTTTCTCCATTTTATCTAATCTAACTGGTAGCAGACCTATCTATACATTGACCCTGTATGCAAGTCAACAAGCAATTTCCGTGCCAATCTGAGCAGTACTGCCCGGGCGAGTTCCCTACAAAACCCAGTGCCCGCACTGCCCCAAATAGTGCATTTTTTATTTACGCTTGCACGAAATCTGGCATAAAAGAGCCTATCTCCTTTTCACCGCTCCCCATGTAGTAGTTAGCAATTGTGGTTGTGGCGAAACCGACAACGGATACGCTGGATCGAACCAATCTCCTCCAGAATTCTGCTTAATATCCGTCAATTGCGTCGGAGCTCCACCGTTTATATTGACTTTAAAGATTTGTAGATGTCCATCAATCTTCTGCGTATAAAGGACTGCGCCTCCACTTGGTGATAATTCCGGATTCGTTGCCCGAGGACCGGCTTCATCGACAATCTGCTGAAGCCCAGTGCCATCGCGGTTCACAATGTAGATGGTCTGTTTATCCGCCCATGCTTTCGGGGCAGGTTCACCATCCGCGAGCGGCGGCGGTGGATTTTTATTCCAAGTAATATGTTGTGTCAGTTCCTCTGAATCCTTAAACATAAACTCACGTTATTATAGCATGAAAAAGCGGCGTTGTTCAAATTAAACTTGATAAATTTTGTTCTTTCTGATATATTTTTATCAATCCCGTTGACACTACACTTTTTTCTTGAAATTTATATCTAAAAAGTGTTATAATTTGCAAAAGTGTATTCTTTTTCCTCTCGCGGTGCCGTATACAACACCGCGAAGGACTACGGGATCGCACTGCTGACAGAAACCGACATCGGTTTACCGGTGAAATGTCAGTATTTAAATACGTGATTTGTATCGCAGTACTGCTATCACTGAAGATAAATTCTGCAGGGTCGCACGGTTTTGGGAAGCGCGCTTCTTACTCAAAGCCTGGAACCTTGTGTCTATTAATGAAATGAAAAGTATATTGAACAAGGAGATTCATAGCTATGAAAAAATTCGCAATCTTTATCACACTTGCCTTTGTGGTCATGATCTCACCAGTAGCACTTGCACAAAACTGGCAACCGGCAGGTGATAACTGGCTTGAAAAATGGTGGGGGCTTGACCTGGTAATGGAGACGGGCGGTTTCGCCAACTCCGCAGGAATTGACTACCTCTCCGAGGGCACCAATGGTGCGATTACAAACGCCTCCGTTTCTACACGCGAGGGAGCAGGACAAACAGCGAATTTCGTTGTTAAATCAGTATCGAACGGTGCTTTACTCGGCTGGTCCGTTATTACACTTGATATTGAGGACCAGAACAACATGTCCTCAAGCCACGGGTTTGTGGATATAAACAATATTACCTGGCACGGTATCATCGCCATCATTTCACCCGATGACCGGACAACCACGATGCATCCAGCACACGATGATCACGCACAGATCTGGGTCAATGGTGATATGGTGTACGATATCCCGGACTGGACAGGCGGCGTACAATCCGTCACAACACCGACAGAGATTCAACTCCATAAGGGTGAAAACTTCTTGCACTTCAAGTGCGGTGAAGGCGGTGGCGGAGATTATGTCAACCTCCGCTTTGAAGCCACGGACGATGACCTTCTCATCGCACCAACGTTGGATAACCGCTTCCTGGATATCCTTACGCCGGTTGAACCGAAAGGTAAACTTGCAACACAATGGGCAGACCTCAAGCGGCAATAGTTCTAATGTTAATAAAAAACCCGTATCCCAGACCGGATACGGGTTTTTTGTTGTCTGCTACTGTTTCACCCACTTTGACACTACTCTTCCGATTCTATAATCGTCAAATACCGATTGATAGAAACATCTTTCAGCTCTTGTGTCGCGCCACCTTTCCACACAATCGTAATCCTCTCAACACGTTGGTTCTCTCCTAAACCGAACAGCAAGCGCGTGTCGCTCCCTGAGGCATAACTTGAACCGCTTTTCACCGCTTTCAGCTGCTTCCTCTCACCTGCTACAACTGTAACTTTCGCACCAATCGCATCTCGATTACTTCGGTTACCGACGAGTTTAATACCGATCCAATTCTGTGTGTTCCCACCATCATTCCGAAGCAAAACGGCACGCTGATTGGAATTCATGATGACAATATCGGTATCACCGTCGTTGTCATAGTCCGCAGTCGCAGCGGCTCTGCCGACGAGTGCTTTAGTGAAATAATCCCCGGCGGTTCCTGATATATCTCTGTAAGTACCGTCGCCACGGTTTTGAAATATCTGGTCGCGTTGGGCGTAGGTCTCGTGATCCATCAAGGTTTCGATAACATCCTGCGGATGTCCGTTTGCACAGAACAGGTCGAGATCTCCATCGTTATCATAATCGAGAAAGATCGGACTAAAACCGACGAACGGTAAAGTCGGTTGTCGCAATCCACTATCCACCGTCGCATCGACAAAAAGCAGTCCCTCCTCATTCTTATAGAGGGTCGCCTTCTCAGAATTCGCAACGATCAGGTCGAACCATCCGTCGCCGTTATAATCCCCGCAATCTACACCCATAGAACCTTCAGCGACGCCGCCTTCGTCATAGCCGACACCAATAAACAGGCTTTCGTCAGTAAATGTACCGTCACCGTTGTTCCGATATAAGAAATTACGATTGGTATCGTTGGTGACGTAAATATCTGGAAACCCATCGTTGTCGTAGTCACAAGCGACAGCAGCCATACCTCTCCCCTCAGTTGGATTTATGACCCCTGCTGTCTCTGCAATATTGGTAAAAGTGCCGTCGCCGTTGTTACGGTAAAGCACATCCGGTGTTCCCTCATAGCTGCGCGGATGTCCATAACCAATAATACCTTTAAAAGTTGTGACCGGCATGGACAATTCATACACCAAATAGTTGACAACAAAGATGTCCAGATCACCATCCATATCGAAATCGAGATAGACAGCTGCTATCCCCCAAAGGTCGTTATCAATGCCAGCAGCCTCAGTAATATCAGTAAAAGTGCCGTCGCCGTTGTTACGGTAAAGCACATCACCGCCGAAGTTTGCGACATAGAGATCGGCATCGCCGTCATTGTCGATATCGCCAGCGGCGGCTGCCATTCCGTACCCGATATCTCCTGTGCCTGATACCGCCGTCACATCTACGAATCCTCCATCCCCATCATTTCGGTAGAGGATATTTCCCTGTTGCGCCTGCCCCGTGCCTTGACCCTCTTGCTGAATATTCCCGCTGTTCACAAAATAGAGATCGGCATCACCATCGCTGTCGTAATCGAAAAAGACAACACCGGAACCCATCGTCTCAATGATATGCTTATGATCCGTTTTACCGCTGTTGTGTTTGAAACGGATGCCTACTTCTTCGGTAACGTCCACGAAGATAGGCGATTGCGCGGCAGCACTACCGATAAGTATGAGAGAAAAAAACAGATGGAACTGTAGGAGAGGCTTAGGAAGCATCGTATAGATTATTTCGCTGTTTTTTCTACCGTTTTTGCCAATCGAAAACCGACAAAGGAGGTCTTCAGGTTCGGATAGAAGTAGAACCGGAACGTCGTGCTGCATCGAGCGATTTTGTCTATCCAAGAGCCGCCACGGATAACGCGCCAACTCCCGACATCCGGGCCCGTCGGGTTCTTCTTCGGACGTTTCGCCGATCGTGAACTATACCCGTAATAAACATCACTATACCAATCCGATGTCCATTCCCAAACGTTCCCTGCCATATCCATTACGCCGTAGTAACTTTTACCTTTCGGAAAACTGCCGACCGGTGCAAGCCGATTCTGGTAGCCGTCATCGTCGGCATCAGTATTTGCATAAGGTTCGATGGCGTTGCCCCAGGGCCACACTCTATTGGTGTAACCGCGCGCCGCTTTCTCCCATTCCGCTTCCGTTGGGAGACGCATCCCTTTCCATGCCGCATAAGCCTTCGCATCGTACCACGAAACACCGACAACTGGGTGGTTCGGGAATTGTTCCGCGCGTGCGGGCCAGTCACCAATTTGTGGGAGATGTGAGAAACTCTCAGGTGTCCGGGCAGAATCGGTTTGCTGCTTCCAAAATTCGTAATATTCAGCGTTTGTGACCTCATATTTGCCGATATAGTAAGCATCAAGATAAACCTTATGCATCGGTTTCTCATCGGCGGCGCGGGTGTCGCTGCCCATCGTAAATGTGCCAGCAGGGATTAAGATCATATCCGTCGCAGCTCCTGCAGACGCACAAATCAGAAAACTAAGAAGCAAAATTGTGGGATACCGGATCATATAGTAAAATCCATAATTATTTCAACGCTCGTAGGGGTTGGGTAACCGTAGGGGCCGGGTAACCCTATAAGAAACACCGTTTTTGCTTGGGTGTTTCTTTTAAGCAAAAACCCCTACGAGCTATTTCTGTTTCGATTTCTGTTCCGACAAAAAGTGTTCATAAGCGCGGTAATGCTCCTGCGCGAGCTTCCGGTTACCGAGACTCTGATATAATTTTGAAAGGTTAAGATGATAATACGGTTGTTCACCGTCGAGTTCAACGGCTTTTTGGAAGGCTATAAGTGCGTTTTTCTGGTCCCCTTGCATCGCATACGCACTCCCGAGGGTATTATAGTGGATCGCTTCATTCGGACGCAACTGGACGGCTTTTTTGGCGGCTTGCGCGGCGTGTTTAGGATAGTTCAAATTCATAAACGCGCGACTGAGACCGTGATGAAAGGTGGCATCGTTCGGCGCGAGTTCAATACACCTCTGAAACACTTGAACGGCTTTGCCATAGTTCTGTTGGTTCATCAACACGGTGGCTAAACCTGTCCACGCTTCGAGATTGCTCGGTTCCGCGCGGGTCAGACGCGTGAGTCGTTCGTATTCAGCGAACTCCTTTTGTAACTGCTGATAAATTTGCATCTCGGCTCTGCTTTTCTCACGGTCACCCAAGCGGAGATACACCATACCAAGTCCGTAGTGCGGTTCCGCGTAACGTCCCGGTCCGTATGTAAGCGCGAGTTTGAAGTTCTCAATCGCTGCTGTGTATTCTTTTAAATTAAGTTGCGCCGTGCCGAGTTCATAATACGTCCCTGCTGCCTGTGGTTTCAATTCAAGTGCCTTTGTCAAAACCGGGACCGCCTCTGCATACTGACGGAGTTTTACAAACGACTTGCCGAGGACTTCATAACCGCGCGCGTGTTGCGGTGAAAGTTCGACAACCCGTTGTAATACCGGCACTGCATCCGCCCATTGATCAAGTCTGAAATACACAACACCGAGCGAGTAAAGCGCCTCAATGTTGTCCGGCATTAACGCTAAAGAGCGTTGATAACTCTCGACAGCTCGGTTCCAGAACTGTTCTTGCGTGTATGCCATACCGAGGTAGTGCAGCACTTCAGCGTGATCGGGTTCAAGCACCAGCGCAGCTTCAAATTCAGAGATAGCTTTCTGGTTATTACCTTCAAACATGAAGCCGAATCCCTGTTCTACATGCTGGACATATCTACTATGGTCACCACTGTTTTCTTCTACAACACTGAAAAATGGCACACAGAGCCAAAGAACGAGGACAATCATTAACAAATTTCGCATTGGGTTATCCAAAAATTTCGTGTTAAGATCAAATCTCAAATCCCGCGAATCGGGAAGGTTGTTTAAATGTTAACGCTACTCCCGAAAATTGTCAAGTTTTTCATAGCCGAAAACACAGATTGATGGTATACTGTGCAGAAATCATTAAGTCAGAAATGAGGAATCGAAACAAGTATGCGACACGTTACAATCTATCGTGAACGAGGCAGATACGCTGGCTGGCCAGCGAACTACGGCATTTGGACATGGGATAACGAAATCGTTGTCGGGTTTACTGTTGGATATCACAAATCCGATGCGGGGTTCCATCGCCGCGATCGGGATAAACCCTTTGTAGGGATGCAAGGACGCAGTTTAGATGGCGGCGAGACGTGGCAGGTCTCCGAAACACCGTGTCATCTACCGGCGAGAGGCACACTCTCCGCGGATGAACACGTCGAAGAACGGCATCGGTTGGAAGCGGCGGCTGCATTTGAGACTCCGAACCGTGTCGATTTTACGCACCCAGATTTCGCGATGATGTGCAGCAGGTCCGGACTGAGAGCCGGTGCCTACTCATGGTTCTATACCTCTACAGATCGGTGCAAAAGTTGGAACGGCCCCTTCAAACTGCCGATGTTCGGATACACCGGCATCGCAGCAAGAACCGACTACCTTGTTTCAAATTCAGACGAATGTTTGGTATTCCTGACTGCCTCAAAATCAAACGGTGAAGAAGGCTTAATATTCTGCGCGAATACAACCGATGGCGGCGAATCGTTCGCGCTCTTGTCTCAGATCGGACCAGAACCTGAAGGCTTCGCGATTATGCCAGCAAGCGTTCGGTTATCGGATTCGCAGATTTTAGTCGCCGTCCGGTGCCGCGGCAGAGGCAACGATTCAGGTTCAGACTGGGAAGAGCGACAAAACTGGATTGATCTTTATAGCTCAAATGATAACGGACAAACGTGGAAGTACATGAACCGACCTGTAGAAAATACCGGACGTGGCGGGAATCCACCAACGCTGACCCTCCTGCACGACGGTAGGTTGTGTCTAATCTACGGATATCGGGATGCGCCGCATCGGATCTGTGCGAAGTTGAGTAGCGATGCCGGCAAGACTTGGGGCGCGGAAATCATCTTACGCGATAACGGCGGCGACCACGACATCGGGTACCCGCGCACCGTCCAACGTCCCGACGGAACCGTGGTAACGGCATACTATTTTGATGAGGAACCGGACGGTGAACGATTCATTGAGGCAACACTGTGGAAACCGTAATCATTGAGTTCTTAAACGCAAGTCAAAGCACATGAGGCGATCCTTACCGCGGATGTAGAGGTAACCGTCTGCCAATACCGGTGCCGCCCAAGCCGGATATTTCACTAACAACCTACTATTTTCGTCTCTCAGCGAGGAGACCTCTGAAATTACCTCTAATTTTTCAGGCGTGCATTTAAGGAGCATCAAACGTCCGTACTCGCCGAGATAGATAAAATAGTCGTTCACCCAGAGCAGCGAGGCGCGCTCGTCAACGCGTTGCGACCACATAACGCTGCCCGTTTTGAGGTCTACACAGCGGAGTTCGGCACCGTTGGGATGTTGTCCACTACAAGCGTAGAGGTAACCCTCATGGTGGATTGCTGTGTTCCAGTGCAATTCCATTGACTTCTTCCGGCGCGAGGTGCGATCTTTCCAAACGACCTCATAGCCATCGGGACGCACCTTGACTACTGAACTCCCAATTCCATAAGACTCGCTGATAAAGACGTGGTCCCCAGCGACAACCGGACTCGATGCGTTGACAGATTCGATCTTAGGGTGCCGCCATGGATAGTGGAAATCTATTTTACCCGATGCAGGTTCAAATCCGACAAGTCCACCACGGAGAAACGCGAATCCCCACCGTCGTCCTTCGATGGTGCTAAAAACGGGACTTGCATAACTCGCGAGTTCATCGGCGATCTGGTATACAACCTCACCGGTATACTTGTTAAAAGCGACGATGCCACTCCCGTTTGGATCGGGGCTGCCGTTTGCCGCCCAAATATCCTTCGGGCTACCCGGGGGCGAGCCGCCTATCTGGACGATAAGCAGCTCACCTTCAACTGCAGGGGTCGAAGCGACACCGAAAAAATTTTGTATGACGTTAAACTGCGCTGTGGTGTCAATCTTCCACAAGCCTTTACCGTCTGAGACTCGGACGCAGTGTAGCATCCCCTCAGCTCCGAAGATATAGACGCGGTCTCCATCAACAACAGGACAGCACCGGGGACCGTTGTTATAACCGTACATATCTTCGTAGTCTGTCTGGTACTCAAACCGCCAGCGTTCATCGCCGGTCGCGCTTTCGAGGCAGGTGAGCCGCGCTTTACCACCGTGACGCGCGAAGATAAACACCCGTCCATTGGCAACAGTGGGTGCCCCGTAACTCGTCCCAATCTGCTTGTGCCAGACGATCCGCGGACCCGTTTTATCCCACGGAAGGATACCTATCTTTTCCAACGATTTGCCGTTCCGTTCTGGACCGAGGAAGTCGTTCCAGTCAGCAGCGGACGCCGCTACCAATCCAATCAACAGGAGGACCAAGGGCACTAAGAAAACGCGCGCGAATACTCTCACGCAGCGACCTCCTCATTGGCGCGTTTCACGAGAGCGTTCATGTAGGCGATCGTATAAGCCGTACCAACGCGGTGATCACCCGCCATGCTCGGAATATGATCAGGGATCAGCACACCGTTGAAATCCACCTCACGCAGTGCTTTCGCCACCTGGTACATATCCTGATAACCGTTATCAACGAACGTCTCAACGAAATGCGGTAACGGTTGGTCAACGTTGCGGAAATGGACCTTGAAAATCTTGTCTCGTTCGCCGAAATATTGGATGGATTCGATGACATCCTTACCCATCAGGTCGCCGCCTTCTAACCAGCAACCGACACAGAAACACATCCCGACGTTTGGACTATCAGCGATCTCAAGTGCGCGTTTGTAACCTTCAAAACTGCTGAAGATACACCTCGGAATTCCAGCGAGATTCAGTGCCGGTGGATCGTCCGGATGGATGCCGATCATAACACCTGCCTCCTCAGCGACGGGTGCTGCCTGCTTGATGAAGTAGGTGTAATTGTCCCAGAGTTCCTCTTCGGAGTATTCGCGACCGTGTGAGAGCGGCACTTTGTATTTGTTGCCACCCCAATGGCCTTCTTGGGCAGTTTCAAGGTTGAAACCCCTCGCGCTCGCCCCACCGCGGGTCGTCTCGCGTTCAGTGCTCCAGATACCGTTGCCCATGTGGGCATAAGTGGTATACGGGATGCCTGCTCTACCGAGGTCGCGGATGTAACGCTTGTACTGTTCGACCTTCGCATCGCGGTTCTCCAAGTTCAGCACAATCGCGTCCTGATTGTGGACATCGCTGTTGCCGAACCCGTAGATTTTGAGTCCTGCGTTCTCGAAAATCTCGCGGCGGCTCATGAAATAGTCATAGTTCGCATTCTGACCATTCGTCCAGAGAACGACATAGTCAACATCCATCTGTTTAGCGAACTGTAAGTCCGCCTCACTCGGTTCCGGCGACATCTGTGCCGTAACTTTCATGCCGGGTTCAATATTGCGGAGTGGACTCTGATTTGCCATTTTCTGCCTCCATTTTTCATAGCCATCAGCAATCGGCAGCCAGCGGTCAGGTAAGATATCTTTGTAGCGGGTAGTGTCCTTGCAACCGACAGCCGACACCTGAAATTCGATGGTTGTTTACTTTGCCAATACTGAAAACATAGACGCTAATTACTGTTTTGTCACAGCAAGGTCGAAAGTATAGAAGTCGCGAGCGCAGCTCGCTCCTACAAGAAAATGTGGACAAAACACTACTCTTCGTCTCTTGCTTCTGCTTTGAGTCGATATAACTCTTCCGTCAATTCGGTAACAATATCCGCGTAAGCCGGCTCGTCGTAGACACTGCACATCTCATTAGGGTCTTTCTCCAGATCAAAAAGCTCCCATTCCGGTTCTTTCGATTCATCAAGGGACCCAGATGTGCCGAGTGCCTCGCCGTAGTAATAAATCAGTTTATAGCGATCCGTCCGTATCCCATAGTGGGCAGCGACATAGTGGTGGGCGAGGTGCATCCAATAACGGTAGTACATGGACGTACGCCAGTCATCAGGTGTTTCGCCATTGAGGATTGGACGTAAACTCGTGCCTTGCATGTCATCAGGAATTGGTACGCCAGCGTAGTCGAGCCAAGTCTCTGCGAAGTCGATATTTAGTGCCATCGCCTCGGATGAACTGCCAGGTTGAATCTCGCGCGGATAGCGAATAAGGAACGGCATCCGCAACGATTCTTCGTACATGAACCGTTTGTCATACCACCCGTGGTCGCCTAAGAAAAACCCTTGGTCAGAGGTATAGATAACCATTGTATCATCGGCGATGCCGTCTTCGTCAAGATAGTCGAGCATCCGTCCCACATTGTCATCAATTGAGGCGACGCAGCGGAGATATTCTTTGATATATCGCTGATAATTCCAGTTTGCCCGCTCCTTATCAGATAACCCCTCTGGCGGCGGACCGAGTTTATCAATCTTGAGGTCCCGCTCGGTCATGTGGTCAAAGACACGCATCTTCGCTTCCTTCGCGGCGTTTGAACGGTTCGCGTAGTCGTCGAAAAAATTGTCCGGCATCGGGACATCGCCATCCTCAAACATCTGCGCATGCTTTTCATCGGAATCCCACGGACGATGCGGTGCCTTGTGATGGCACATCATGAAGAACGGACGCTCCCGGTCGCGATGCTGCAGCCATTCCAACGAGAAATCGGTGATGATGTCGGTAGCGTAGCCTTTATGCGTCGTTCTACCGTGCGGTTCAATCATCACCGGATCGTGATAGAGTCCCTGTCCGGGTAGCACGTTCCAGTAGTCAAAACCTGTCGGATCGGCATTTCCACCGTGTCCGAGATGCCATTTGCCGACCATCGCGGTTTGATAGCCATCTGCCTGTAGCATCTTCGCGACGCTCGGTCTTCTGCCATCAAAATTATCGCCTAACGTCTTGACACCGTTGAGATGGCTATGTTTGCCCGTCAAAATGTTCGCACGGCTCGGTGTACAGATGGAGTTAACGCAGAAACAGTTCTGCAGAACCATACCGCCATCGGCGATACGATCAAGGTGCGGTGTTTGATTAATCCGACTTCCGTAGCTGCTGATAGCGTGCGAAGCGTGGTCGTCAGACATAATAAATAGGATATTTGGTCTGCTCAAGTGTGGCTCCTTTGAATTTACGATTTGCCATATCATATCCTATTCTACACAAGAAGTCAATCTTTTTTCAGAAGTTATCAGAGGGGCTTTCGGCAAAAACCTTTCAACTGTCAGGATATTAACAAAACAAACGCACCAGAAATTAATCGGGTGCGTGCGATTGGAAATAGCAATATCTGTGCTTACGATGCTTCTTGGTAAAGTCGTTATCCCATTTTTATCGCCGGGGGCACCTCGGCGAGTGTATAGCCTTGTGCTTCCGCTCCGGTTTGCCTTTGATACCATTTTGTCCAGACTTCCGTTTCTCTATCAGTGCCTTTTACAGTGCCCCTCGCCTCTTGATAACTGGAGATCAGAGCCGATATAATCACAATGAGGGACAACTCGGAATCCGAAATTTCATAGAACAAGAAAATAAATCCGGCAAACCAGCATGTCAAGTGGACGATAATAGATAGCGGATTGCGTATCATGAATAAGACAGCCTGTTGTGCGATCTTGAAATACGAACCGATTTGTCTATTTTCAGATGGTGGAGAATCCTCAAAAGCGTTCCCCAGCCTTATTGTTTCCTGTTGTTGATGATACCATTGCATCCATACCCGTTGCTCATTGGCAATACCTTTAAGGTTCCCTTTTGCTTCTCGGTAACTGATGATGAATACAATTATAGCAATCCAAGGAAGGAGTTGTCCAAATAGTCCGATGATATCTATTAAATCCAACATACCAACAGGATATTTCTCTGGTGAGAGTGTCAGACAGAATAATAGCGCAATCGCGAAAACCCAGCACATAAGGTGAACAACAAACGTCCCGATGTTACGCAGCATGAAAATCAATGTTTCTTGGATTTCCCCATAATAAGAATACGCTTCCATATTTTCCGATGATGGCGGTTCTTCAAATGGATTTCCGTGAGCAACCGCTTTGCTTTGCCGGTGGTACCACTTCGCCCAAATATCTTTCTCTATCGCGATTCCTTTGAGGTTGCTTCTCGCCTCTCGGTAACTCAATATGAGCGTAAATATAGCGGCAGCGATAACGACTCCGGGAAGGGACCGCACGAAGTCGCTTCCGTCAAATAGAATAGGAAGCGCGAACAGTGTAAACCAACATACGAAATGACCAGAAGGGAGTGTCGGGTGCCCAAACATAAATAGCCCTGTTTCGCGGGCAGATATGAAATAGATGCCGCCCGCGATATGTTCTGATAATGGCGGTGTTTCATAAATCCCTCGTTCCGCCTTTACTAACTGTTGTCGCTCAAGCCACTGTACCCACGCTTTTCGTTCTGTAGCAATACCATTCCGAAGGCTCCTCGCCTCTCGGTAACCCAATATGAGAGCAGGAGGGATCACAAGTGGCCACACCAAATATGTAAATGTAAAATCTCGGGAGATTTCTTCAGTGATAATCGAGAGGGCTGTAACTAATTTCCAGAGGGACCCAGGCAAATTCGCAAAAGCACCTTCTGCCGCTTCAGCTGCATCTGGCAATGCCCCGTGTACGAACGGATCATCTGACATAGTAATTGAGGCAGATAGCAAAATCCAGCATACGAGAAAATAGACAATAATAGGTATCGGGTTCCGAAGCATGAACAACAGTGTTCGTTGGATTTTCATAACGGATTTATTGCCGTAAAGTTAGAAAGTGTTAAATGATGGTGATACGTCAAAAGAGGTTTCTCGGCCTTTCGTTTCTTGTTGTCGGTGATACCATTCTGTCCACACCTGTTGGACTTTGGCTACCCCTTTCACGGTGCCTCTTGTCTCTTGGTAGCTGGAAATGAGCCCGAATATAACAGCAATTATCGAAAGATAAACTACAGCTCGGAAAAAATCACCAATGAAGCCGGACGCTGTCCGAACTATACCAGCAAGGTCTGGGAATTCCGTCATGAGGATTAGTAAAAAGTAAGTAGGAATCCAGGATAAGAAATGAATGAGAAGTATTTTCGGGTTGCGAATCATGGATAAAAGCGTTTTTTGCGCTTTCCTGAAATAGGAGTTGACTCGTATGTCCTTCACTGGTGGTGAGGCGTCAACGAAATTATCGCCTTCTGTTCCTGCTTCTTGTCGTCGCCGGTACCACGCCATCCATGTTTGATGTTCGCTGGTAATACCTTTTAGGTTGCCGACTGCCTCCCGGTAAGAGATAAGAAAAGGCGGCATGACAACAAGAACCCAAAATCCGTTTCCCGCTAAATCTTTTATAATTTCGTCCCAAATAATTGAGGCAGCTTTTAGAAAATTTCCGATAGACGCAGGCGGTTCCACAATTTTGACAATGTAGGGCCACGTCTCTATGACGAATGGATCGTCCGACACGATTCCCCAAGCGGCAAACAAAAACCAACACGTTAAATGAACGATGAAAGGGACGGGGTTCCGAAACATGAATAACAGCGTTTCTAAGACCTTCATGACATTACCACCTCACATGCAAACTTTAGGCGTTATGGAGAGATTTTTATTTTTAGTTGCAACTCCTCCGGTTTTCTTCAAAAGAATCGAAGTCACACAGGTAGCTAATTATCTCTGTAGAACAAGGACAGGTTGCAGGTCGGGTTGAACGATTTTGAGAAGTCGAACGTTGGTGTTCCAAAGGCGAAATTAAAAATGGCGAGGTTAGAAACCTCGCCTGCAACGATGGGGCGAACATCTATTTCGCCTTAATTTCCTCCCATGCGCGGTCGTAGTGCCTCGTAAAATCGCCTGGATCTCTCAACCATTCAAGGGATTCCAATACCGCTTTCGGCGGGTAGATGAATTTGTGTTCCCGTAGATTTTCCGGTAAGAATTCTTTCGCGGTCGGTACGCAGGTCCCATATTTCGTGAAGGCGGTAATCTTAGCGTTGACTTCAGGACGGAGGAGGTAGTCAATAAACTGCTCCGCGAGTGCCTTATGCGGTGCGGATTTCGGTATGCAGACGGCATCAATAAACTGGCTCGACCCTTCCTTTGGAATGACGTACCGGATCGTCGGACGTGTTTCAATCGCACGGAACGCATCGCCACTCCAACAATGCGCCATAACCACATCACCGGCAATGAGAAGCTCTTCCGCCTCACTCTTATACTGTTTCACAAGCGGTGCCTGGGCTATTAGTTTCTCTTTCGCCGCTCTGATCTCCTCCGGATCGGTGCTATTGAGACTATATCCGAGCAGCTTAAGGGCAGCACCGATCGTCTCGCGCTGGTCGTCTAACATACTGAACTGATTCTTGTATTGGTCGTCCCATAGTACTGCCCAACTCTCCGGCGCTGGCGAGATAACAGCCGAGTCGTAAGCGATACCTGCTGTACCGAACGTATAAGGGATAGAATATTGATTTTCCGAGTCAAAGTATTTACCGAGGAACAGCGGACTGATGTTCTGAAAGTTCGGGATATTGTCGCGATTTAATTCGGCTAACAGGTTTTGCTTGATTAGGATGGATACCATGTAGTCGGACGGCATGATGATGTCGTATCCTGTTGCACCCGCCATCAACTTCGTGAGAAGATCTTCGTTGCTGGCGAAGGTATCAACGAGGATGGTAACCCCGAACTCCTTTTCAAACCCCTCACGGATGTCATCGCTGACGTAGCCTGCCCATGTAAAGACATTTAATTGTTTCTTTTCTCTATTGCAACCGACAAAAAATGTGAGGAGTATAAGTACTAAGAAGATATATTTGTTGCGCATGTTTTCTCCGTTGTTAATGGATGGAAGATACACTCGTTAAATACCGTTATCTTAGCGATCTGAGAGTTGCCGACGGAGATGCTCCAGCTCAACTTCTACTTCCCGGCGCCGTTGTGCTTCCTCCGCTGCGCGCGCTTCCGCTTCTATCCGAAGCTGATGCTCCTCCATCCGAAGCTGACGCTCTTCTATCCGAAGCTGATGCTCCTCCATCGAAGTTGTAATCGGAGTACCGTCAGGTAAATACGGGCGCAAAAGTCTGACATGAGTATCAAGCTGATCCTGCCACCGAAAATAGAGATTTAACGCTTCACTGAACAAACCTCCGTCTGTATCCGGGGACAGTTCTACGACACCACCTGATGGATTTCGCCGCCACCCCCGAAATTCTGAAGGTTTCTCCATTTCAGGTTGATGGATGAAGTACTCTTGGGCACCCATATCTATCAGATAGCGTCGGACTTTTTCATGCCGATCCTGATCCGCTGTTGAATCAGAAAGGAACTCGAAAATGGTTGTCGGCACCGCCCCCTCTGACCACGTATAAAAACTGCGCCGCTGTGGATATTTATCAACACCGAGAACAACGTAAATATCTGGAGCGACGAATCTTGTAATGTCGCCTTCACGGTAATAGACAAAATTATCAACACCGATGTAGATATGCGGATGCAGTGCAAAGTATCGAAAGAGTTGCTCAGAAAAAATAGAAATCTGGTCTGCGTGAAAACCTGTTGCGGCCATAGGCTCATCGTCCTCACAAGGGTATCCTTGAATATAAATAGTGGGTTTTCCGCTCGCTTTCGGAAAGGTAGGCATATACTTTCTTTGCTTGAACTCGAAGTCTCTTAGGGTATCCATGATCGCCTCCGTATCAGTGTCGGAATGTTCTCCACTTGCATAAAAGCGCGAAGCCTCATCAACCGTTTTTGAAAGTTTCCGAGACGTTCATCATAATTTTAGCAGCCCCCTAATCTTTTGTCAAGTAACACGGATTGACAAAATCTGCTATCTATGCTAATCTGATGCTATTACTTATGCGTCAGATTTTTCGGTGGGTAATCCTTCGGATTTCCAACCTCGGAAACCGCCGGTTAGCACTGAAACGTTTTCATAACCCATATTTTTTAGAGTGTGTGCGGAGAGTGTCGCACGGGTGCCACCACCGCAGTACGTAACGATGTGTGTGTCCGCGTCAGGGACGACCTCATCAATATCAAGTTCAAGGTAACCACGCGGCAGAGATACAGCATTCGGTAGATGTTCTTCGTCGTAATCCGGTTCATCCCGAACATCTAAGAGGATAATTGACGCTGTCGCTTCTGTGAGTTCATCGGGAGATATGTGTCCAACATTTTCCCTCGCTTCGGTAACCAATTGTTCAAGAGTTTTCAATGGCATAGTTTTCCTCCAAAAAGGTTGAAGACTGCTGATTAAATCCGCAGGCATTCGGATGTAGTTGCAAACCAAATTTATCGTTATAAATATAGCATAAGGTCCGCAGATTCGTCAACAATTTTTGGGCAGCAGTTTAAAAAGGAGAAGACATGGAGTTACTAAAAAAATCGGTTCAATCTGTGCTTGAAAAAGATCGGATTGGGAGTCCAGTGTTCCTACGCTGTGTCCTGCACGTGGCGGACGAAAGTGTGGATTTGCTGTCGTCGGTCGGTGTAGTGACGGCACTCGCAAATGAATGGATCGCGTCGTCACCGGAACGTGTTTATGCACAGGGACACGTGGAAAGCCCACACGTCACAGTAATGCTTCACTATGCCGCAGGGCAGATGGCAACCTTGAGCGTCAATCGGGTTGATACTGAAACAGCAATTGACATGATGTTGGTCGGAAATAGAGGCGTTATCTATCACGAAACACCGGTTGGTAGACATTATCAAAACGCCATTCTACCCGAACTCGATGGAATTGGCGAGTTAACAGCGGCTATCGCGCAATCGCTCGAAAGCGGGCAGCCTGTTGAATTGGAGGTTTAAACATGCAGCAAAATGGAAAATATGGTGTGCTTCTACTCGGTGGACACCGCACACATCAAGAGAATTATGCCTCACTTTTTGCACAAGATGGACGCTGCCGATTGATTGCCTTTGCCGATGAACTCGATGCACCACCCGAACGGGTTGCTTTGGCACGCGCACTTGCAGAATCGTTAAATCTACCCTTCATCCGTGATCTCGATGACGCTTTGGCACGCGAGGACGTACATATCGTCAGCCTCTGCACGGAGGTGGAACGTCGTGGACGTGTCGGTGAAAAATGTGCTGAAGCCGGCAAACACGTCTACCTCGATAAACCGATGGCACTCAACCCGGAAGATGCGAACAGGATTGTTGGGGCAGTCGCGAAGAGCGGTGTACGAACACAGATGTTCAGTAATATCCATAGTACTTGGGCACGTACCGTTCAGCGAGCATTGACAAGTGGACGCATCGGCGAACTTCAGGCAATCCATTGCGATGTCCTCTTTTCTAAAGGTCATCCCGGCACCGCACCTGTCGGGCAAAAAAGACTCCAGAAACCTACACTCGAACGCTACAGTTTCGTTGAAGCGAAACCTGAGATGTTCGATGTCGGGGTCTATGCAGTGTCCATGGTGAATTGGTTGACGCAGAAACGCGTGCAGCGCGTGTTCGGCGGAACAGCGAACTATTTCTTCAAAGAGCATCTCGACTGTGACCTCGAAGATTTCGGGGCATTGGTGCTGACGTTAGAAGATGGCACGACAGCAACTATTACCAGTGGACGCTACGGTTGGCAAAGTCACGCACAAGGCGGCGTTCGGAAAGTACATCTTGTCGGCACCGCGGGAACATTGACATTCGATGCATCAGCGAACCGTCTGGAAGTTTTTGCTGCTGAACCGGCGTTTGAACCACCGACACCGCACCCGCTCGATCCGATGGGGATGTGGAGTAGCACACAAGCAGAGAGCGGAATACGACCGAAACAGCAATGGATAGATGTCGGAAGCGGAGACGACGGTCCCCGGGAATTCAGTGCGTTTGTGGATTGTATTGAGAACGGTGTAGAGAGTGAAATGAACGCCGAATTTGCGGCGCACTCTGTGGAAATCATCTGTGCAGGGTACCGTTCCGCTGCAACTGGAGAGGTTATCGCTCTGTAGCAAATATTCCTGACCATAAAATTTCTATTTTCCTTTGCACTAACAAGATTTACAATCTTGTTCTCCTCTTCTGTAGGTTTTACCTATTGGATAGCAGAAAACACTTATCAACCCAGAAAATAATTTGGATTTTAGGATCAGAGTATGATACACTAAAAGGTAGTCCATGAAACATAATTTCACCTTGGAATAGAAACGGATAAGACATGTTCAGGCTAAAACGGAAGTCAATAAGCGAAAAAGAGCAGACGAAACTGCGGAGGTCATGGATTGGGCGTTAATAAGGATAAACCAGATAGATGGAAAATAGATATTGCTAAGTCTGTTGATTTTTATAATGACTGGTTTTTGCAATCCGCGCCGCAGGTTTTCAAGGAGACACGGTTAAAAACTAGCGAGCAGGTTGAACAAGTCCTGAAATTAACAGCCAATTTCACACGACTGAATTCTGAAGTTTTGCAGGAATACCCATATATTCTACCTGTACTGCGGATGGCAACTTGTCCTCCAATAGCACGCGATAGATTAATAGGGCTCGCTGGAGTTCCGCGTAACCTTGTAAAAACTATGGAGGAAGATAAACGCGTGCCTCCGCGTATGGAATCTACACAACTTCAAGAAAACCTAGAGCAAATTGAAAAAGTTATCCTTGAGTTAATTGACTTTGATATTTTCGTTTGGCTTGATCGAGACGATGAAGGAGAGGCGGAAGAAATTCGCCGTGCTGCAACGATTATTGCCGACAGACTTTGTGGTGCTGAAGCGAATCCAATTCTTAGAAATGCTCAAGAGAAACGTCAGTTAACATCTATCCAACATTGGCTCCAAGAACGTGGCTACACATTTGATGAAGGGACTGGTAGCAGAAAATTTGACGCACTTTCTCCAGGCACATTTACGTTTCATCTTAACATTCCAGTACGCAGGGCAACTACAAACAGGGAAATAAAAATGCCTATTGATGTTGTTGTTATGCCCCGTACAGCACAGTTAGATGATTTTCCTTTGTTGATTGAGGCGAAGTCAGCAGGCGATTTCACTAATACGAATAAACGAAGAAAGGAAGAGGCAACTAAAGTTTCTCAATTGCGCGGCACTTATGGGGACAGTATACGCTTCATACTTTTCTTATCTGGTTATTTCGATAGTAATTACCTTGAATATGAGTCGGGTGAGGGCATAGATTGGGTCTGGGAACATCGTGTTAATGACCTCACAGAGTTTGGATTATAAAGTATGTCTGTAGACAAGCGACTTGCAAAAATTCATCGAATCGAGTCAGAACGTTTAAAACTTCAAGCTCGGTTAAATATAAAAAAATCCCAAGAAGAACGCAATATATTAGGTCAATTTGCGACTCCGCCGAAACTCGCGATGGACATTATGGAAGTATCAAAGGGATTAATTAGACCTTCCGAAGGGATCCGTTTTCTTGACCCAGCGTTTGGGAGCGGAGCATTCTATTTTTCTTTATTGAAATGTTTTTCGGATTCACACCTTGATTGGGCACGCGGGTATGAAATAGATCCTCATTGCGGAAACGAGACTGCCAAACTATGGAATAATACCGGACTTGACCTAAGAATCGCTGATTTTACAAAATCTAATCCACCAAGTATTGAGCAAGATAGAGCCAATTTTCTAATTTGTAATCCTCCTTATTCAAGACATCACCACTTAGTCTCTGATGAGAAGTTAAGATTGCAAAGACTTACCAACCAAATGACCGGTATAAAGATAAGTCAGTTATCAGGTTTATACTGCTACTTCATGCTTATTTCACATGGTTGGTTGGCAGATGATGGCTTGGCATGTTGGCTGGTCCCAAGTGAATTTATGGATGTAAACTACGGTCAACAACTGAAAAAATACCTAACAACACACGTAACTTTGCGACGCATTCACCGCTTTTCACCTAAAGAATTACAGTTCGGAGACGCTCTTGTTTCTTCATCTGTAATCTGGTTTCAAAAGAGTAAACCATCAACGAATTGTGAAGTTGAATTTACTTATGGCGGCACGATAAGGAAACCCAAAAAGCATTGTATTTTGTCTATTAATTCACTGCGGAATATGAGAAAGTGGAACCATTTGTCAACTGTTGTAAGAATTTCTAATACTAATACTATTAGTAAATCTGAGGGTCCAAAATTATCTGACTTCTTTCACGTAAGGCGCGGTTTAGTGACTGGTGCGAACAAGTTTTTTATACTTTCTCCCGCCCAGATTTCTGAATATAATCTACCTACTGAATTTCTAACGCCAATATTACCAAGTCCACGATACTTATCATCCAATGAAATTCAATCTGATGATGCAAAAAATCCTATCCTGAAACAGTCTCTGTTTTTGCTGAATTGTTCTTTACCGGAGCACATCATCCGATGTAATTATCCGTCACTTTGGGAATATCTACAATGGGGAACTCAGATTGGAATTCACGAGCGTTATCTCTGTCAGCACCGTTCACCATGGTACTCACAGGAGAAACGTGAACCGAGTCTATTTCTCTGCACATATATGGGACGGGAATCTGTTAAAAACCCAAAACCTTTCCGTTTTATTTTAAATCACTCTAAAGCAGTTGCTGCGAACGGATATTTAATGTTATATCCGACTCCTTGTTTGGAAGAGACATTTAGAACGGATCCGGAACTAATTCATACAGCGTGGGAAGCTTTAAACGCAATCACATCGCTGGATTTAGTAAGTGAAGCGCGAGTTTACGGTGACGGGCTCTATAAAATTGAGCCTAAAGAACTGGCTAATGTTTCTGTTGGCAACCTATTTTCGACGCTGTTGGGTTTAGAGCGGGGTTTCACAGCACAACAGATGAAATTGTTAGAGATAAAGGAATAACTATTGCGATGTTGTATACATGCTACAACAATCAACACGACTCTGAGCACAACGATCACAGAAAAAGTCAGCATAAAATGCCTGATAGTCACCGTCATAGTCATACCCATCAGACCGCACAGGGCCCCTTCAAAATCAAAAAAGACATAAAAAGTATCTCCTTGATGATAGCTTCTTTATTTTCTATAATCATTATAGTATTCCACATTACATTCCACGAAGCTAAAGCCGATGCCATAGGCCGCACGGAACCCGACTCACACACCGTAAATGATAGCATTCGGGTGTTTGGCAAGGAGTCGGTCTGTAGCTTTCAAATCCTCATCGGCGATCTCATAGGCCTCTGTTTCAATGTCAAGCACAAGAAACATGCCTTTGTATTTTGGATCGACTTCGTCACATATTCGCTGCTGATAGATTTCTTCACCGCGGGCGGCGATGGTTTCAGAGGTAGCATCAGAATATGACATGGTAATTCTCCTTCTGAAATGTTGTTATAAAACACCACACTGTGTTCATTACACATTAACATTATAACGGAAAATTAGGTCGCGTGCGAATGCAGCATTTTTTTGCTACCCTCTAACCCCTATCGCTTCGAGGCTCGCGATCTCTTTCACCCACGATTCTCGGATCTCTGCGGAATAGTCCATGGGAAGTAGCGATTTTCGTGTGCAGTTGAGGAGTGCTTGTAAGGTTTGGTACTGTCTTATCGCTCCGATATTGGGTAGGATCCGATCTTCGGCGACGGCGATGATTTCATCGACCGTGAGTTCACCTGTCGTTTCTGAATTTGCCTTGATAAGGCTGGCGGCTCCAAGGTCGGAACGGAGCGAGGCGAAACTCGCCGCAGAATAGTCCTCGGTTATTTTCAGGAGTCGTTCGGTATCTTCCTCAGAAAACGGGCTGGAGGAAACCTTCGCAACCGTCCAACGGAGAAAATCTTCACGGTCTTCACCACTCGGATCCAGGACCGGAACCACCATATCCCCGACTCTGCCTTCGCGTCGGAGATCGGGTGAGAGGTTATAGATGCGGGCAGTCATCAGAAGCCATGTGATGTTGCCACGCAGCTGCGGGTCTGACATCATCGCTTGTATCTTTCCTGTCAAACGCCGTTCTGTGCTGTGCGCCTCTCTTCCGACACCTCCGAATTGCGTATCCGCTTCATCAACGAAGATAAGCACCTTCACCAATGCCATCAGCAACCGTCGGAGCCGTTCAAAGATGACATCCGTCTGTCCGAACCACATACTACGGATGTTCTTGAGGACGAGGACCGGAATATCGAGTTGACCGGCGAGTCCCTCAAAGATAAAAGTTTTTCCGCTGCCGATGGGACCACAGACGCTCATCCCCGGAATCGCATCGGGACCGGTTGAGGTGATACGTGGAATTAGGTGCATTTTTAGAAAATCGACTAACTTGCGATTGCCGACGATATCTTCTAAGCTATGTGCAGGCTTCTTAAACTCGACGACATCTTCACCCAACTGCGTCTGAATGAATTCAGAGACTCTCTCAATGACATCTTCGGGTTGAAGTTTCTCACCGGAATAGCAGGCAGAGAGCAACATCTGTCGGAGTGCCTGTATGGATAATCCGGCTGTCAGCATTGCGAGTTGTGCTTGTGTACCCCAGAGGTTTAACGGTTTCTCAATCAATTTAGGTGTGTTGTTAAACCATGAAATGAAATGTTGGCGTTCTACCATTCCGGGTGCCGGAATTTCAACAGTGACGACTTGCGGCAACCTGATAATCCGCGAGTTCAATAGACTCGGCGATTCTGTGATGAAGATGACCGTATCATTGCCGTTCATGAAATTGGAATCAGATATCCAGTCCTGAATGATGCTGACCCGATGTCTATCTTGAACTGACAAACTCCGAATCTCACCTTCAGGCAGCAACATATCGGCTGCTTCTATCAGGATAATCAGTCTTTCAGAGAGAAATTTTTCGCCGTCGGCGCTTGTGCTACGAGAGAGTAGGCAAAACTGACGGAGGAGCTCCAGAGCGAGTGTCGAGCTGCCGATCGCATCCGTCATGTACTGCGAGAAAGAAGCGTTAGAAGATTCTATAGCAGAATCAAGTGATCCGACCATAGGCGAGACGCTCGGACGTGCATCTATATCAGAGTCAGGCTCGGTGGTGCCTCGCCATCTGTTAAACGCATGTTTAACCCTTTCGCGTTCCGATTCCTGCACAAAGCGTATGGGACCGTTGAGTTCATAAACAACCAAGATGAACCCAGGTATATCCCAACTGCGCGTTAAAAAGGGGACGAGTGGAATATAATCCGTGGTATCTTCTTCCTTGATAAAAAAAAGATCGTGGATATTTCCAGACAGGACGAGACTTCGAGATGTCCCAGAGTTAATGAGCATCCCGGCTTCTGTACGGAATGTATAGGCTGGGCTTTTGACGGCTATGAGTTCTCGCCCCCTTCTATTTTAGATAGCAAACTTGCGTCGCTGCAAGACACTTGTAAGCAACATCTTAGAGCGGCAGCTCAGAATCGGAGTCTTCTGTCTTCTTAGCGGGTTCTGTCTCCGTTGTTGTGTCGGTCTGCTGTGCCCCGAAGATCAACGCATCAAACTCGTCAGAGGCTGAAGATGACCGCGCTGCAGCAAGGAATTCCTGCTCTTCGCTCCGTGAATCGGTACCCGCCAATTCCTGAGCGACTTTTGAACGTCCTTTCGCTTTTTCACGGATTTCTCGCATCCGCGACAATTCTGCAGAGGTCCCGTCCATACTAATGCCGGAAAGCATATCGGCGATCTCTTCTTGCTCTTTCGCAGTAATCAGATCCGCAACCGCCTCAGACTGTTCACTCTTAATCTTTTCTAAATCGCGATGAAGACCCGTAATCTGGATTTTGTGAGTGTCGATATCAGCCTGCGCATTTTCAATCTCGCCTTCCAGTTCCGTAATGCGCGCATTTTTCTCTTCCAGATTAGAATTGAACCCTTGGTAAGCCGTAACACATCGCGTGTATTCGGGGTGTTGCTTAACCTCTTCTGCTGCCATGCCTTCTTTTTGCAAATCAGCAGCAGTCTGCTGTGCCTTAGCGATTGCCCCTTCCTTTAGCTCTTCCAAATTAGTGACTTCGTCGGTAAGACTCTTTACCGAGGACCTTTTCTGCTCAACAAGGGCAATCAGTTGGCCGATTGCCGCCTTATAGCGGTTAATATTCCCCTTCTTATCGGCGATGATCTCTTCATAAGCCCCTCTAATGGCTTCCGGGTTTTCCATCATTCGATCCGCTGTTTCATGTGCGCGACCCGTCAATGTATACCAAATCGCCTTAAAAAATCGTGTGAATCCATTTGCCATGTCATTTCCTCCTGTTGGCACGCCGTATAGGCGCGACCTTTCTGTAGTGTTTCGTGAGCTATGCCGATGTCTGTTTGCACGGTTTTGCACCGCACTGCAAAACTCATCACATCGTATTTTAACACATTTTCCTTTAAACTGCAAGAAAATTCTGCATAGAGCTTTCATAGGTATCTACTGCAAGTAAATCGGGGTAGGCAGTTTTAGACATCTATAACAGGTTTCATATCCCAGAGGAGAACGGTGCCGTCAAAACTACCACTCGCTAAGAGCGTGCCGTCCGGTGAGAAGACAACATCTTGAACGTCTGTGGAATGTGCCCAGAAGGTGTGGATGTGCTCACCGGTAGCAACTTCCCATATTCGGATAGGAGCTTTATCCAGCCCTGAACACCACCAAGCCCCAGAGACAAGATAGCGTCCACAAGGCGAAAATGTCAGTGCCCACGGACGAATAGTCCCTTGAGACGGTAGTATTATCATCCGTGTTTCTAACGTCTCTGTGTCCCACAATCGGATTTCGTTAGTCAATCCAGCGGCGTACCAAGTGCCGAGACCGCCAGCAATCAGGGTGCCACACGGCGAAAATACAATGGACTCCATGTGTTGATTTCGCTTCCATCGTAGATTCCCGCCGTTGCTGACTCGCTCAATTTCCTCGGGTTCACCTCTATATCGGGTAGTATCCTCTAAAACATCCGGTAAAGGGAGTGGAGCGACCTGTTCGCCGGTTTCAACGTTCCAAAGCCGAGCAGTTCCGTCTCTGGAGGAAGTAACAAAGCGTTGTCCATCGGGGTGAAATGCGATGTCTACAACCGAACCTGTCTGTTCTGTGAGCGAGTGCCGTTTTTCCCAAAGCGCGACATCCCATACATAGGATTCATTTGATCCACTACTGACAAGGTATTTTCCTGTAGGCGAGAATGCCAATGTAATTCCACGCCTCTCATGTTCGGTGAGCTCCGCAGCTAATGTTTCAGACGCAATATGCCAAATTTCGATGTTCGCGTCACCCGTATCAACCGCCAACAGTCCCTCGCACGGAGACAATGCCATATCTCTTTGTAAAGCGTTACGCTCAGTTAGCGGTGGGAGTGCCCGCTGTGTTTTCCTGCTTGCAACATCCCAGAATACCTTACCCATTGTTCCCCAATGATTACTGACCAATGTCTGCCCTTCCTCCAAAAATGCGACTGAATAAGCAGCACTTTTAAATCCAGAAAGTGGTGCTACTGTGGAGGTTCTTCCTACTTTCCAGACTTCAATATCATCTGGTGTACTACAGACTGCGAATTGCGTTCCGTCATTTGAAAAACGTGAGGCTCGGCCTATGTATCCGACAGTTTCAAACACATCTAACTTTTCTTCCTGTAACGCATCTGAAACCACTACTTTATTGTGATGAATGTCCGCAACCCGCAGCACCCCATCAGTGGTATAAGCGAGTCTCACCCGACCTCCATCGTATGTGGTAGGTTCCATTACAAGGGATTCGTTCTGAATATCCCAAACCTGAACGGTGGCACCAAGGTTCGCACCGGCGAGGTACTTCCCACAAGGTGAAAAAAGGAGGGTATGCACGGGTGCGGTGTGTCCAGTCAGGTTAGTAACGTCTTCACCGGTACTTAGGTCTGAAATCGTAACGGTGTCTGGAGCAGACACGGACGCAAATAGATTGCCCTCCGATGAAAAAGCGATGGGAAAGTGTCTGTCATAGTCAGTATCCTTTTTCCTATAGTCATCTAATTTTGGATCTTCAAGGGTAAAACTCACGAGAGGCGTTTCACTGTTTGTGCGCCAAGCATAAACGGCACTGTGTCCAAAACCAGATGCAGCGAGATGTTGACCGTCCGATGAGAAGTGGACATGAAAGACATCATCGTGCCTCCGAGTACTTCCCCAGTCTATTTTTGTAATACATTGTCCGTTTTGTGTATCCCATACCTTAACAATGCCGTCTTGGTCGCCGGTGGCAATCCAGTGCATATCATGCGAAAAGGTCACAACATTAAACATCCCACGTTCGGTGCCCCACAATGCTCGGGGTGCCATTGTTGCTGTATCATACAGCCAAAACCCGATTTCAGTTGCAACGGCAAGATAGACACCATCAGGTGAAAATTCTACACCACGGAGCCCTCCCTGTCCCAACCTACCAATTGCCCCCTCAGGCAGTTCCCAAGTTGTTATATCCGTATCTTCAACCGGTCTCAGGGCTTGTTCTAACGGTTTTCTGTTTTCCATAAAAATGTCTCCTGTTATTGGCAAAGGATGTTTGATGTTTGAATATTTTGCACGCTGAGGTGTTATGCGCAATTAACTGAGAGGATTCACGATGTCAGCGGCAGGCGATATGCTATCAGTGAATCGACATGAATGGCTTTAAGCACTTATAAACGGTTTCATATTCCAGAGAAGAACGGTGCCGTCATAACTGCTACTTGCTAAGAGGGCGCCATCCTTTGAAAAAGCGAGGTTTTGAACATCCGAGGTATGCCCCCAGAAGGTGTGGATGTTTTCCCCAGTGGCGGCCTCCCATAAACGGACAGAGACCTTGTCTGTTTTGTTCCACCAAGAACCGGAGGCGAGATACCGACCACATGGTGAAAACACAACGACACCAATATGCGAGCATCTCTCAGGTAGAATCATCCCCATGTGCGGCTCTAAAGTTGCAGCGTCCCACAGATGAATCCCACCTCTCAATCCACCAGCCAACAAAGTGCCGCAAGGTGAAAATGTAATTGAATGGAGACATATTGAAGGTTTGTGAGGTGACCGCATCTGTTTCTGGATTTGTCGCATATCGCCTTTATATAGGGCAACAAAGGTGGAATCTACAGAAGGTGAACCCAGCTGTTCACCACTCGTAACGTCCCAAAGAAGTATACTGCCCCCGTCAGTAGTAGCGAATTGCTGTCCGTTGGGGTGAAAGGCTGCTGTCAGAAACGACCTTGCATGTGCTATAAATGCATGCTGCTTTTCCCAACGGTGGACACGCCACACAACAAGTTTTCCATCTACATCTCCGCTGACGAGGTGTTCCCCCGATGGCGAAAACACCACGGTGGTAACGAGACTTTGGTGTTCAGTGAGTTCTGTTATTCGGGTCCCAGATATGATGTTCCAGACTTCAAGCGTTTGTCCACTTTCTCCGATAAGAGCCAACAATTCTTCACAGGCAGACAGCGCACACCTTTTGCCATTGCTTTTTGGAGGGATCGGAGGAGGGACCACCTGTTTCTGAACAACATCCCAGAAAACGATATCTTCAACCCAGTATTTGCAAACCAACATCTTGCCCGATTGAGAAAAAAACAGAGAGTCGGGCACATGGTGCGGCACTGTGAGCGGTGCTATTGTGACAGGGGAGCTTGCGCGCCACACATGGATATTGCGGTTGGTGAGAATTGCAAACTGCTGTCCATCTGTCGAGATACATTGTTTTTCCGTCCTACCTTTTCCTTGATGTTCAATGGTATCAAGTTTTTCACCCCGGGACGCATTCCACATCACTACCTTGTCTTCATAAACATCAGCAACCCGTAAGGCACCATCAGGGGAATAAGCGAGAAGCACCCGAGTTCCGCCGTAGTCTGTGTAAGTCGTCTCTAAAGTCTCTTTATCAATATTCCATACTTGTATCTCAAGGTTCTCACGTGTCGTTGAATCCTGAAGACTCGCAGCAAGAAACTGACGACAGGGTGAAAAGACGAGATCATACACATGTCCTGACTTGCACAGATGACGGTCTAAAACCAGCCAAGCGAAACGTTCTTTCGTTTTTAGGTTTTGGACGGTAAGGGTGCACGGGCCAGTAGAATAAGCGAGCAGCTGCCCATCGGGTGAAAAGCAGATTGGCAAACGGGCAGGGGGCTGTTCATCTTCCTTCGGTTTACCTGTTATTTCAAAACTTGTAACGTGGTGGCCGTTTTTCGCGCTCCAGATGTAAACATCGCCGTATCCGTGACCAGATGCAGCTATGTATTGGCTATCCGGTGAAAAGGCAAGTCGGGAGGTGCCGCCGTGCCAGCCTTGTATCTTCGCGACACGCCGCTGGCTCTCTATTTCTCGGACATTGATGATACCGTCCGCGTTACTGGTGGCGACCCATTTTCCATCGGGTGAAAACACAACGTTAGAAATCATACCGCGTTCGGTTTCAAAGAGTGTGACGGGCTGCATCGTATCGAGTTCATACATCCATACCCCGACGCGCGTTCCAACAGCAAGAGACGCGTTATCCGGTGAAAACGCCATGCCAAATATGAGTCCTTGTCCGAATCGGGCAATTGCCCCTTCGGGGAGTTCCCAAGTTGTCACGTCGCTATTTGTCTGGGTAGATTGTGTGCTTGTCTGTAATTGTCTATTGTCCATAAAATCCTTCAAATATGTTGTGACGTGAGACGTCTTAAGTGCTTATAAATGGCTTTATGTTCCATAACAGTATAGTGCCATCATAACTGCCACTTGCCAGAAGTTTACCATCCGGCGAAAAATCGAGTGCCCAAACATCTGTAGGATGTCCCAAGAAGGTATGTATATTTTCTCCTGTATTAAAATCCAACAGACAGATCGGTATCCTTTCTTGTCCTTCTTGCCATTGTGCACCTACAGCAAGGTATTTGCCACAAGGTGAAAACGTATAGGACTGTGGTCTCTGACATCCTGTAGGCGGAATTATGACCATACAGTTTTCTAAGGTAGTTGAATCCCATAATCGGATTTCGTTTCTCCCCGCCCTTCTAATCACACCAGCAATGCGTGTGCCGCAAGGAGATAACTTGAGGTTACCCCAGAGTCGTTGCGTTTCAGAATCTGGTTGTTCGTGAAAACGTTGAATATCTTGTGATGTACCTTTATACAATGATTGATCAGAACATATTGATGTATCCAGTGAACCGACTTGCTCTCCGCTATTCAGATCCCATACAAAAATTGAACCTTCGCGCGGTGCAATGATTACATGTTTGTTGGTTCGAGGTAACAATAGTTGGAAATTTTTAGATCTTTGCACCACTGAATATGGTATGTCATGTCGTTTTTCCCAGACAGTAGTATCCCAGATTGTGAAGCTATCTCCATAGAAACTGACAAAATATTCACCTGTTGATGAGAATTTCATTCTACTGATCCTTGATGGATTTTGTGAAAGTTCAGCTATATGCGTACTGGATGCAACGTGCCATATATTTATTTTTTTTCGAATATTGGTGGTGACAAGGTATTCTGCTGTCGGTGAAAACGTCATCCGAGTCACTCCTCTATATTTTTCAGTAAGTTCGGCGATCTGTTTATCTGATACAAGATTCCAGACTCTAATAAGTCGATTATCTACTAAGGCAGCGAGGAATTCCTTACTTCTGGAAATAGAAATCGTCCAAGGTAAATTGGGATATGCAATATAGATTTTTTGTTTCACTTGTCGGTTCGTAACATCCCATAGCCTATATCCGGAAAAATCATTAGCACTCAGTAGTTTACGAGAGTCTTTGGAAAATTTAACAGCAGTTACGCCTCTTGATATATGCGTCGGAAGAGACTGAACCGATGATGGGCTCTCCCGTGTCCACACCTGCAGTTCGCCACATCTATTTCGAGCGGCGAATCGAGTTCCATCTCGTGAAAAACTACCAAATGGTCTTGGAAATTCAAAGGAGCCCACCGTTTCTTGCTGCGTTGCATCCCAGATTACCACCTCATTGCTTGAGAAACCAGCAACTTGTAAGTTTCCATTAGATGTATAGGATGGAACACTTCTATCTAACTGTCGTTTGTCGTCATAGACTGTTGGATCCATTGCCAGAGTGCCGTTTTTAACATTCCAGATGTGAACTTTGTTACCGTGATTGGAAGCAGCAAGGTATTGTCCACACGGAGAAAAGACTAATTGATCACATCCAACTTTTGAAGTGTCGGAATAATCATCACGTAGTTTTGCAACCAGTTCCGCTGTCTCTATATCCACAACTGATGTTATATTTGCTTCAGAAGTATATGCGATTAGACTTCCATCTGATGAAAGAGCTATTGGACGAATGTTTATATTACCTGGTTCCGGTTGAACAGGAAGACTCTTAAAGGGAGTATCAGTATCTGCCTGCCAATCGTAAACAGTAAAATGTTGACCGCTACCATAATCTCGTGATATTAAGTTAGAACGCGTAATGTATTTCCCATCTTGTGAAAAGAGTAGATCTCGGGATAATCCCAGTACACCTTCCGGATTTTTAGGTAAATCTATGAAAGCAACACACTGTAAGTTTTGTGTATCCCAAACTTTTACGGTACCATTCCAGTTTCCAGTAGCAATCCATTTGCCATCTTGTGAAAAGGCGATGTCAAATAGCACACCTTGATCCGTATTCCACCATTTGCTAAGTTTCATTGTATTTAGGTCATACCACCAGCAGCCGATAGTCGTTGCTACAACAAGAGACTCACCATCTGGTGAAAATGTCATACCCCCGCTTATCCAACCCGTGCCTAAACGGGCAGTAGCACCCTCTGGGAGATTCCAAGTCGTTATATCTATACCATCAGTCTGATTTGTGTACATCAAAGTTGTCTCCTTATTTATTATAACGAGAAGGAAATGTAAATCACGCAAAACCTTCACTTTTTCGCAATGCCAGAGATATTACATCATTGAATTTTCTGAAATCTACAGATAAGGTTTCATATCCCAAAGGAGAACGGTGCCATCAAAACTTCCACTTGCTAAGAGCGTGCCGTCCGGTGAGAAGACAACATCTTGAACATCAGAGGCGTGTCCCCAGAAGGTGTGGATGTTTTCACCAGTGGCGACCCCCCACAACTGGATAGGCACTCTATCTGTCCCGCACCACCATGAACCGACAGCGAGATAATCACTGTCAGGCGAAAAAGCAAGTGCGAAAGGTCTCCTACTGGTCTCAGGCAGCCGTATTACCATACGTATTTGTGAGGTATTTGTGTCCCACAATATAGCTTCACCTTCGCGCCCACAGGCAATAACGGTCCCGCACGGAGAAAATGCAATAACATCAAGAACTGGTTCCAGATGTCGCTGACGCTTAGGATCTTCCACTTCCTCGGTTCCTTTTGGCTCACCTCTGTACAGAGGTGGAACGTCTAAACTTTCTGGCAAGGGAAGTGTTGCCAGATGTTTACCACTTTCAACATCCCAGATGCGAGCTTTATCATTGTAAGAAATAGCGGCGACCTGCTTACCATCAGGGTGAAACGCTACTCTCTTATCTCCCATTCGCCATCTCGCTTCTACTACGCGTTCATTTTCATTTGGCGTAAGCGAATACTGTTTTTCCCAATGCTCGACATCCCATACAAAGAGTTCGCCTTTTGTTCCAGCACTGACAAGATATTTACCGATGGGTGAAAAACTAAACGAAATTACATGATTCTCATGTTCAGTGAGTTCAGCGACCAATGTTTCGGAATCAATGTTCCAGACTTTGATGTTCGCGTCCCCTGTTTCAGCTGCTAACAGTTCATTGCGTGGAGAGAGTGCCACTGTCCTCCGTAAAGAGGATCGTTCAGTCAGGGATGGAAATATCCGCTGAGTTTTCCTGCTCTCAACATCCCAGAAGACCTTACCTGTTGTTCCCCAGTAGCTGCTTACCAATGTCTTGCTGTCCTGTGAGAATATCACCGAATAAGCACTTGGTTTATATTCGGGAAATAATGCTATTGTAGAAGGGCTTTCAGCTTTCCATAGCTGCAGATTGCCGCGTGTATTGGCAATTGCGAATTGGGTTCCATCGGTTGAAAAACGCGCCGCAGTAGTCGTCGTTCCACGAGAATCAAAGGTGTCTAACTTTTCTTTCTGCGATGCATTCCAAATCTGCACCTCGTCCTCATGGATGTTGGCAATCCTCATCACTCCATCGGAAGTATAAGCCAGTCTGACTCGATCTCCTTCATAAGTAGTGGGTGCCATTACAAGGGATTCGTTGTGAATATCCCAGACTCGTACTTCGTTGTCTAAGGTCGCGGTGGCAAGGTACTGTCCGCAAGGAGAAAAGATGGCGGAATGCACCGGTGCCGCGTGTCCAGTGAGATGAGCAATCTGTTTGCCGGTGTCTATATCTGAAAGCGTGATAGTGCCTATCGCAGTCACATACGCAAGTTGGTTGCTGACGGGTGAAAATGAGATAGGAAAGCACCTGTCGCCGTAATATCCCCTTCGGTAATCCTTTTTTTCTGCATCTTCAATGGTGCAGCTCATGATAGGCGTGTCAATGTTTGTCCCCCATTTGTAGACGGCACTATGTGCGAAGCCTGATGTAGCGAGATGTTGTCCGTCCGACGAAAAGTGGAGATGTAAAAGGCTATTAAAGTTTCGAGTGCTTCCCCAATCTATTTTGGTAACGCACTGTCCGTTTTGTGTGTCCCATATTTTAACAATACCATCTTGATCGCCGGTAGCGATCCATTGCATATCATGTGAGAAGGTAGCGACATTGAACATCCCGCGTTCGGTACCCCACAAAGCACGCGGGATCATTGTTGCCGTGTCATATATCCAGAATCCGATTTTGGTTGCAACGGCAAGATATGCCCCATCGCTCGAATACTCAACACCAAGTAGTACCCCCTGTCCCAATCTACCGATTGCACCTTCAGGGAGTTCCCAAGTTGTTACATCCGTGTCTTCAACCGGTCTCAGCGCGGGGATCGTGGTGCGCCCGTTTTCCATAAAAAATGTCTCCTTTTATTGCTGGGAGGCTTTTGAAATTTAGGTGCCTCTCAAGGCAAAGTCCGCGTGTGTAGTGTTGAAAATTGATAAGATTAAAGGGGATAATCGTGTGGTAACTAATAAAGAAAGGATGCGAAAGTTTTAATGATTCGCCAAATCAACTATTCTAATTATACAGCACATACCTATTGTTTGTCAATGCCTTTATTAGATGCTTCGCTGCCTGCTAACAATTGAACATCGCTAAAGCACGCTAAATTCTGCTTGACCTAAATTCTGCTTGACATAGAGCGGATATCTGAATAAAATAGAAAACAAATACAACTTTCGATCTTCAAAAGATGCGTATACAACCGACAATACACAAGACCTTTTCATACTGGCTCTGGCTTATCACGTTCGGCGTATTAGGACTCATACTCGCCAATGTGCCGCTGTTTAACATCCTCGCTTTTGAGTTTTGCGCGGTGTTAGCACTCAGCATCTCTTTGGTTGGAGCACATGTAACGCTCACTGTAGTCCGGCAGATGAAGCGGCACCCTGAAGTGCTATCCGGCTCACCCGGACAAATCATCAGCCGGTGTTTCTGGAGTGCCTTGACCTTTAACTTGAGTTTACTCGTGCTACCGCTCAGTATCATCCTGCTGAACGCACTCCGTGTCAAAAATTGCAACTTTGCGGAAGGATTTCTCTTTTTTTTTCTACTACCGATAATCAGTTGCCTATACGCAACCGCAGCAGGCGTATTCTTCGGGTTCTGGATTAAGAGGCGATGGTTAGGATACTTGGCATATCTCGGGTTTCTCGCGGTCTCTTGTGTACCCGTGGTTATCAATCTGATATTTCACCCGCCGGTGTTCGCGTATCACGCGACATTCGGATATTTTCCTGGACCGATTTACGATTTCGTCATCCCGATAACAAGCACACTGCTCATCGCCCGCGCAGAAACATTACTCTGGACAGTCCTGTTTCTCGGACTTACCTTCAGTATGTGCGAAATCAGTCGAGACACCGAATTGATGCCCCAACTAAGGGGGCGCAAACTCCTGAGTCCACTGGCGAAACATGTAGGTTTATACCTGCTAATTGTCTGCCTAATCGGTTTCCAGTTCTATGCCGGAGCATTGGGAATTCGTCCGACCCGCAATGATATTGCCGAAGCACTCGGCGGTTTTCGTGAAACCGCACATTTTGAAATCTTTTATGCTCGCGAACTCCAAACGCAGATTGATCAGATTGCCGAGGATTGCGAATTTCAGTACGCGCAATTGGTAGACTATCTCACACCCGAAGATAGAAAACTCTCGCGAAAAGTCCAAGCATATATCTATGCATCGACAGATCAGAAGAAGAAGTTAACCGGGGCAGGCAACACATCTGTAGAAGACCCATTTGGACACGGGTTCCACATTCATGTGCAAGGTTTTCCGCATCCCGTTCTGAAGCACGAATTGGCACACGTCTTTACCGTTCCATGGTCTCCACTGAAGGTAAGTCTGAAGATAGGGCTCCACGAAGGGATCGCCGTTGCCGCAGACTGGGACGAAGGCAAGCTTACAGCACACCAGTGGGCAAAGGCGATGCGCCAGATGGAGATCGCGCCACCGTTATCTGCCATCATGGGAATCGGGTTCTGGGGACATGCAGGTTCTCGAAGTTATCTGCTGGCAGGCTCCTTCGTCCGGTTCCTTGTTGACACCTACGGCATAGAAAAATTTAAACGCGTCTTTCCTACCGGTAATTTTATGCGGCACTATGCAAAGGATTTGCCTGCACTTGAACAGGAATGGCTCACTTTTTTGGACAGTATCCCTCTACGAGACGAGGATATAGCCTACGCGAATTACCGTCTAAAACAACGAAGTGTTTTTGAACGGGTCTGTGCGCATGAGATGGCGGTACTACGGAATACCGCATGGCAAGCATTCTACCGAAAAGATTTTGTCACCGCCACGGAAACTTTCGAGACGATGTTATCAGATGAACCCGACAACCCAAGCACACTGCGGGGCTTAATGTACAGCGCGTATCGTAGTCAGGCGTATGATAAAGCACTCTCCTTAGCAGACCGCATCGCTAGCAAAAAAGACCCGCTATTCAGTCCGGAAGCGATACTGTTGAAAGGCGATATTCATTGGCGAAGGAATGAGCACAAACAAGCAATCTACACCTACGGTTCGATTAGAACTGAATACGAAACGATGGCGCGTAGACGGAGCAAACGAATCGCAGCTCTCTCTTACCAAGGGGTCACACAGACACCACCGAACGCGACGGCTCAAACTCGGAAATCCGTTCGTGAGTTGTTCCGCTCAGTCCTCGTTGAGCCTAAAGACGCAGCAGAAAAGATGGCAGCTTTGTCAATATGCCTTCAAGCAGAACCCGATATCTGGTTGGCATCTCTCTTAGCTGGCGAACTGCTTCACAGAGAAAAAGCGTGGCAGCTCAGCAATCAATACCTTCACAGCGCTGTGACGCAATTGGAAAAGTTAGCGGTTTCCGCTGAAGCATCAACACCAACACCGCTGACACAACAACAATACAAGGACCTTGCCTTAGAGGGTCGAAGATTAATAGGCATCAACGCATATCATCAACAAGATTACGAGACTGCGCTAAACGCATTCTCTGCGATTGCGAAAAATGAAGCATTACCGCTCGGAACCATACTAAAAGCAGAAGAATGGCAGCAGCGGTGTCGTTGGGCACAACTGCATCGTCAACGTCTCATAAATCCGTTGCCTTGAACGACTTGATTAAGGTCTTTGAACTGGATTTCGATTGTCAAAACGAGGAGCCTCTATGAAACTTTTTGTGCCGGGAAGAATTTGTCTGTTCGGAGAACATAGCGATTGGGCAGCAAGGTACCGGCTGAATAACTCAGAACTTGAAAAGGGTTATACCTTAATAGCGAGTACAAACCAAGGCGTTTACGCCGAAGTTAAGCCGCATCCGACGCGTCTAATTCTGAAGACGACCCTCAGCGATGGTACCCGTCACGGTCCCTACAGCCTCCCTATGGAAGGGGACGCTCTTCTTGCCGAAGCTGAAAAAGGTGGATTTTTTAGTTACGCCGCCGGTGTCGCATATCAGATACTAACGAACTACCAGGTACAAGGACTCGAAATAGACAATTATCTCACGGATCTGCCCGTTAAAAAAGGGCTATCTTCAAGTGCTGCTATCAGCGTCTTGGTCGCTCGCGCTTTCAATCGCACCTACGACCTTAAAATGACAACGCGCGGAGAAATGGAATATGCCTACCGCGGCGAGATTACAACGCCTTCACGCTGTGGACGGATGGACCAAGGCTGCGCATACCAACGTCCTATCCTCATGACGTTTGATGGCGATCGTGTCGATGTTACAGAGCTCAGTGTCCCAGAAAATATGTACTTTGTCATCGTTGATCTCGGTGCAGGTAAAGACACACTCCTTATATTGAATCAATTAAATCACTGTTATCCATTCGCGGAAAGCGAATTAGAAAAGAATGTGCAACACTACCTCGGTCCCCTTAGCGCGCAGATCACACAAGAAGCACACCAAGCACTCCGAGACGGAGATGCAGAAGCAGTGGGTAAGTTAATGAACCGTGCCCAGACGGAGTTCGACAAACACCTCATACCTGCCTGTCCATCGCAACTGACAGCACCGGTGCTCCATAAAGTTCTCAACTATGAACCGATTCAACCGTATATCTGGGGCGGCAAAGGTGTCGGATCCCAGGGAGACGGGTCAGCACAATTCATCGTGAAAGACGAAGAGAGTCAGCAGCGGGTCATAGAGATTATTGAGCAGGATTTGCAAATGTCATGCCTGAAACTCGTCATTGAGGCAGGGAGACATGTCCGCAAGGCTGTTATTCCAGCAGCGGGGTTCGGCACTCGGTTATTCCCTGCTTCAAAAGCAATGAAGAAGGAACTCTTCCCTGTCATTGATAAATCCGGACGCGCAAAACCGGCAATCATGGCGATTGTTGAGGAGGCGATTGATGCCGGCATTGAAGAAGTATGCCTCATCATTCAGAGTAGCGATACGGAACTCTTTGAATCATTTTTCAAAACACCCCCCCGAATCGAGCATTACAATAAACTCAGCAAAGAAAATAAAGCATATTGCGACTATCTACTCGCGTTAGGGAGCAAGGTAACATTCGTCACACAAGACGTTCAAGAAGGGTTCGGACATGCTGTCTACTGTGCAAAGGAGTGGGTCGGTAACGAACCTTTTCTGCTGATGCTCGGAGACCATCTTTACGGCTCGGATGAAGAGATGTGTTGTGCGCGACAAGTCGTAGAGGCTTATGAGCAAGTAGGACACAGTGTCGTCGGACTCAAAGTTACAGCGATTGAACACTTATCAAACTTCGGGTGCGTTACCGGTGTATGGAAAGAAGAAGATTCACTGCTTTCCGTAACAGAGTTTTATGAAAAACCGGATCCAGAGTACGCAATGGAGCATTTACACGTAGATGGGATGGATATGGATCAGTTCTTGACGGTGTTCGGTATTTATGTTATTCAACCGCAGATTTTTGAGTTCCTTGAACAGAACATCACCCATAATCTACGCGAACGAGGTGAATTTCAACTCACCTCTTGTTTGGACGAATTACGGAAGGCAGAAGGCTTCTCGGGGTATGTTGTTAAGGGACGACGGTTTGATATTGGACTCCCTGAAGAGTATAGAGAAACCGTTATTGCGTTTAGGAACGCTTAGGGAACCGCGCTTATACCTCCGAACGCCGTTTGATGACAACAATTGTAAGATCGTCATACTGCTCCGCGTCACCGACAAATTTATGGACATCATCCACAATATGCTGGATCGTCTCTTCTGCACTGAAATTATCAGGCATCTGAGAGACCGATTCCTTAAAACGCTCCGTCCCGTACATCTCTTCCTCTGCGTTGAGTGCCTCAATAAGGCCATCGGTATGAAAAATCAGGGTATCACCATCGCTCAACGCAATAGTGCTGGACTCATAGACCACTTTTTTCATACTACCAAGCGGCAGATCACTGTTTTCAATCTCAATTACCTCCGAGCCGCGTTTGAGGATAGGATAAGGTTGGCCACCGTTAGCATAATTGATCTGTTTATTCGTCTCATCAAGGATCGCTAAGTTAAGTGCGATGAAACTGGGACCGTACATCCGTGGTGCTAATCCAGCGTTGAGCTCACTCAAAATGACTGCGGCTTCAGATTTATAGCGCGAGACTTCATACAACATACCGTTTGTCAGCACGGCATTCATCGCACCTCGTAAGCCTTTCCCGGCGGCGTCCGCGACTGCAATCGCGTTCTGACCGTTCTCTACAGTAAGGTAATCGTAGAAATCGCCACCTACCTGTGTTGCAGGAACAGACATGCCTGCAACTTCAAAACCCTTCATATCCGGTGATTCCGTCGGTAGTAGCCCCATCTGAATATTTTGTGCTTCGCTCAATTCCGCACGGATACGCTGCATTTCGGCTTCTTCTTTTTCCCGCATCTCATTCCGCAGCTGGATCGTGTGTCGCCGATTCAGCACCAACCGCCCCACCAACGCGAATACAACAGTTATAAAGATGAAGGTCGGTAAGTACGTCCGCCAACGTGTCCAGAGTGGGGGCGGAATATTAAAATCCACAATTGCAGGCGGTGCCGTGTAGGACCAATCTTTGCGGAACGCCTTGACAAGGAAAGTATAATGCCCCGCCTTAAGCCCCGTGTATCGGATCCGTAGGATACCATTTTGGTTCTGGAGCTCCTGCGTAACCCCGCTACTGTCGAGCTCCTGCTGCGCCGTTGCAATAGACCCGGCAAAGGGTGTCCATGCGTCGGCGCGCGGCGTAGAAACGACGGGCAGCTTCGCGAAGTCGTCCGCTGAGACATTCACCCACGTAGGCGTATCCAACCCTATCAATTTAAATTGATAGGAGAGACCTTCGCGAAGCGAACTCAACCCTCGAATATTGAAAATTTTAGAGCCACGCGCGGGTAAAACTAAACTCGACGAGAAATCGCTGTAAGATTTATCAGCATCCAAACTGATTATTCTACACTCCGGCAGCCCACCCCGTGCTGGTGTATACTGCGTAACACCACCTTCAGTCGCAAACCAGATGTCTTTCTCCGAAGATTCGAGGATTTTTGAAATGTTGTTGTGTGCCCATCCGTTCTTCGTCGTTCGACTGTGGAAAGTTTCGCCATCATAGCGGATAGCGCCGCCACCTCTCGTCGCAAACCATATATTCCCGCGGCTGTCCTCTATGACATCGCGTACATTATCCACAAGAAATCCATCTTCCTGCCTTGTATAAGTCCTCAGCCTTGTTCCATCGTATCGGACAGCACCTTGGGATGTCGCTAACCAGAGAACACCATCTCTCGTAACCAGAGAAGCGTTCACAGTATCAATCGGCCCAATAGAATCAACAGTTTTCAGCATTTTACCGTGATAGGTCTTAAGTGCCTCAGGAAAAACGAAAGTGATTCTGTCGATCTCCGTTGTCGGATCTTGCCACACTGCAAGGGGCGCGGCACTTGATCCGCCGTCAAGAATAATCGGCTTCTCAGATTCGGTGTCGTTCCAGCGTATTAATTTTCCTGTCACCGCATTGAAGTACCATTTATCTTCGAGTGTTGATTTTACAAGGTGAGTTGCTTTGAACTGTAGCACATCCGGCAGAATAGGACGCGTCGTAGATGCTGCAAGATTGAAAGCCCTCGGATAGCGTTTTATGTTCCCGTTGGCGAAATGCACCCATAATCTACCTTCCGAATCTTTGTATAAGTCTGTAATCGGAACTGGGCCCGGATCTATCTCAAACGCTGGTGTCCCGACATCTACTTCAGATGTTTTTTCAAATAAAATTCTTTGCACACCGCTTTCTGTAATGCGTAAAAGCCCCATAGCATCCGCTTTAAAAATATGTCCCCCAAAAGCCATCCAAACATGTTCGCCTTCGCTGAGAAGTACCTCCGGGTTGCTATCTGATCTGTCGCCGCCGGGTCCAATTTTTGTGCGGACAGAAATAGAAATCTGGGGTCCGTAGTTTCCACTCTCATACCGGAAAAATGTGTACCGAGTTGAAGCACTACGAGATATCGGTTCATTAATAAACCAGATGTCTTTGCCAACTTCAAATATTTTTAAGATTTCAGACTGAGAACGACGGTTCACATTCGGTTCACTACCAGGTGCGGTTTGCTCAGGATTTAGCCTAAATGAAGATGTTGTGATTTCATCTATCTTTGCATCATACCGCGCGACAGCACCTGGGACACTGAACCAGAGGTAGCCGCGACTATCCTCATACATCGTGCGTACGCGACTGGTCCCAAGTTTCGCATGTGTAATTACAGCAGGTGTCGGGTCAAGGATCGTTACACCGTTGTTGTGTCCGAACCACAATTTACCATCAACGGCTTCAAATATTGTTCGGATCTCATCGTTTTCGAGTCTACTATTCGCGTTATCTAAAAGCAGTTTGAAGTCAGCGTCATATTGACGGACCCCACGAGGTTCGCTGATGAACCATAGACTCTGCCTTTTATCCTCAATTTCAAGGAATCCGTATACATCTTGTGGTGTCCGTAACCCGAAGCCATCCCACCGTCTCGTTGGTCTATCATCACTAAACCACACGTCGCCCTTCGTGTCAACTTTAATTGAAGCAGGTCTTCTCAATGACGTTTCATCTGAAGATTTGCGTCCAGTGTAAGACCAAGTCGGGAGAATCTGTTGAAAATCTGTTCCATCAAACCGGAGGAGGAGATTTTCACCGCCAAACCAAAGGTGGCCAGTGGAATCTTCAGCGATCGCCTCAACCGCGCTAACCACATTAAGATCGGACACATCGTGTCGCGTAAACCCGGCATTCGGATGAATACGCGGTGTGCTGACCTCTGTTTCATCGTCGGTATCGGCACCATCACCAAGCGCCACGCGTCCCCAACGGTTCCTACGAAAACTTAGAATGACACCGTTCTTTACCTCTTCACCCTCACTCCCGCCAAGCCAGAGCGTTCCATCTTTGCTTTCAAAGACAATATCTATCGTCAAAGTTGTCGATCGGATTAGATCCTCGCCTATAATTTCGTGCGGCTGCGGCTGCGGCAGTCTGTCGACACCCGGTGTCACGTACTGCGTTAACACATGATCTTTACCGATCCATACATCACCGTGTCGGTCCGTGATAATTGAATTCCCGGTCCCTATGTAACTGATCGAATTACCGTCAAACCGACTGACTCTACCCGATTTTTCCGAAGGAACACGTGTAAGAAACCAGATATGTCCCCATTTATCTTCAACGATTTGCTGCGTCTGCCCAAGCAGTGCACCTGCCTCAACGTCCTCATAAGTGTTCAGAGATCCAACATACGGTTTAAAAGTGTTGTCGTAAAACCGGCTCACACCGCCGCGATCAGAGCCGAACCAAAGCGCACCACGACTGTCTTGGAAAATAACCGGAACAATAGGACCCACCAAGCCATCTGCGACAGTATAGGTTTGAACCTGCTCAGCCGTTGCGCTGCTATAAACGAGAACTGCAGCGGAAATTATACTCAGTAGTAATAAAATAAGGTTTTTAGGAGCCATTTGTATATGTCTGAAACTTTCTAAACAGAAGTTAGTATAGAGTCTTATACACATTACCAACCAGAAATGTTAATGGATCGGTGCTTTGGGCATTAATGTGCAAAATCACGGATACGTGAAATCGCTTCACCGATGACTTCATCTGGATAAGTCAGTGAGATTCGATAGTACCCTTCGCTCCACTGCCCGTATCCGAGCCCAGGTGTCACGACAACGCCGACTTCTTCAAGGAGTGCTGTTGCAAAAGCACGACTTGACCCCTCGAAACGCGGTGGAACGGGTGCCCACACATATATTGTCGCCTTCGGTTTTTCTATTTCCCATCCGCTTTCCATCAAAGCATCTACGACAACATCACGCCGTTTTTGGTACACAGCGTTTATCGGCGGCGTAATCTTCTCAGCGATCGAAAGCGCCTTCGCACCCGCGAACTGAAGCGCGCGGAGTGAGCCGTTATCAATGTTGTCCTTAACTGTCTTGACAGCATTCACAGCAGTCGGATGACCAACAACAAACCCTAATCGCCATCCAGTCATATTAAACGCTTTACTCAATGAGAAGAATTCGACAGCAACCTCAGCAGCACCATCGACCTGCAAGATGCTCGGAGAACGATAGCCGTCGTACGTATTCTCGCTATAAGCATTGTCGTGCGCAATTAGGATGTCGTTTTGTCTCCCAAATTCCACGGCACGCTCAAAGAAATTCAGATCAGCGGTAGCCGTCGTTGGGTTGTTCGGATAGTTGATCCAGAGAACTTTGGCGAGGCGTTTGATTTCATCAGGAATCGCATCAAAGTCAACATAAAAATCGTTTTCTCGCAGAATCGGCGCGTAGTACGTCGTTGCACTCGCAAAAACGTGTCCGATATTATATGTCGGGTACCCCGGACTCGCCGCAATGCCAATATCACCAGGGTTAAGGATGCCGAGTGACAGTTTGACGATCGCATCTTTACTGCCGAGTGTCGTAGCGACCTGATCTTCGGAGAGCGTAACCCCGTAACGCCTCTGATAGAAGTCAAGCACGGCTTGCGGAAAATCCTCAACAGGGATGTCACACCCGTAGCGATGCCGGTCTGGGTCTTTAGGGTTCTGGATCGACTGCACGAGCGCCTCAACAACCGGATCCGGGGTCGAGACATCAGGGTCACCGATGCCGAGGCTAATCACGTCAACGCCTCGCGCTTTCGCAGCCTGCATCCTTTGACGTAAATCCACAAAGAGATAGGGTGGAAGTTTTTGTAACCGTTCCGAAAATGAAATCAAAATTTTCTCCCTTAATAACTATCAATAATCACATTAACGTTCTCAGTGAACAGGCTAATTCTCAGTGAACAGGCTAACAGCCTATTCTACAAAAACGCGTGTTACTGAAAACTGTTAACTGAAGACTGTTAACTACTTACTTCAGATGAAGGATCGATTGCTGTGTTTCAGTGAGTCCGTCCATAACGTTTGGACTAAAATGCAAACCTTGACCGCCCCAATCCGGCATATAACCGATGCTGTAACAGTAATAAAGCGTCCGACGCGATTTGCCAGAAACATTGATGACAGACCCGTGTGTTAGTGCCTCCGTAAAGATGATAGCGTCCCCTGCTTTCGCTGGAATCGGTGTCAGCACAGGATTTTCATCCGGATGACCTCCCCAAGGCTTAGGGAAATTGCTCTTATGGGCGCCCGGTATAACAGCGAAACACCCATCTTCCACGGCGCAATCCAACATCGGAAAAACCGCCTTCGTCAAGGTCGATACCATTTGTCCGTTTCTGCAGTGGTATTGGCATTTCGGGATAATGGGTGTTCCGTGCATGTGCAACCCGGTATAACCGCCGCCCCACCGGTAAATCGTGTAAGTGTGATTGAGTCGATAGGGACCACCGGTTACGCCTTGAATTACGTCCAGTACCCCCGGAATGTCAATGAGCGCGTTAAAGACACTGTCTGCCTCCAGAATATTGGAGATATAGAGTTCCTTCTCCGTTCGCTGTGTACCGAGACACAGTGGAGGCGGATAGTCTTCAGGCGGCATATTCTCGTACGTATCCAACACAGTGTTACAGGCAGCAATCACTGACTCTGGAATAACGCCCTCTAACACGATGAAACCTTGTAAGTCAAATAGGTATTTTTGTTCGTCTGTCATTTTCTTTTTCCTTATGGTATAGGAATACTTGTTCACGGAACAGCCTCATACTTGAGAATCGTTCCGTTTTGACCAACCACCCATCCACTATCCGCACGACTTATGTAAATCGCCTTCAGATCCGTTCGGGTATCTGTCCATTGAGGGCGCCAATTGTGCCCACCATCTTTTGTATGCAGAACTAACCCCTGCTTTCCAACAATCCACCCTTCTGTTTCAGAGATGAAAAACACATCGTCAAGAAAATTTTCCCTATGACTTTCCTGGCGAGTCCAACTGTTCCCACGATCACTTGTGTGATATATCCGACCATCAATACCGACAATCCATCCGGTGTCTGGTGAAACAAAGTAGACAGCATCAAGCCAGACATTGCCACCGCTATCCAATTTTAAAAGTTGGCGACTCAGTTTCGACGATCTCCATGTTTCGCCCCCATCAACGGTACGTAATGCCGTTCCGAAGAGACCCACTGCCCACCCTTCTTTTTTTGAAGTAAAATGGACATCAAAGAGGTGCCAAGCTGTTCCGCTCTTCTGCTGTTGCCACGTCTTTCCGCCGTCACTTGTGTGGATGATCTCACCGGCACTGCCGACGCACCATCCTGTTTTTTCATCGACAAAGAAAAGACCGAGCAGGTCCTGCTGTGTCCCGGAAGTCTGGCGTTCCCACACAACTCCACCGTTTACGGTGTGCAGAACGACACCGGCTTCAGCGACTGCCCACCCTTTTTTTGCAGATACAAAGTGTGTGGCACCGAAACACTCCGTCGTCCGACTGTCCTGCGCCTGCCACTTGGTACCACCATCCTCAGTTCGTAGGATAGCACCGCGATCCCCAACAGCGTATCCTTCTTCGGGGGAAACAGCACAGACCCCTACCAAAAGATGACTCGGACTCGACTGCGACTCCCATGTCACGCCGCCGTTGCGGGTGTGTAGAATCGTACCGTTTTCACCAACAACCCAGCCGAGCCGGGTACTGACGAAATGAACACCCAGCAAAACAGCGTCAGCACTGTTGTGAAAGCGGGGTCCGCCGCGTTGATGTTTCCATTTTCCTTTCCCGCCCGACGACGTATGGAGGATTACTCCCAAATCCCCGACAATCCAGCCGTTCTGAGCATCTACAAACGCAACATCATAGAGTGTAAAGGTGTGCAACGGTTCATTGCCAAGATATTCCGGTTGTCCATAACTGGTCTTATGACGTTGGTTACTCCCATCTGTAATAAATTGCCACGTCTCCCCACCATCGCTCGTCGCGAAGGCACTCCGCCGATCGCCAACAACCCAACCTGTCTGATTATCAATAAAATAAACGCTGAAGAGCGCGGCTCCTGTGGCGAACTGTTCGCTCCAAGTAACACCGCCATCCGTCGTCTGATAGATATAACCTGCTTTTTTTTCTGTCGTTGATGTCGGTGTATTATAGGTAACGACCCAGCCATCGGTTTCATTTGCGAAATGTATACTTTTCAAGGACTTACGACCGAATACGCTTCCGTCAAGCTCAGTAAATGTCTGTCCGCCATCGGTTGTCTTGAGCAGTGTCCCCCAATCTCCGACGATCCAACCTACCGTTTCCGCGATAAAAAAATCGTTGAGATTATTCTTTGTAGACGTTTCAATCAACTCCCACGTTTTCCCACCATCAGAAGTGTGAATGAGTACGCCTTCTTCGCCAATAGACCAACCTTCCAATGCCGATCGGAAATAGACCTTTCGCAGCGGTTTACCGAAAACGCCACTGTTCTGTCGGTGCCATGTGTTTCCACCATCTTTCGTGTGGATAATGAGACTCTCTCCACCTTCTCCAATGTCGTGTTCCGGTGTTACCTCAACCGAATTACCGACTGCCCATCCGTGTGTCTCAGAGATGAAATGCACGTCATAAAGGTGAGAACTCCAATCCCCCTCCATAACGGTTTTCCATACATAGCGGACCTGTTTCTTAGACGTTGTGTCTTCACATCCAATCAGAAAAACGACAGACACAAGATATAGGAACGTCAAAAATTGAGACTTCCAATTAGTGTTTGTGAAAAAGGACTTCGCTGACATCGTGCAATCCTTTAGGGGCATCAACGACCCATCTCGCGGCACGAATCGCACCTTTCGCAAACGCTTCAGGACTGTGCGCGCGATGGATAACACTGAGTTGTTCGCCCTCAGTCGCAAACAGCACCGTATGATCACCGGCAATATCGCCGCCGCGCACCGCATGAACGCCAATCTGCTTCTTCGGTCTCGCACCGACAATGCCGTGTCTGCCGTAAATGCCTACCTCGTCTAAATCTCGTCCAAGTGCCGTGGTGACCGTCTCTGTTAATCGGAATGCTGTCCCACTTGGTGAATCTGCTTTATGATTATGATGTGCCTCTATTACTTCAATATTATAATCATCTCCAAGGGCTTTGGCAATTAAATCAAGTGCCTGAATCATCACATTAACGCCGAGACTCATATTCGGTGCCATCACGCAGCGAGTCTGTGAGGCGAGTTCTTTGAGAGTCGCGAGTTCATCGTCAATAAATCCAGTTGTGCCAATGACGATAGCTTTATCTGTATTAACAATCTGTCGAAGATATCCGAGTGTCGCTTTAGGTTTTGAAAACTCAATGACAACATCCGCATCTTCAAGTACATCGTCAAGTTCGTCTGCGATCGCTACACCGATGTCACCAATACCTGCGACGACACCAGCATCACTCCCGATGTGTGGATGCGATGGATATTGGATAGCCCCAACGAGTCGCATATCGGTTTGTTGAGTAATGCAGCGCGTGATACATCGTCCCATACGACCACAAACACCAATAATAACAACACGGATCATCAGAGATTCCTTTGAACCTATAGTTAGTTCCTACGACTTCTGAAAAAGGACTTCGCTGACATCGTGCAATCCCTTAGGGGCATCAACGACCCATCTCGCGGCACGAATCGCACCTTTCGCAAACGCTTCGGGACTGTGCGCACGATGGACAACACTGAGTTGTTCACCCTCAGTCGCAAACAGCACCGTATGATCACCGGCAATATCGCCGCCGCGCACCGCATGAATGCCAATCTGCTTCTTCGGTCTCGCACCGACAATGCCGTGTCTGCCGTAGACACCGACCTCGTCTAAGTCTCGATCCAATGCCGCAGCGACCGTCTCGGCTAAACGGAGCGCGGTACCGCTTGGCGAATCCGCTTTGTGGTTATGATGTGCCTCTATAACCTCAATATCATAATCGTCTCCGAGTGCTTTGGCGATGAGTTCAAGTGCCTGAATCATTACGTTGACACCGAGACTCATATTCGGCGCCATCACGCAGCGAATTTGAGATGCGAGTTCTTTAACAGTCGCGAGTTCATCAGCGTTAAACCCGGTTGTCGCAATTATCATCGCTTTATCTGCATCAACAACCTGCTTGAGGTGCTGGACCGTTACTTCCGGTTTTGAAAACTCAATGACAACATCCGCATCCTCAAGGACATCTTCAAGTGCCCCTGTGACAGCAACCCCAATCTCTCCGATACCTGCGACGACACCGGCATCACTGCCAATTTGTGGGTGTTCGGGGTATTCAATCGCGCCAACAATTTCCATGTCATCTTGTTGCGTCACACCTTGAATGATGAGTCGTCCCATACGACCACATGCCCCATTAATTATTACTCGGATCATTATTTCCCTCGGTAAAGACAGATGCACACCTATCATGCACACCTATGAAAAGAGATACCCAATCTGCTATGAATTCGCCATCTAAAATAGTAGTTTAGCAAAAATCAGGTTTTATGTAAACACCGAAAATTTTCGATCAGAGATCGCAGCACTGAAAAAGGCAATCCTGTTAGTGCTGCCCGATTCGCGCTTGCTCTCGCGCGTGGTAAGAACTCCGAACGAGTGGACCCGATTCTACATGTCGAAATCCTATTTCTATACCAGCCTCTTTGAGCTCATCAAATTCTTCAGGGGTATAATAGCGTTGAATCGGCAGATGCCGCGGAGATGGTGAAAGATATTGCCCAATCGTAAGAATATCGCAACCGGTACTACGAATATCCTGCATTGTCTCCAAGAGTTCTGTCACGGTTTCACCTAAGCCGACCATAAGTCCGGATTTTGTGAGCATCTGCGTATCGAGCTGTTTACTGATTTGCAGGAGCGTTAATGTCTGCTGGTAATTTGCGTACGGACGGACACGACGATAAAGGCGCGGGACCGTCTCCGTATTGTGGTTCAGCACCTCCGGGCGGGCTCGAACGATAACCGCAAGTGCATCCCAATTCCCTTCAAGGTCCGGGATAAGCACCTCTACTGTACATCCTGGACGATGTTTCCGAGCTTCAGCGATACATTCAGCGAAGACACTTGCACCGCCATCGCTAAGATCATCACGGTTGACGGACGTAATAACAATATGTTTCAATTTTAGATAACCGACCGCCTCCCCAAGCCGGCGCGGTTCATCGGTATCAACGTTTCCATCAGGATTCCCTTTTTTGACAGCACAAAACATACACCGCCGCGTACAGACATCACCCAATATCATGAAGGTGGCAGTGCGACTGTTCCAGCATTCACCGATATTCGGGCATCGTGCCTCTTCACAGACGGTATGGAGTTGCAAATCCCGCATCAGTTTTTTAAGTTCAGCGTAGTTACCGCCGCCCGGAATGCGCGCCTTTATCCACACTGGATGTCGGTTCTGCGCTGTTTTTGTGTTAACTATGGGGAGCGTTTTCAGCATTTTTTAATTTCGCCCTAACGAGAACTGTCAGGCAGATCTCGGCACGGCACGAACCTTTCAAAATCCAGAGATTTTATAACTAAACCTTATCTGTAGCAACTTAGGTTACTTCTCAGCCGATGGCGGGAGAGGGTGGGAGTCGAACCCACCAATCCACGTGTATGGACTATCCGGTTTTGAAGACCGGTAGGGCCACCGGACCCTATCCTCCCCCATAATTTTTTAAACCATCAAATCACGTTTCCAAATGCCGTGGATGTAACCTTCGGATGTTCCCATCACGAACCGTAAGATTCTGCGTATCGCAGTACTCTAAAAAAGGTACGGCGTATTTTCGTGAAGTCTCGGCGGTTTCTCGGAACTCCGCAACGGTTATCGTCCCATTTTCACGTAGGTACGCAGTTAATGTGTCGCTGATCTCTTCAAATCTCGTTTTGTGAATAAAAAAATTCTCCGCTATCTTAACAAATCGCCCCAAGTTTAAAAGCGCGTAAAAGGTAGATTCAACGACTTTCGGTGTATATTCTGGCAGCAGGGTCTGGAGTTCGCTGAGCGTCGGCGTATTCATACCGGCTTCCAAAAACAGTTGTTCCAACTTCTCTTTCGCCGTCTCCTCTTCTTGAGAAAACTGGATCTCGTGAGAAGCTAACCGGAGCAAATTTCCCTCTTTAATAAGTTCGCCTTCCTTGATGAGTTGGTTTGTGAGTTTTTCAAAACTCTGTTCATCAAGACTTAGATTGCGCCGAAGCTGCGAAGTATTTTGACCAGCAAGGAGCGGCTGCGCCTCGTGAAACGCTGTAAGACCGTCTATCATTTTCGCTTTAACTGCAGCTGTCCGTTCTGCATCGGAGACGAGCGGTTCCCTACCAGATTCATCCCAACGGATGATTTTTCCTTCAGCATCGAGACTGCTTAAAATCGCTTTCACATCCGTTTGCGAATGCGGCAGATAGTAATAAAGAAACGATTCTGACACGCAAAGCCTTTCGCTATTCGCCAATACAATATTGACGACCTGTGCATCATCGGCTTCCTCCCACTGTGATAAAGTCGCGATCGTTTCCGGCGTGAACCGCTTATGCTTCGGTGCAAACGGATTGATGACCTCGCCGCCGCCGATCGTATGTTGCGCCGAGAAATCACGGACAATAATTCGGTCACCCCTAAACGTCAAAATCGGGTGTTCTAAACGGAGTTGTGCCTGCACTTTGTCGCCGGGTAGGATCGCCTCATCAACCAGTAGAATCAACCGACAAAATATTTCACGGGTACCGAGATACGCGCGGAAACGGCTCCAGTGCTCAATAATTCGCGGAAACGAAGATAACACCTGTAAAGACACGTCTATGTTGTCCGTCACTTGTGAATAATCAATAGGACAGAGGACATCACCGCGCTGGATGTCCTGTGCAGACGTACCAGAAAGATTCAAGGCGGTTCTCTGACCGGCATAAGCGACCGATGCAGGTTCATTGTGTACCTGTATCCCGCGAACCCGAACAACATCACCTTGCGGCAGCAGCACCATCCGCTGCTCTCGATTAATAGAGCCGCCGATAAGCGTACCTGTTACAACAACGCCGAAGCCTTGCAGAGTAAACACGCGGTCAATATATAGCCTCGGAATACCGTCATTTTCTTCCGATTTCGTTGCGAGTGCTACCTGTTGAACAATCGTCTCCTTCAACGTTTCAATCCCAGCACCGGTTATCGCGGAAACGCTCACAGTCGGTATGCCTTCAAGACTTGTGCCAACAAGCATCTCTTGTGTCATTTCAGCCGCTTCAGCCAGTTCCTCGGCGGTCGCCAAGTCGGATTTCGTCATCACGAGGATACCGTTTGAAATTCCGAGCAGGTCCAAAATCGCCAGATGTTCGAGCGTCTGTTCCTGCACGCCCTCCTTCGCATCAACAACGAACAGAACAACATCCATACCGTAGGCGCCCGAGAGCATGCTGCGGATAAATTTTTCGTGCCCGGGTACATCAACAATACCTGCGCGCGAGTTATCCGGTAAATCGAAATAGGCGAAACCTAACTCAATAGACATGCCCCGCTCCCGTTCTTCCTTGAGGCGGTCCGTCTCCATACCGGTGAGCCTGCCGACGAGTGCTGTTTTCCCGTGGTCAACATGTCCTGCGGTTCCGATGATAACGTGTCGTTGATCTTGATGCATAGGTCAATACATTTTTTAGAAGTCACTATAAATTGCACATTACGGGTGGGCATGAATGAGTTTGCCAATTCGCTTAAATCTGACCTTTCCTATCAGTTTCCAAACTTCCCATATTTTCGCTGGGTGTGCGTCACTCGCTGGTGGCACGGCAAATGACCAATATACCATAAACGCTTGCCCCTTGATATCGCTCACATCTACGGGCCCCCAAGAGCGGCTATCGCTACTCTGATCGCGATTGTCCCCCATCGCGAAAACCTTATCTTTCGGTACCTTAAACGGCTTACCATCAGGAAACTTGCGCTTAAATTGACTTGAGGTCAAGGTATAATCAGAAAATTCCTCAGTATCCGGTAGGTACTCCGGTTGACGGAACGGCGGAAAATCGCCCCTCCTGAAGTGATCGAAAGTTACATGTTTGGCATAGTACTTGTCATCAACGGCTTCACCGTTCACATAGAGTGTATTGCCACGTGTTTCAATCATATCCCCTTCTACCGCTACAATGCGTTTGATGAAGTTCCGTTCCCGATCATGCGGCGGAATAAAGACGAAAACATCACCGCGGGCAGGCTTATGGAAATCGAGAACTTTGATGTTGGTACCCGGAATCGTAATGCCGTAGATAAACTTACAGACAAGAATCCTATCTCCAACAAGGAGCGTATCTTCCATCGAACCAGACGGAATTTTGAACGCCTCAACAACGAAAGGACGTATAAAACCGAAAACGAGAATGAGTGCCACAACGATGACTTGCGCATATTCCCATACAACAGTCTTCCGAAATTTTTGCCATTTGGATAATTGGGTATCATTATCACTCATAATAGTATATTGCCTTTATGAATTGTTCTCCTTTTTTAGATTAGTTTGACCTGAACGCATCTGGTTCGGAACGGATCAACTTACCAATTCGGTTAAACCGGATATTGCCCACTAATTTCCATATTTCCCAGAACTTTACAGGACGATCAGCAACCGACCACCAAATCATGAAAGCCTGTCCCTTAATAGCATCTACAGCCACTGGTCCCCAGGTTCGACTATCGCTGCTCAGGTCACGATTATCACCCATCGCGAAAACCATTCCTTTCGGAACAGTAAACGGCTTGCCATCAGGAAATTGACGTCGAAATTGACTCGCGGTTAAAGTATAATCGTCGAAACCCTCACCAGTTGGAATATATTCTGGATTCTGGAACGGTGGAAAATCTTTCTTTTTCTTAAAGTGGCTGAATTTCAGATGTTTTGTGTAGGTGCTATCATCAACGGCTTCACCGTTTACATAAAGCGTATCACCACGCGTTTCAACGGTATCCCCTTCAATGGCTACAATGCGCTTGATAAAATTTCGCTCGTCATGTGATGGAATAAAGACGAAAACATCGCCGCGTGCAGGTTGATGAACATCAAAGATTCTTATATCTGTGCCCGGGATCTTAACGCCATAGATAAACTTACACACGAAAATATGGTCACCGACGAGCAGTGTATCCTCCATCGAGCCAGAGGGGATTCTATACGCTTCAACGACAAAAGGACGGACAAAACCGAACATAAGAATCAGTAAAACGACAAAAGGTAGTGCCTGCTCTCGGAACCAAATTTTTAATTTTTGCTGTTTAGATAGTGTTGTTTTGTTCATGCGCTGGCACATCCATTATATAGTTATTCAGATTTGGTATTATTACTCATCGGTTGAGAGCATCGCTGTAAACGCTTCTTGCGGTACGTCAACCCTACCGATCTGCTTGAGACGTTTCTTACCCTCTTTCTGCTTCTCCAACAACTTCCGTTTTCGGGATACATCACCACCATAGCATTTCGCTGTAACATTTTTTCGGAGGGCGCGAACGGTCTCGCGCGCGACAATTTTGTTCCCAATCGCCGCTTGAACCGGTACCTCAAACATTTGGCGTGGAATTAATTCTTTTAATTTTGTCACCAACGCTTTTCCACGCGTTTCTGCCGTATCGCGAGGTAGGATAGTCGAAAGTGCATCCACAGGGTCGCCGTTAAGCAGCACATCCAACTTCACTAATTTTTCGGGTTTGTAATCACCGATGTCGTATTCTAATGAACCGTATCCGCGAGTCAGCGATTTAAGTTTCGGATAGAAGTCCGTCAACATTTCACTGAGCGGGAGTTCGTAGAGCAATTGTACACGGCTCGCGTCCAATTGGTTCATCCGCTTATATACACCCCGCCGCTTCTGACAAAGTTCCATCGCATTGCCGATGTACTCGCGCGGCACGATAATGTCAATATTGACATACGGCTCCTCAATATGTTCGATATTATTCGGCTCTGGAAGGTGGGCAGGGTTATCAACGGACACGTACTCACCCGTTTTTAAGTAAACGCGGTACATCACACTCGGTGCCGTCCGGACGAGTTCGAGTCCAAATTCACGTTCAAGGCGTTCATGGATAATCTCCATGTGGAGCAATCCGAGAAAACCGCACCGAAACCCGAAACCGAGTGCGACAGAAGTTTCGGGTTCAAAATTGAAAGAGGAATCGTTGAGGCGCAGTTTATCAAGTGCCTCTCGCAATGCCGGAAATTGGTTCGTATCTGCCGGATACAGACCGCTGAACACAAGCGGCTTCATTTCACGATAGCCGGGCAGCGGTTCAGCCGTCGGTTTTTTCTGCTGTGTGATTGTATCCCCAATTTTCGCGTTGTCAATCTCCCGGATACCCGCGATAAGATAGCCGACTGCACCGGTGTCCAACGCTGTCGTCGGCTGCATCTCTGGTGTAAAGATACCGACCTCTTCAACCTCATAGGCGCGTCTCGTCTTCATGAGTTGGATCTTATCACCCGGTTTGACACTGCCATCGAAAATTCGGGTGTACATGATGACACCACGATAGTTATCGTAAACAGAATCCAACACAAGTGCCTTCAACGGCGCCTCCGTTTCACCGGCAGGGACAGGGATACGGTTGACGATCGCTTCCAATATCTCAGGGATACCGATCCCCATTTTCGCACTCACGAGGAGTGCATCGTCTGCGGGGATGCCGATAACTTCTTCTACCTGTCGTTTGGCTTCATCAGGACGCGCCGTCGGTAAATCTATTTTATTGATGACAGGAACAATTTCGAGATCGTTGTCGATAGCGAGATAGGCGTTTGCCAAAGTTTGTGCTTCAACGCCTTGCGCAGCATCGACAATTAAAATTGCGCCTTCACACGCCGCAAGGCTACGTGAAACCTCGTAGGTAAAATCGACGTGTCCAGGCGTATCAATCAAGTTAAGTTCGTAACGGTTTCCGTCGGTCGCAGGATAGTGGAGTTTAACAGCGGTGGCTTTAATAGTGATACCGCGTTCACGTTCCAGGTCCATCAGATCAAGCACTTGTGCCCGCATCTCGCGCTCGGCGAGCGTGTTGGTATGCTCAATAAGCCGGTCGCTGAGTGTGCTTTTCCCGTGGTCGATGTGTCCTAAAATACAGAAATTCCGTATGTTTTCAAGATTCGTTGGCATAGTGTAGATAGTATATCACAATTTTTGCCGATTGTCCATAAAATTTTAGGTAAAACCGAGGGGCATTCAATTTTAAGAAACTATTAGGTTTCACTCGATTTCCATTGGGGCGTTCAGGGCGATGTGTACTGCGTCCTGAATCGCTGCGTGATGTTTCTGTTCTAATTTCTCGTTGATGATGTGCATTGCCCCTACCACACGGACTTTTGCGTTGGCAAGTTTGCATGATTGGGCTGGGTCGTTGCAGTGCTTGAATTGATAGGCGAGTTTTTTCAGCGTCTCGTTCAATAATTCGAGTTGGTTGTAAGGGTCGGCATACGCGGTGCGTTGGCGGAGGTGGTTATCCAAATGTGCCTCGCGAACGGCATCGGCGATCTCTTGGTATCGTTTAGGGAAATACTGGCTTGTCGGGTTCAGGTGCCATGCCCGTTCAAGGAATGCGTTAAAGACGGAGACGGTATCTAAGACGTGTGTGAGTGTCCGCCATATCGTCATCTCCTGACCGAGTTCTTGGCTATCGGTATCGTAAAGACCAAAGCAGTGTCGGCATGCGCCTTCTACGGTCTCGGTGCCGGCGACTAACATCACGATATGCGTCTTGATGCGTTCAGAAAAGGAGGCATTTAAGAAGTCGCTGATGTCGTGGATCACGTCATGGGGTTGCAGTGTGTCTAACATGCTTTTGAGTGTGTCTGACACTTCACCGCAGGCTCTAAATATCTCCGCGTCTGTGAGTGTATCGTTCCAGTTCGGCGTTGCCCATTCCCATCGTTGATCGGGCAAAATGTCGGCAGTGTTTGATACGTCTAATCTTAGGGCGTTTTCTTCTCTATAGCTGTTCTCCATGGCATCTTTAGAGACATACGCCTGCGTGGTTTCGTCAAACGCTTGTTGTTTGGTTTGCTGTTCTGTCATCGTTTCGTTCATCTGGGTCTCCTATTGATTGTCAAAAATCTTACCTGCTTTGGTGAAGAAGTTTGCTCCGTCCGTGCCGGCGAGTTTGTTCGCCTCGGCGCAGAGACGGATTAAGGCTTGTTCGGTCTGTTGCTTTGCCCGTAATTCGTTGACTTTCTGTGCGTGTGCCTCCTGTTCGGCTTCCGTTTTTTCGAGTTGCGTCAGGATTTTCAGAATCTGCTTGGAAACCTTTGACATGTTTCCAGGCTGGAGTTCTGCCATCAAGACGAGCAGCTGCTGTTCGTAGTGTGCGGCGCGTGTGCGTTTCTTCTTGGTAACGGCTTCGGCGCGCGCTAGAAAGACGCGTTCGGCTGCTGTGATTTTTGTCATAAAGACACTTTAATTTTTTTTGTACGCAAAAATCTGCGTTATATTTTTTTCTGCGATGAGTTAGGGCAGTTCAGGTTCGGGTTGCGATCGCAAGTGTCCGCTTATCAGGGACTTTAAGAGACAGTGCGCCTGTCTTTAAAATGTTACACCTGTGTAACATTGGGTATGGATGTGCCATTGCGATAAACTTAGTCGTTGTAAGGGTTCAGAGGCAATTGTGTTATAGGTTCGTATTTGAAAAAAAGGCGAAAAGTGTAACATTTTCGATTTGCGATTTCCGATTTGCGTTTGGGGTGACTCTGAGTCGTTAGGCAAAAGGGTTTTCGTTTTAACCGAGTCTACGTTTTGTACGCCTTTGTGTGGGTGAAGGGTTATTTTTATTTTTTTGCTTGATTAATATAATTTAATTAGTATGTATATAATAACATATATAATGTAGAGGTGCAAATTTATTTTTTATTTACGGTGAGTTTGATAAATAATTGAAAGTTTTTGTAGGTGGTTAGGCTCGTTAGGGTGCAAGGTAACAGTGGACGCTACAAAAGACGATATGCTAAAAAATCGCGAGCCAAAAACTTTACACACCCATTTGAAAATACCGTGCAAATGTGTTATACTTAAAAATATGCAAATCATTGCCCGAGAGGTCAGAAACTATATCACACCAGAAGGACGTAACCCGTTCCGTCAGTGGTTGACACAACTCGGAAATAAAAGAACACGCGCAAACATTCAGAGACGAATTGCACGTCTACAAGAGGGAAACTTCGGTAAAAAGTAAGGGACAGAGACCATGAACACAGAAACTATACTTGAACAGACTACCAGTTTCAGGGATGACCTCTTAAAAGACCTCACAGACACAGAGTTTGCGATGTATTATCTGGAGGCAGCGTTAACTGACTATAAGGAGGATGGCAACACAGCATCGCTCTGGATGGCACTGCGTGATGTGGTAGAGGCGCAAGGCGGGAAGGAGGCACACCCATGAGAGAAATCGGAAATTGGCGTGAGTACCAAAAGCAGAGGCTTGCGAATGATCAGGAAGCAGCAATTGACTATCTCCAATTAACATTGGAGGAATACCTTGCTGATGGTGATCTCCCTTTCTTTTTGAAAGGACTCCGAACTTTTATAGAATCACAGGGTGGCGTTTCTGAACTTTCTAAAAGAACGGGTATTGATGCTGAAATTCTCTCGGATACCCTCTTTAACGAGGATGTCCCACAGTTAGACATACTCAACACTATATTAAATACCTTTGAGTGTCAGTTGCCGACTCAACGTAAGGCAGATGCAAACGTTAGCATCAAAACCGCACTTTTCAGTGCTAATCCTCCTAAACACACAGTAAGTCTGGAAGGCAACCCAAAAGATGAGTGATGTCCGTTTGTGTCATCAATTTCCTTTCTTTTGGTTGCGCCCAATTGAGGCATCTGGGAACCACGCATGGACGCAATAGTTTATAGATAGTCCTATAGTGGCTTGACCTTAATGTTCTTGCACCAGATCTTCCCACCGTGGTCTTGGATGCCGATATGTCCATTTCTCGGAAAATCCTTGAGGGCGATGCCGAACTTATTTCTGCTGCCATCAGGATTTTTGTGCGGTGTGTCCCACTCATCGAGATCGGCGCGGACGATCTCTTCGTCGTTGAGCGTCACGGCAACGATGCTACCGTCGCATGTAATCACCATCGTATTCCACTCACCCGCAGGTTTACAAGTATTCCGGGTCGGTCCCAGAGCATCGTAAAGCGCGCCGCAGTCGTGATTCGTCGTCGGTGCTTTGCCGTGTGTGTCTAAAATCTGAATTTCAAGTCCGGTCTGAACAGGATTATTCAGGTCGGCCCAACGGATGAATATCCCGCTGTTGACCCTCGGTTCGGTCTTGTAATCGAGGGATAAGACGAAGTTATCGTACTGTTCTTCAGTATAGAGATAGTTACCACCTCGAACAGTGCAGAGGATACTGCCATCGTCAATGACCCATCCTTCGGCTTTTCCTGTAGCGCCCCAACCGTTGAGCGTTTCACCATCAAAGAGGGATACCCATCCTTCAGCTTTCTCTTTTTCTGATAACATAATTTCTCCTTTTACAAGACTTACGCAATTTTGACAATATAACGCTCTGTTAGCGGATAAACCCTCAAAAACAGAGGCGTTCTCAGGGCACAGGCTAACGGTCTCCTATGGTACAAAAGAGCAATCTGCGTAAGTCCTATTTTATTTAAACGTGAGCTCTGTATTTGTAGCACAACCTATTGGTTCGCGCTTTATGAAAAACAGACACGGAGCGTTTTCTACAACTTTATTTATCGCACTTACGTTAATCCAACCAATTTGTAGCTTAGATCGACTAATTTCTTTGCAGTATCCATATTTCTGGCATTCGGATTTGGAGATGTCATGGGCCAACCGCCATCTCTACATTCTTTGTCTCTATAGAGCACACTACTTTGGCTAAAATACGCGCCTGAATGCTTTGCCGCATCATCGGAGAGCAAACAGTGAAGTGATGGTTGGGCTGCTTCTTCACTACTGTCGGTGATAAAAGGATTCAGCGGTGCCATCACCACCCTCATGATTCTCATAAGCAAGCCATTGCCTCCGAAGTTTGATCGTGCCCAACCTGGGTGAACGGAAGCTGTTGTAACGCCTGTGCCTTCGAGTCTTTTCGCAAGTTCCATTGCATATAATATAACAGCGACTTTAGCCTCACTATAAGCAGCGAAGTTATTGAATTTCCTTGTGTTAAAATTCAAATCTTCCAAATGCACATCCGGCCGGTTTCGTCTACTTCCGGCATGAACAACGGACGAGACAATAACCATTCTTGATGGTGCACTTTGCTTTAATACATCAAGCAACAATTCAGTAAGAAGGAAATGCCCGAAATAGCTAACACCTATGGCCATCTCAAACCCGTCTTTCGTACGTTTGACTTCACTACCCATGGTCACGAGTCCTGCGTTGCACACTAAAGCATCCAGCTTATCATCTCTCTTTAAGAATTCATCAGCAAAATCTCTCACCGACTGTAGGTCAGCAAGGTCTAATCTCATGACTTCATAACTGCCTTTTAATCCGGTAAAACTTTTAGCCACTTCCTCTGCTGCATCGGGCCTTCTACATGCCATTATTACATGACCACCTTGCTTGATCAATTGTCTTGTAGTTTCGAGACCAACACCGGAATTGGCTCCGGTTACGATATAATTTTTTCCGCTTACGTCTTTTGAAAGCGTTTCTTGATCGACCCATAATACATTACTTCTACTCATTGTTATCTCTCTCCTAAAATAATTTATAGTAGATCCTGTAATTACTTATACACTTAGCATCGGTGCGGTTAGGAAACCGCACCTACCGAGGGTTGAAAGTGTGTATTTATTTTTGGGATTTACTATAACGCGAAGGTCGGTATAAGAACCTGGAGACTCTGTGAATGAATTCCACTACTTAACGCAAACTCTCCAAAAATAGTCTGCCGACATCAAGATTATATTCAAAATCTGTCGCCGCCCACGGACTGTTATACCCAATAATCGGCACGTAACTTTCGTGTCGCGAGCCGTGCGAACGCACATTTGTCGGTTCCACTGCGGTTTCCAATTCTCCGAAGACAGTCGTTTCATCTGCCAATACGAAGATGTCCCCGATCCGTTCAGGATGTAGCCGAAATATCTGCGCCGCCTCTTCCGTGTTATATGCCTCTTCAACGCCGGACGTGTCTAACAATTGCCGAATTGCTTCTGGTATCTCGTCACGGTTCTTGAGAAAGACATAAGCGGCACCGCCCAAGTTACCGTGGTGTGCGACGTACCGGTCCTTAATAATCGGGATCGAACTGGCAGGGATACCGCGTTCTGTAAGTACACGTCCCGGATCAAGGGCAACGGTCTTCGCTAACATTCCGTGGTCCGCCGTGATGTAGATTTCGCGTTCCGGATCCTCATTGACAATATCACCGATGATTGCATCAAGCATAACGAGATGCTGTTGGGAGTGTTCGGCATCCGGTGCGTATTTATGCTGAACCCAATCCGTTGTCGAGCAGTAGACGAGTTCGGGGTCTTCCAGCCGCAACGTCTCTCGTACCGCACGGAGCAACCACCAATTAATCTCTGCCGAATAAATCGGTTCAACCGGGCCCGCCATCTGAATATATTCATCGGGTGGATCCTCGGCTGCGACTGCGATGTCAGTCCCCGATGCCAACATCCGCAACAGTTTTTTCTTTGTCACGAACAGTGCGGTTTTGTCTGCAAACTTAGACGCTTTTGCCGTTTGAAAAAGCGTAGGTGCGAGAAGAAAACGGTCATCCTCAATAAATTCGCCTTTACCCGTTGCTCTGTCTACATGGTAATTCGTCGTGATGCCGTGCGTCTCAGGAAACGTACCGGTGGCGATACTCACATTATTGACGTTTGTGACAGACGGGATAACGGCATTGGCATGCCGATAAAACCCGGACTCCGCCAATTCTTGAAGGGTTGGGAGGTCGCTCGCTGCCAAGTAGTCGTGGCTACCGGCATCGATGCAGAGGATGAGAACCTTTCGTCTTTTCACGCCTTATATGTTGCCCCACTGTCTGATACTTTAATTCAAAATACGACTGACCTACTCAGAAAATTGTAGCAGCTATTTAGCCAAATTGCAAACTTTTTACTCAATCCTGATAGTGTAGGGTAGGGGGTATAGGGTATAGGTATAGGGTATAGGGGACGACCTTGACTCTCACGAGAGTTGCCTATAGAGGGCTCAAAACACACAACGAAAACAACACCGTGAGTCATAAAACAGACGCGCCTGCTATCAAAAGATTACAAGCGCGTCAATGGAAAAATGTGAGTGTGTTTCGGACATTGTTTAGCAGGCTACTGTGCCCAACATTTCGTGCCAGAAATCGGACAGTTCGGTGTTTTGGTGAGGCACCTGCGCCATGTGTTCGTGCAGCCGTTCCGCCGACACGACTTTAACGCATGTGTGGAGTCTTGACTCCACCAGTTCGTATTGTTCGGACACCCGGGCCAATAGTAGTGCTGCAGACTCCCGCACTCTGCCCGATGCGAGGTCCGAGAACTCACCATTTCTGAGCAATTTGAATGCGCACAGACAACCATCTGAGGCGGACACGCCGAACAACCGTCCGTACAATACGAACAATCTGGCGTGTTGTCTACAACAGTCCCTCCACACGTGCCTGAATTCGTACAACTACACGGTGAACTACAATCTGATGTACAGTCCGGACAATTCGGCGTGTTGTCTGTTGGCGTTGGTGTTGGGGTGGGCGAGACAACCGGACTGCTCGTGCTATCTGGTATGTGCGTATTGCTCTTTGGACAGGTCGAATGTTGACACGTGTAATACTCTGTGCCACATATTGCATTCGGATTCCAAAAACTATAAACCGATTTTTCACATTTTATCTTGTGATCATAGTAATAATATTCATGTTCATGTTCCGGCGGCGGAAATAGCACGGAGCAATTAGTGGCACGACATTCCTTCCAATGTTTATTTAAGCGATCACATGTTGTGCGACCAAAACACGTCCAATATATGATATTCGTCGTTCCAGATGTGCCATGCTTCTCGGAACAATACGCCTGATGCGACACCTGCGCTAAGGAGTCTGTCTCAAAAGGATAATCACACGGACCATGACAGGAATACAACGAAGTTGCAACGAACTTATACAAACCTTCAACGTCCAGACGTTGCCTGGGACTCACATGAGGGTGAGAGTTATACGCCGCGACAGCATTGTGATACACTTGCCAGGCATCGTAGGCATCAAGCCACAAGTCTTCGACCTTCTCGCGATGCTTCTCTACCTCTGCCAACGCCGTCTTGATTTCTTCGGACAATTCCACAGACTTCTTGACCTTTATAACAGCATCTTTTGAACTCGTCTGAGTCAGATTGATGTCATACAAAGCCTTCAGATCGTCCTTAACACTCTTTATCATAACCCAAGTTGCCACTTGTAAATCCATGGGATATCCTTTATAGTGTTTTTAACGCAAAAACAAAAGGAGAACCCCATGGACTTGACTATTGTAGCACTTTATACGATTTGTGACGATCTTTTAATCTCAATCGG